>NZ_AP022613.1:5301568-5613425 GCF_010730195.1 Mycobacterium conspicuum
TCGGCGGCACCAACGGCGCAAGCGGTGCGGGCGGCACTGGCGGCGCCGGCGGGGCCGGTGGCAATGGTTCTGCCGTGACCACCGGCAGTGGCGGCGCTGGCGGTGCGGGCGGCAACGGCGGCGCCGCCGGCACGGCCGGGAAGGGCGCTGGCGGCAAGTTGAGCGCAGACGGCGGCGCCGGAGGCGCGGGCGGCCTGGGTGGCAACGGCGGCAACGCCAGCAACGGCGGCACCGGCGGTGCGGCGGGTGGCGCTGGCGGCAACGGCGGCAACGGCGGCGCCGGCGGCACCGGCGACGCCGCGGAGTCAGGCGGTGCGGGCGGCGCCGGCGGCAACGGCGGCGGCGGCAGCGACGCCGGCACGGCCCCGACCGGAGGCTCCGGCGGGGCCGCCGGCAACGGTGGCAATGGCGGCGACAGCAGGTACGGCGTCGTTGCGAACGCCGGCGGAGCCGGCGGGGCGGGCGGGACCGGCGGCGACGGCGGGACCGGCTTGACCGGGACCAGCAGCGTCGCTCCGGGCAACGGCGGCAGCGGCGGCGCCGGCGGCGTGGGCGGAAAGGGCGGCACCGTCGGCAACGGCGGCCTCGCGGGCGTCGGCGGCCAGGGCGGCACCGGTGGCGCCGGCGGCGATGGCGGCAACGCGGCCCCCGGCTCAACCTTCACCAGCGGCGCGGGAGGCGCCGGCGGCAGCGGTGGGACGGGCGGTGGCGGCGGCAACGCGTTCGCCGTCGGCCCCGGCAACACCGGCGGCAACGCGGGCAACGGTGGTAACGGCGGCGTCGGCGGCAACGGCGGCACGGGCGCCGCCGCCGGCGGCGACGGCGGGGTAGGCGGTGACGCCGGAGACGCCGGCGTCGCGGGCACCGGCGCAACTCCGGGCAGCGGCGGTACGGGCGGGACGGGCGGCAACGGCGGTGCGGGCGGCAACGGCAACGTGGTCGGCGCCGCCGGCAGCGTCGGCTACGCCGGCGGCGACGGCGGGGCCGGGGGCAACGGCGGCAACGCCACCGGCGCCGGCAGCGTCGGCGGCACCGCGGGCAGCGGCGGCAACGGCGGCAGCGGCGGCAACGGCGGGGCGGACACCGGCACGGGCGGGACCGCCGCCCTGCCGGCGGCGCGGGCGGCGACGGCGGCGACGCCGGTCACGCCGGCACCGGCGCCACCGCGGGCGCCGGCGGTAGCGGCGGCAACGGCGGGGCCGGCGGCAACGGCGCGATCGGCAACGCGGGCACCGCCGGGAACCCGGGCGACAGCGGCGGCAGCGGCGGGGCGGGCGGCAACGGCGGGGCCGCGACCGGCACCGGCAGTGTCGGCGGCGACGGCGGCACCGGCGGCGCCGGCGGCAAGGGCGGAGACGGCGGCTTCCGCGACGTCGGCCAGACCGGCGGCAACGGCGGGGCCGGCGGCAACGGCGGCGCCGGCGGCAGCGGCGGCAACGCCAGCGGCACCGGCAGTATTGGCGGCGACGCCGGCGACGGCGGCAACGCCGGCAACGGCGGCAACGGCGGTCCCGACATCAACCGCAACGGCTCCGCCACCGCCCCGAACGGCGGCGCCGGCGGCAACGGCGGCGACGCGGGCCGGGCGGGCACCGGCACTGGTACCGGCTCCAACGCGGGCGCCGGCGGCTTTGGCGGCAACGGCGGTGACGGCGGCACCGGCAGCATCGGCAACAACGCCCTCGCCCCCGGGCGCACCGGCGACAACGGCGGCAACGGCGGGGCTGGGGGCAACGGCGGGAACGGCGGCGCCACCGGCACCGGCGGCAACGCCGGCAACGGCGGCAACGGCGGCACCGGCGCCAACGGCGGGACAGACACCGGAACCGGCGCCGCCACCGCCCCGAACGCCGGCAACGGCGGCAACGGCGGCGACGCCGGACGCGCCGGCACGGGTGCCACGGCAGGCAACGGGGGCGCCGGCGGGAACGGCGGCGACGGCGGCGACGGCACCAAGGGCAACGTCGGCGCTGACGGCAGCGTCGGCGACAACGGCGGCAACGGTGGCCGCGGCGGCAACGGCGGTAACGCGACCGGCGCCGGCGGCGTGGGCGGAGACGCCGGTGACGGTGGCAGCGGCGGCGCCGGCGGCAACGGCGGCGCCGACACCGGAACCGGCAACGCCACCGCGCCTGCCGGCGGCAACGGCGGCGCCGGCGGTAACGCCGGCCAGTCCGGCACCGGCGCCACCACCGGCAGCGGCGGCAGCGGCGGCAATGGCGGGATCGGCGGCGACGGCGCCGACGGCAACCCCGGTGACATCGGCGCCAACGGCGACAACGGCGGCAAGGGCGGCGCCGGCGGCTCGGGTGGTCAAGCCACCGGCCCGGGCAGCGTCGGCGGCAACGGCGGCGCCGGCGGCAACGGCGGTGCCGGCGGTAACGGCGGCACCGACACGGGCAACGGCGGCAGCACCGCCCCGTCCGCCGGCAGTGGCGGCAACGGCGGCAATGGCGGCAACGCCGGCACCGCGACCGGTACCGGCTCGAGGGCCGGCGACGGCGGCAATGGCGGCAGCGGCGGCAGCGGCGGAACCGGCAGCAACGGCAACGCCGCCACCGTCAACGGCCGCGGCGACAACGGCGGCGCCGGCGGCGCCGGCGGGATCGGCGGCACCGGCGGCAACTCCGGCGCCGGCGGCACCAACGGCGCCAGCGGCGCCGGCGGCAACGGCGGTGACGGCGGCACGGGTGGCGGCGGCATCTTCCCGGCCGGCGGCGACGGCGGCGCCGGCGGCAGCGGCGGCAATGGCGGTGCGGCCGGGACCGCCGGCAGTGGCGGCGCGTCCAGCCTGGCCGGCGGCGCCGGGGGCAGGGGCGGCAACGGCGGCACCGGCGGAAGCGGCACCAACTACAGCGGCAGCTTCGCCGGCGGCGCCGGCGGCAACGGCGGCAACGGCGGCAACGGCGGCACCGGCGATCTCGCCGAGACCGCGGGCGTCGGCGGCAACGGCGGCAACGGCGGCGTCGGCGCCAGCGCGACAGGCAGCTTCGCCCCGCCCGGCAAGATCAACGGCGGCACGGGCGGAGCCGGCGGAAACGGCGGCACCGGCGGCGACAGCAAGGGCGGCATCTCCACCAACACCGGCGGAAATGGTGGCGCCGGCGGCACCGGCGGCGACGGCGGCAACGGCACGCCCGGCACCACCACCATCAAGCCCGGCGACGGCGGCAAGGGCGGCGCCGGCGGCAGGGCCGGTGCCGGCGGCGACGCCTACCGGGCCGGATCCACCAGCGGCCAGGCCGGCAATGGCGGTAACGGCGGCGACGCGGGCAACGGCGGCGCCGGCGGCGGCGCGGCCGCCGGCTCGGGCTTCGCCGGCGGCCTCGGCGGCGCCGGCGGCGTCGGCGGCAACGGCTCCGGCGGCGGCTACGGCGGCTCGACCGGCGCCGGCGGCAACGCCGGCAACGGCGGCAGTGGCGGCAACGGCGGCGCGGCCGGGGCCAGCGCCGGCAACATCGGCAGCGCTGGAGGCGCCGGCGGTCAGGGCGGTAGCGCCGGTCTGGTCGGCAACGGCGCCACCCCCGGCAAGGGCGGCATTGGTGGGGCCGGCGGCGACGGCGGCAACGGCAGCGACGGCGGCGCGGGCGTCGCGGGTGGCGGCGGCTTCATCGGCGGCAGCGGCGGGATCGGCGGCAACGGCGGCAACGCCGACGGCGCCGGCAGCGTGGGCGGCGCCGCGGGCAACGGCGGCAACGCGGGCAACGGCGGCGACGGCGGGGCCGACACCGGCACCGGCGGCACCACGGCCCCGGCCGGCGGTGACGGCGGCAGCGGCGGCGACGCCGGCAACCCCGGCACCGGGGCGACCGCGGGTGCCGGAGGGGTCGGCGGCAGCGGCGGGTCCGGTGGCAACGGCGCCGCCGGCAACCCGGGCGACGCCGGAAAGGCCGGCGATACCGGCGGCGCGGGCGGCAACGGCGGGGCCGGCGGCGACGCACTCGGCACCGGCAGCCTCAGCGGCAACGGTGGGGCCGGCGGCAACGGCGGCGCCGGCGGCAATGGCGGGGCCGACACCGGGTCGGGCAACAGCACGGCCCCGGCCGGCGGCGCCGGCGGCAAGGGCGGCGACGGCGGCAGGTCAGGCTTGTTCGCCGCAACCGCGGGCGACGGCGGGGCCGGCGGCGCCGGCGGCAACGGCGGCACCGGCAGCACGGGCGGCAACCTCACCGCCCCCGACTTCGCCGGCGACAACGGCGGTGCCGGCGGCGCTGGCGGCGGCGGCGGCGACGGCGGCGACTCGGCCGCCGGCGGCACCAACGGCGCCAGCGGAGCCGGCGGCAACGGCGGCAACGGCGGCAATGGCGGAAGCCCCGTCCGCGTCACCCAGGGCGGCCCCGGCGGCGCCGGCGGCAGCGGGGGCGCCGGGGGCAACGCCGGCACGGCCGGCACAGGCGGAAACACCAGCCTCGCCGGCGGCGCCGGCGGCAACGGCGGCCAAGGCGGCAACGGCGGCAACGCCGCCGACAACACCAGCGCGGCGGGCGGCGCCGGCGGTAACGGCGGCCGCGGGGGCGCCGGCGGCAGAGGCGATCTGACCGAAGCCGCCGGTAATGGCGGCGCCGGCGGCAACGGCGGCGTCGGCAGCAGCTACACGTTCGTGACGCCGCCCCCGTCACCGTTCGTCGGCGGCACCGGTGGGGCCGGCGGCAACGGCGGCACCGGCGGCCTCAGCACCGGCGGTACATCCACAAACATCGGCGGCACGGGCGGCACCGGCGGCAACGGCGGCGTCGGCGGCAATGGCAGTGCGGGTGCCGCCGGCGTCGCGCCCGGCACCGGCGGCACGGGGGGTGACGGCGGCAGCGCCGGAGCCGGTGGTGGCGCCGGCACCGGCGGAACCGCCGGCAACGGCGGCATAGCCGGCACCGGCGGCGACGGGGGCAACGGCGGCAACGCCGCCGCGGGCTCGGGCTTCACCGGGGCCACCGGCGGCAGGGGCGGCGACGGCGGGGACGGCGGCCGCGGCGGCAATGCCAGCCCCGGCGGCACCGGCGGCAACGGCACCGAAGGCGGATTCGGCGGTGACGGCGGTCGAGGCGGCACCGGCAGCAACGGCGGCGAAGGGCTCGGCGGAAACATCGGCGGCAACGGCGCTCCTGGCGACCCGCACCTCGGAAACAACGGTGGGGCCGGCGGCGAAGGCGGCGTCGGCGGCAACGGTGGCCCCGGCGGCTCCTAGCAGCGACGGGACTAGTCGCGGGGTCGCCTCCTGCCTTAGGCTCAGCGAGCCGGAAAGGGGAGCGCCGATGATGCGGCTGTTAACGAGATTCGCCACGGGAATCGCCGCCGGATCGATGCTGGCCTGCCTGACCGCGCCGATCGGATCGGCGGCCAGCAACGACGCCGTCACCCTGTTCCCCCTCGACGGGCCCAACCAGTTGGAGACGCACGCCTTCCTGAACTGCTTCAAAGCCGACGGCCACTGCGACTTCGTCGTCGGGGCCGACATGCGCACCCCCGACGGTGTGACCGGCTTCCCGCCCGGGCTGTGGGCTCGCCAAACCACCGAGATCCGCTCGTCAAATCGGTTGGCGTACTTAGATGTTCACGGCACCGGGCAGTTCGAGCGGGTCAACAAGGCCATGGGGTCCGACGAGGTCACCACCATCTACATGGGTGAGGGGCCGCCGGACAAGTACCAGACGACGGGCCGCATCGACTCGACCGACTGGTCGACCGGCCTACCCAAGACCGACAACAACGTCATCGCCTGCACCCACATCCAGGTGGTCTACACCGGCGTCAACATCACCTCGCCCAGCACCTGCGCTCAGACCACCTTCTCTTAATCCGCCGAGATTGCCCCCAGGGTCGTGATTTTCCAAAAGTCACAGCCTTGGCGGCAATCTCGCCGCCGGCCGGCTACCGCGGCAGGCCGAGCAGCCGCTCGGCGGCCACCGTGAGCAGGATCTGCTCGGTGCCGCCGGCAATCGTCAGGCAGCGGGTGTTGAGGAAGTCGAACACGGCGCGGTTGTGCACGAATCCACCGCCCTCGCAGACGTCCATCGCGTATTCGGCGAGCGCCTGCCGATAGCGCACCCCGATCAGCTTGCGCACGCTGGACTGCGCCCCCGGGTCGTGGCCGCCGACGGCGAGCTGGGCGATGCGCTGATCCAGCAGCGCGCCGGTCTGCGCCAACGCGATCAGCCGCCCCAGCCGATCCTGTTGCGCGACATCGAGATCCAGCGTCGCGAGCACGGTGAGCAGCTCCTCCATCGGGTTGCCCAACGCAGTGCCGCTGGCCATCGCGATGCGTTCGTTGGCCAGCGTGGTCCGCGCCAGCCGCCAGCCGTCGTTGACCGTGCCCACCACCATCTCGTCGGGCACGAACACGTTGTCCAGGAAGACCTCGTTGAACAGCGAGTCGCCGGTGATCTCGCGCAGCGGCCGGATCTCGATGCCGGGCGATTTCATGTCCACCAAAAAGTAAGTAATGCCTTTGTGTTTGGGCGCGTCCGGGTCGGTGCGGGCCAGGCACACGCCCCAGCGCGCCTTGTGCGCCGCCGACGTCCACACCTTCTGTCCGGTCAGGGACCAGCCACCGTCGGTGCGCACCGCCTTGGTGCGCAGCGACGCCAGGTCCGAGCCGGCGCCCGGCTCGGAAAACAGCTGGCACCAAAGGAATTCACCACGCATCGTGGCCGGGACGAACCGCTCGATCTGCTCCGGCGTGCCGTGCTCGAGGATGGTCGGCGCCGCCCACCAGCCGACCACCAGATCGGGTCGCTCGACGCCGGCCGCCGCCATCTCCTGGTCGATCAGCAGCTGCTCGGCCGGCGAGGCGGCGCGCCCGTACGGCGCCGGCCAGTGCGGCGCCTGCAGCCCGGCCTCGGCGAGGGCCACCTGCCGCTCGGAGGGTGGCAGCGCGGCGATTTCGGCTACGGCAGAAGCGATTTCGGCTCGCTGGCCTTCCACCTCGGTGAGGTCGATCCCCAGGCGACGGCGCACACCGTCCTGAGTCAACGCGGTGATGCGGCGCAGCCAGGGCTCGGCCCCACCCAGGAACCGGCCAATGACGTGCGCCCGGCGCAAATACAGATGCGCGTCGTGCTCCCAGGTGCAGCCGATCCCGCCGAGCACCTGGATGCAGTCCTTGACATTGGCCTTCGCCGAAGCGATCCCGACGCTGGCCGCCAACGCCGCGGCGATCGCGAACTGACGCTCGTCCGACTCGCCGGCGGCCCGGGCCGCGTCGGCCGCGGCCACCTCGGCCTGCTCGGCGCGACACAACATCTCGGCACACAGGTGCTTGACGGCCTGAAAACTGCCGATCGGCTTGCCGAACTGCTCGCGCACCTTGGCGTACGCGACCGCGGTGTCTAGCGACCACCGGGTGACGCCGGCCGCCTCGGCCGCCAGCACCGTGGCGGCCAGGTTCTCCACGCGTTCGCAAGACGCCGAAACAACCGTGGCCGGCGCCGACGTCAGCACCACCCGGGCCAGCGGCCGGGAGAAATCGGTGGCCCGCAACAGCTCGACGACGACCCCGTCGCTGCCGGTATCGACCAGCAGCCACTTTCCGTCGGACGGCACCAGCAGGACGCCCCCGTCGGCGCCGCCCAGCACCCACGGGACGGTGCCCGATGCCCGCGTCCCGTCGAACTCGACGTCGCCCTCCAAAGCCAACCCGGCGAACCGCTCACCCGAGACCAGCGCTGACAACACAGTGGGGTCATCCAAGACCAACGTGGCCAGCGCGGTCGTCGCGATCGGCCCGGGCACCAGCGACTTGGCCGCCTCCTCGACCATGGCGCACAGGTCTTCGATGCTGCCGCCGGCCCCGCCGCGGTCCTCGGCGACGGCGACGCCGAACAGTCCCAGCTCGGCCAGGCGCGCGTACACCGGCCGCCACGCGTCGGCGTCACCTTGCTCGACGGCGCGGCTGGCCTCGCTGGAACCCGAACTGCGGGCCCAATCGCGCACCAATTCACGTGCCGCGAACTGTTCGTCGGTGACGGTCGCTACCACGTGTTAGTCCTCCGCGTCGTCATAACAGCGCGCCCGCGCGCACTAGAACGTGTTCTAATAGTGCCAGCGATCGAACGTCAAGTCGAACGCCATCACAGCAGGACAGGTCCGCTGGACCGGCGGGACGGAGGTGGGAAATTCACGCTCGGCTTGGTTATCGTTTGCGAACGAACCGCCCGAAAGAGGGGGAATCCGTCACATGCCTGCGAACACCAACACGGGACGCGCTTCTGACTCGCAGCCGCGCGAGGTCGTGAACGTGGCGGTACTGGCCGAATCCGAACTCGGCTCGGAGGCACAGCGGGAGCGCCGTAAGCGCATCCTCGATGCGACCATGGCCATCGCGTCGAAGGGCGGCTACGAGGCGGTTCAGATGCGCGCCGTCGCCGACCGGGCCGACGTCGCCGTGGGCACGCTCTACCGCTACTTCCCGTCAAAGGTGCACCTGCTGGTGTCGGCGCTGGGCCGCGAGTTCGGCCGCATCGACGCCAAGACCGACCGCTCCTCGGTCGCCGGCGGCACGCCGTTTCAGCGGCTGAACTTCATGGTCGGCAAGCTCAACCGGGCGATGCAACGCAATCCGCTGCTCACCGAGGCGATGACGCGGGCCTACGTGTTCGCCGACGCGTCGGCGGCCAGCGAGGTCGACCAGGTCGAGAAGCTGATCGACTCCATGTTCGCGCGCGCGATGGCCGACGGCGAACCGACCGAGGACCAGTACCACATCGCCCGGGTGATCTCGGACGTGTGGCTGTCGAACCTGCTTGCCTGGCTCACCCGGCGCGCCTCGGCCACCGACGTCAGCAAGCGGCTGGACCTGGCTGTGCGGTTGCTGATCGGCGACACCGAAACCGCCTCCGGAACCAGCTAAGCCGGCGGCCCCGAAGTCCGCCCGCGGATCAACTCGGTGTCCAGCAGCTCAACGACCGGCAGGCCCGATCGGGGCGGCTTGAGCAACAGCTCGCCGGCCCGACGGCCCTTCCCCAGGCTGGGCTGCGCCACCGTCGTCAACCCGCGGCTGATCGCCTCGGGCACGCCGTCGAACCCGGTGACACTGATCTGGCCCGGAACGAAAATGCCATGTGCGCGAAGGTAATCCATGGCCGAGAGCGCCAAAATATCAGCGGTGCACATCAGGGCGGTGATCCGCGGATTGGCCTCCATCGCCGCCTTGGCCGCGTCGCCACCCGACGTCGAGAGGTGCTCGTAGCTTTCCACCACGGTCAGCGAGTCCGGGTCGACACCGGCGGCCCGCATCGCGTCCCACACGCCGAGGATGCGCTCGCGCTGCACGTCGAAGATCGGTGACTTCAGCCGCTCGGCATCGACCAGGTCGTGCCGACGGTCCCGGCCCAGCCGCATGGTCAGCAGCCCGATCTCGCGATGCCCCAACCCGAGCACGTACTCGGCGAGCTCGCGCATCGCCGCGCGGTCGTCGATGCCGACCCGCGATACCCCGGCGAGGGTTTTGGGCTGATCGACCACCACGACCGGCAGCCGTCGCCGCAGCACCACGGGCAGGTAGGGATCGTCGTCGCCGACCGAATACACGACGAAGCCGTCCACCCCGGCGCCGAGCACGGCGGCCGTTCCCTCCTCGAGGCTGCGGCTGGGTCCCACCGCCACCAACAACAGCCCCTGCCCCAGCTCCTCACACGATTCCGCCACGCCCGCGACGAAATCCCGCGCCGCCGGGTCGCTGAAGGAATACGTCAGCGCCTCGGTCATCACCAGTCCGACGGCACCGGCCTTGCGGGTGCGCAGCGATCGGGCCAGCGGGTCGGGCACATAGCCCAACCGCTTCGCCGTGGCCAGCACCCGCTCGCGCAGCTCGGGCGACAGCTGATCCGGCCGGTTGAAGGCGTTCGAGATCGTGGTCCGCGAAACCTTCAGCTCGGCCGCCAACGACGCCAGAGTCGCTCGCCGCCGCGTTGTGGGACTCACGTTCGGTGACGCTACAACGGTGCAAGGCGACCGCCACCAGCGGATACGCGCGCCACTTCCTAATGGAAACGATTGTCATTAGGATTAGGGGTCGACCCGGGCGGGTCCCAGAAAGGAAAACGAGCGTGCGCACGGCGTTCAACCGACGGCTCGTAGTCCTTTTCCTGGCCGGCTGCACGGCACTGGCCGGGTGCGGGACCGGGGGGCCCGGACACCTCGGCTCGCCGATGGTGGTGGCGTCCACCGACGCGTGGGGCAGCGTGGCACGCGCGGTCGCCGGCAACCACATCCCCGTCAGGTCGATCCTGGCTGGCGCCGACATCGATCCGCACTCCTATCAGGCCAGCCCGTCCGAAGCGGCCGCGATCATCGACGCGTCGCTGGTGGTCTACAACGGCGGCGGCTACGACCCGTGGGTCGACGACGTGCTCGCCGGACATCGGGCGGTCAACTCGGTGAATGCTTTCTCTTTCGCCCAAAGCGGCGCCAACGAACACGTCTTCTACGACCCGAACGTCGCCAAATCGGTTGCCGACACCGTCGCGGAGAAGCTGGCGGCGATCGACCCGCGCCACACCGCGGACTATCGGGCCAACGCGGCCGAGTTCCGCCGCGGCGCCGATGCGATCAACGACTCCGAACACGCGATCGCCAAGGCGTATCCCGGCGCCGGGGTGATCGCGACCGAGCCCGTCGCGCACTACCTGCTGGCGCGGTCCGGCTTGGTCGACCGCACCCCGCCGGCGTTCGCCGCGGCCAACGAGAACGAAACCGATCCCGCCCCCGCCGACATGGCGGCGGTGCTCAACCTGATCGAGCATCGTCAGGTGGCGGCACTGGTGGTCAACCCGCAGACCTCGACCGCCGCGATCACCGGCCTGCAAGACGCCGCGCGGCGGGCGGGGGTGCCGGTGACCGAGGCGACCGAGACGCTGCCCGACGGCATCGACTACCTGACCTGGCAGCGCAGAACGGTCAGCCGGCTGCTCGCAGCGCTGCGGTCGAATCAACCAGCGGGGCTATGAGTCTCAAAGCGCCGCAACAACAATCACCGGCCCCGCACACCGCCGCTCGCGCGGACGCGGTGTCGCTCAGCGGCGCTCGGCTGGCGTTCGGCGACCGGGTCCTGTGGGACCACCTTGACCTGTCCGTTGCGCCGGGCGAGTTCATCGCGGTGCTCGGCCCCAACGGCAGCGGGAAGACGTCCCTGCTGAAGGTGCTGCTCAGCCAGCTTCCGCTGAGTGCCGGCACCGCGCTGGTGGACGGCAAGCGGGTCACCTCCGGCAGCGGCCGTATCGGCTATGTGCCGCAACATCGTTCGCTGGACCGCGATGTGATGCTGCGGGGCCGCGACTTGGTTCGGCTGGGCATCGACGGAGCGCGCTGGGGCGCCCTGCCGCTGCGGTCCGCCGATCGGGCCCGCCGACGCGAGGCCGTCGCGCAGGCACTGCGGCAGGTCAACGGCGAACACCTGGCCGATGTCCCGGTCGGGGTGATGTCGGGCGGCGAACTGCAGCGGATGCGCATCGCTCAGGCGCTGGCCAGCGACCCGACCCTGCTGCTCTGCGATGAACCGCTGTCGGCGTTGGACCCGGCGAACGCCCGGCTGGCGGCGGCGCTGATTGACCGTCGCCGTCGCGTGGCCAACACCACGGTCATCCTGGTCACCCACGAGGTCAACCCGATCCTGCCGTACGTGGACCGGTTGCTCTACTTGGTCGACGGCCGATTCCGGGTCGGCACCGTCGAGCAGGTGATGACCTCCGAAACGCTGTCGGCGCTCTACCATGCCGACATTCAGGTGGTGAAGACCAAGGATCGCTACGTGGTGATCAGCGATGCGGTCGAGGGGCACCCGGAGTGAACGAGCGGCTGAAAGACACGCTGCACCACCTGTTCTCGTTCGACATCACCGCGCACCTGCTCAGCCACGACTTCGTCCAACAGGCGCTGCTGGCGGCGGCGCTGCTGGGGTTGGTGGCCGGGTTGATCGGCCCGTTCATTGTGATGCGCCAGATGTCGTTCGCCGTGCACGGCTCCAGCGAATTGTCTTTGACGGGAGCGGCTTTCGCGTTGCTGGTGGGGTTCGAAGTGGGCGTGGGCGCGCTGATCGGCAGCGCGCTGGCGGCGGCGCTGTTCGGCGTTCTCGGTCGGCGGGCCCACGAGCGCGATTCGGTGATCGGGGTGGTGCTGGCGTTCGGGCTGGGCCTGGCGGTGCTGTTCATCAACCTCTACCCGGGCCGCACCGCCACCAGCTTCGCGTTGCTAACCGGCCAGATCGTCGGGGTCGGCTATTCCGGGCTGGCGATGCTGGCGCTGGTCTGCCTGTTGGTCATCGCCGTGCTGGGAACGTGCTATCGGCCGCTGCTGTTCGCCACCGTGGATCCGGAGGTCGCGGCCGCGCGTGGTGTGCCGGTGCGCGCGCTGGGCATCGTGTTCGCCGCGCTGGTCGGGGTGGTGGCCGCCCAGGCGGTGCAGATCGTCGGGGCGCTGTTGGTGATGTCGTTGCTGATCACCCCGGCCGCCGCGGCCGGCCGAATAGTGGCCTCACCGGCCGCGGCGATCGTGACCTCGGTGGCCTTCGCCGAGGTTGCCGCCGTCGGAGGCATCGTGCTGTCGCTGGCGCCCGGGGTGCCGGTCTCGGTGTTCGTCGCGACCATCTCGTTCGTGATCTATCTGTCGTGCTGGCTGATTGGCCGAAACCGGTCGGGCATCCGCGCCGCCGCTTAAACTTGTCGCACGAACCTGGCCAACGGAATGACGGCGTGACGGGGAGGCACAGTGCGTCAGCGGATTGCGGGGCTCGCGCTGGTCGCCGCGTGCGCCGCGGGCTGCGCCACCACGGTCGACGGCAAGCCCGTGGCCGCCGACCACTCCGGGCCGCTGACCCAGACCCCCGTCGCGGTTTCGGCGCTGGACGGGCTGCTGCTGGACCCGAGCCAGATCAATGCCGCGCTCAACGCCACCTCGATGAAGGTGTGGTTTTCCGGCAGGGCGATGTGGGACTGGAGCACCAGCGTGAGCGACCCGACCTGCCTGGCGATCGACGGCCCGGCGCAGGACAAGGTCTACGCCAACACCGGCTGGACGGCCATCCGCGGCCAGCGGCTCGACGACAGCGTCGACGACTCGAAGCGGCGCAAGCACTACGCCATCCAGGCCGTCGTCGCGTTCCCCTCGGCGCGCGACGCCGCCGCGTTCTATGACTCCTCGACGCACACCTGGCCCGCCTGCTCGAATCGCCGCTTCTCCGACATCAACCCCGGCAAGCCGGACACCGTGTGGACGGTGTCGGGAACCAGCAACGACAACGGCATGCTGACCGCCAGCCAGGTCCAGCAGGGCGGCGACGGCTGGACCTGTCAGCGCGCCCTGACCGTGCGCAACAACGTCGCCATCGACATCGTGACGTGCAGCTATACCCAATCGGGTGCGGTGGCGGTCGGGGTCGCACAGCAGATCGCCGCCAAGGTGGCCAAGCAGTAGGCACGAAACTCATGCGACGGGCAATTCGATGGCGGGCCGCGCTGGCGGCCGCCACCATCATCGGCACCTCCGGCTGTGTCGCCACCGTTGCCGGTGTGCCGCGGGTCGGCGGCGACCGCGCCCCGCTGAGTTGGGGACCCGATCTCGCCGCGGCGCAATTGGCCGACGTGCTGCTCGACGCGGCGACGGTCAATCAGCTCATGGGCACCAACGGCATGACCGAGCTGCGGACCTACGACCAGATGCCCGGCGATGACGGCACGTATTCCGACGCCGCCTGCGCGGGAGCGGTTTTCAACACGGTCGAGGCCGCCTACAAGGGCAGCGGGTACGTCGCGGCCAAGGGCACGCAATTCAGCGACACCGGCGGCAAACACTACGTCGACCAGGGCGTGGTCGCGTACGGCAGCGGCGCCGACGCCCGCAAGTTCCTTGCCGCATCGCAACATTCGTGGCAGCGCTGCGTGGGCCGGCACATCGCCTACCGAGCGAAAAACGACAGCCCCATCACCTGGACCATCCGCGCGCCGGTCACCACGGACGGCATCACCGTCGCCGTCGTGGACCGGGAAGCGGGCGAGGAGTACGCCTGCGCGCACGGGATCACCGCCAAATCCAACGTGGTGATCGACGTCTCGGCCTGCAGCGACGGCATGGCCAACCAGGGCCTTAAGATCGCGCGCATCCTGGTCGACGCCATCGCCGCCAACTTTCCACGATGAACTAGCCCTAAGCTGTAGGGCGTGCCGCGCATCGATCTCAACGCCGACTTGGGCGAGGGCTTCGGCGTCTGGCAACTCGGCGACGACGACGCCATGCTGAAAATCGTCACGAGCGCGAACGTGGCGTGCGGCTTCCATGCCGGGGACCCCGCCGGCATGTTGCGGGTGTGCCGCGCGGCCACCGAGCGCGGGGTGCGCATCGGAGCGCAGGTGAGCTATCGCGACCTAGCCGGATTTGGCCGGCGCTTCATCGACGTCACGGCCGAGGATCTGCGGGCCGATGTGGTGTATCAGATCGGCGCGTTGCAGGCGATCGCACGGGCCGCCGGCTCGGCGGTGTCCTACGTCAAACCGCATGGCGCGCTGTACAACACGATCGTGACCAACGGCGAGCAGGCCGCCGCCGTGGCCGAGGCGGTACGCCTGGTCGACGCCGCCCTGCCGGTGCTCGGCATGGCCGGTTCGGCGTTTTTCAGCGAGGCGACCCGCCTCGGCTTGCGCACGGTGGCCGAGGCTTTCGCCGACCGCGCCTACCGGCCCGACGGTGGGCTGGTTTCCCGTCGCGAGCCGGGCGCGGTGTTGCACGATCCGGCCGCGATCGCCGAGCGGGTGGTGGCCATGGTGAGCACCGGCGAGGTCACCGCCGTCGACGGATCACGGCTCGCCGTTTCGGTGGAATCGGTTTGCGTGCATGGCGATTCACCGGGCGCGGTGCGCATCGCCGCCGCGGTGCGTGCAGGCCTTGAGGCGGCCGGCGCCGACATCGAGGCGTTCAGCTGATGCGACTCAAGCTCGGCCGACCCGACATCGCGAGGTATTCGGATCGGTTCACTGTGCCTGCCGCCCAAGCTGATTCGCCGCTATCGGTGACGTGGCTGGGGGTGGCGACCTTGTTGATCGACGACGGGTCTTCGGCGCTGATGACCGACGGCTTCTTCTCCCGCCCCGGCCTGGCGCGGGTGGCGGCCGGCAAGCTACAGCCGTCGGCCGCACGCGTGGACGGCTGCCTGGCCCGGGCCAAGGTGTCACGGCTGGAGGCGGTCATCCCGGTGCACACCCACTTCGACCACGTGATGGACTCGGCGCTGGTCGCCGACCGCACCGGCGCGCGACTGGTCGGCGGCGAATCGGCGGCCAACGTCGGGCGCGGCCACGGGCTTCTTGCCGACCGTGTGGTCGTCGCCGTCCCGGGAGAGCCAATTCGGTTGGGCCCCTTCGACGTTACGTTGATCGAATCCCGCCACTGCCCGCCCGACCGGTTCCCCGGGGTGATCGACGCCCCGGTCAAACCACCGGTGAAGGTGTCCGCCTACCGATGCGGCGAGGCGTGGTCGACGCTGGTGCACCACCGGCCCTCGGACCGGCGGCTGCTGATCCAGGGCAGCGCCGGTTACAAAGCGGGCGCGTTGACCGGACAGGCCGCCGATACGGTCTACCTGTCGGTCGGCCAGCTGGGGTTGCATCCGCGCTCATACCTGGTCGACTACTGGACGGAGACGGTCCGCGCGGTGGGCGCACGCCGAGCGATCCCGATCCACTGGGACGACTTCTTCCGCCCGCTGTCAAAGCCGTTGCGGGCGTTGCCCTATGCGGGCGACGACTTGGACGCGTCGATGCGCATTCTGGACGAGCTGGCCACGCAGGACGGTGTCGCGCTGCAACTGCCGACGGTGTTCCAGCGCGAAGATCCCTGGATCTGATCGGCGAACCCACACGTGCTTTTGACTGTCGCGCTGTTGCTGCTTGCCGTGGTGCTCGGGTTCGCGGTCGCGCGCCCACAGGGCTGGCCGGAGGCGCTGGCGGCGGTGCCGGCGGCGGGGATCCTGATCGCGATCGGCGCGATCTCGGTGCGCCAGGCGGCCGCTCAGGTCGCCGGGCTCGCCCCGGTGGTGGCCTTCCTGGGCGCGGTGCTGGTGCTGGCCAAGCTGTGCGACGACGAGGGCCTGTTCGAATACGCCGGCGCGGCGATGGCGCGGACGAGTCCGCAGGGCGGCGGCCTGCTGCGGCAGGTGTTCGCGATCGCCGCCACCATCACCGCCGTCCTGAGCCTAGATGCCACGGTGGTACTGCTGACCCCGGTGGTGCTGGTCAGCGTCCGTCGGCTGCGCACGTCGATGCGGCCGTACGCCTATGCCACCGCACATCTGGCCAACGCCGCCTCGCTGCTGCTTCCCGTCTCGAATTTGACCAACCTGCTGGCCTTCCACGTCGCAAAGCTGTCGTTCGCGAAATTCACGCTGGTGATGGCGTTGCCGTGGCTGGCCGCGGTGGCCGCGGTGTACGTGGTCTTTCGGGTGTTTTTCGCGCGAGATCTGCGCCAGCGGCCGAAGCCAGACGGGGCCGGGCCACCCCGCCGGCCGCCGGTGTTCGTGTTGGTGGTGGTGGCGCTGACGCTGGCCGGGTTCGCCGTCTCGGAGTCGGTGGGCGTGGCCCCGGCCTGGGTGGCGCTGGCGGGAGCCGCGGCGCTGGCGGTGCGCAGCCTGCGGCGCGGACACACGTCAGTGCGGGAGATCGCGCGCTCGGTCAACGTGTCGTTTCTGGTGTTCGTGCTGGCGTTGGGCATCGTCGTGCAGGCGATCACGCTCAACGGGATGGGCCGCGCGATCTCCGCGGTGCTGCCGTCGGGAGCGTCCGCCGCCGGGCTGCCCGGTTTGCTGGCGATCGCGGCGGTGGCCGCGCTGCTGGCCAACGTCGTCAACAATCTGCCCGCCACGCTGGTGTTGGTGCCGCTGGTCGCGCCGAGCGGGCCGGTGGCCGTGCTGGCGGTGCTGATCGGGGTCAATATCGGCCCCAATCTGACCTACGTCGGGTCGCTATCCAACCTGCTCTGGCGCGGGGTTCTGCGCCGCCAAAACGTCGAGGCTCCCGTCGCCGAGTACACCCGCCTCGGGGTGTGCACCGTTCCCACCGCCCTGGTCGCGGCGGTGCTGGCGCTGTGGGTCGGCGTGCGGCTGCTGGGTGTCTAGGCCGGAACCGGCGGCATTCAGCACACGGGCGGGAACGGGCTTCGCGGCGACCACCGTGAACGGTGTCTCGAGCGGGAATTGCACATCGAGCGATTCGATCTCGGCCGCCCGGACGATGGTGGCCAGCGCCAGGGTGGCCTCCAGCATCGCGAAGTGATCGCCGATGCAGGAGCGGGGCCCGCCGCCGAACGGCAGGTACTGCCAACGGCTGCGACCCTTGGACCGTTCCGGGAGGAACCGGTCCGGGTCGAAGCGCAGCGGCTCCGTCCACTGGACCGGGTCGCGGTGCAGGGCGTAAAAACTCACCAGGGCAATGGTTTTGGCCTCGACGCGGTAGCCATCCACCACGATGTCACGGGTGGGTGAGCGCATCGTCCCGGCCGCGGGCGGACACAGCCGTAACGCCTCGTGCAGCACCCGCACGGTGAACCCGAGTTCGGCCACGTCGTCCGGAGTCAGCGCCCGGTCGCCGGCCGCCGAAATCTTCGAGACCTCGGTGCGCACCCGGTCCTGAATGTCACGGTGATGCCCCAGCGACCACAACGCATAGGTCAGCGTGGTCGAGGTGGTGTCGTGCCCGGCGAGCATGAACAACACCAGCTCGTGGCAGATCTCGTCGTCGGTCAGCGGGCGCCCGGTTTCCGGATCGACCGCCTCGATCAGCGCTTGCACCAGCGGCGCTTCCCGCGCCGGATCCGCGCGCACGCCATCCAGGATTTCGGCGGCCAGCCGCTGCAGCATGCCGTTGGCGCGACGGGCGGCGCGCTGCCCCTTGGTCGGCAGCCACCGTGGGGCGTTGACCGGCCGCGCCGCGCGGTCGGCCACCCAGGCCAGGGCGGTGCGCAAGGCCCAGCCGATCTCGTCGGCGCGCTCGTCGAGATCCAGCCCGAGCACCGAGCGGCCGAGCGCGCGCAACGTCAGCTTGCGGCACTCGCTGTCCAGGTCCACGAAAGTTCCTTCGCGCCAGCCATTCACGATCCCCTGCGCGGCCGCGGCCATGTGTCCCGCGTAGCGCGGCACCCGCTGCTTGGTGAACATCGGTTGGAGCGCGCGCCGCCGCGGTAGCCACCGCTCATGCGGCAGGTCGAGCAGGTTGCCGCCCATTAGCGCGCGCAGCTCGACCATCGTCCGGACCCGGCCGCGGTCGGCGATCTCGTCGTTGCGGCCCAACAAATCACGGGCACCCTGCGCGGTGGCGACAATCACCACGTTCGGCAGCAGCCACTTGGGCGCGAGCACCAACCGGCTGATCGGACCCCCGGCGTCGATCAACTCCTGGAAACCATCGATGAATGACCGCACCGCCGTGAGTTGCCGTCGATACGGAAGCGGATTCTTTGGCGCCAATCGCAGTGCGTGGATTACATTGCTGTCTTGGCTATCCAGAATCTCGACCATGCCGCCTCCTTGCCAACGCCGATGTTGTTGGCACGGTATGGGCGAAGGCGCGCCGCGCGCACGCGTAGTCGACTACTTAATTTGCCGCGAATTACGCCGGGCCGCCGGGCCCGGACCGGATGATCGACGCCAGCTCCTCGCGCGACTGGGCTCCCACCCGCTGGCAGGCCCGGTACACGTGGCCCTCCACGGTGCGCACCGACATCACCAGTTGATCGGCGATCTGGCGGTTGGACAGGCCGGCCACGACGAGTTCGATCACATCGCGCTGGCGGCCCGACAACTTCAAACCCGCCGGGGTGCGCACCGCCGGCGTGCACAATCCCCCGCATTCGTCGGCCAATTCGCGCGCCAGCGCCGCGGCATACAGCCCGCGCCTGTGCTGCTGGCCCTCGTCGAACGCGACCGAGGCCTGCGCCGCCGCGTCGGCGGCCGCGACCAGATCACCGATATCCCGGTACTTCGCCGAGGCCTCCAGCAGCCGCTCGCCGCCCCCGGCCGACAGGGCCTGCGCATGCAGCGCCACGGCGTCGGCCAGCGGCAGCGACAACGCCGTCGCCAACTCGCGTGCGCGCGCCGCCTGCGAGGCGTCGCCCCACTGGGCCGCGGCCTGGATACAGGACAACTCGTGGGTGGGCTGGCCGCGCTCGCGGGCCAGCAGCGCCGCCTGGTGCGCGCAAGCCACGGCCTCACCCAGTCGGCCGCCGGCCGCCATCGCCCAGCCCTCGGCCAGCGCCAACCCGGTGTGCATGAACAGAAACCCCGGCGGCACAGCCGACCTCGCCGCGACGGCAGCGTCTCCGGCTTCGGCCGCCTGCCCCAGCTTGGCGTGCGCCTCGGCCAACGCGAAGTAGCTGGCGGGGCGCAAACCCGTTGTGACATTGTGCTTTTGCACCCCGGCAACCGCCTCATGCACCAGCCTGACCGCCTCGGCGACGGCACCGCGAGCCAGTTCGGCGCCGGCCAGCAGGGAGGCCAGGTTGGCATACGCCAGGCCGGGAATGTCGCGCGCGGATTCGGCCAAATGCTTTGCCGTTCGGATGAATTCGTCGATCCGCCCGGTCAACCGGCAGGCCCGACCGTACACGGCGCCGAACCAGAACCGCATGTGGGACGCCTGAAACGACGTCGTCGCCCGCCGCAGCGTCTGTTCGGCCACGACCGCGAGCTCGTCGACCTGTCCCAGCGCCCCCATCGCCATGATCAACGCCAGCGAGGCCATCATCGCGTGCAGGTCCGGAAGATCCGCGAAACCCAATGCGGTCCGTGCCTTTTCGGCGGCGGATTCGCAGCGCGCCGACGCCGCCTCGATGCAGGCCTGCACCGCCAACCGCTCCGCCTGCTGCGTCGGCGTCTCGGACGCGGCCGCCAGGCCGTCCAGTATCACCGCCGCCTCCGAAAGGTTGGCCAGGTTCCAAATCAGGTTGGCCGCCCGCACGGTCGCCCAGTGATGGCCGTCGGGGCCGGCGGCGATGTCACGCAGCGCCGCCTCGGCCTGTTCGCCGCGCCCGAGCAGTAGCAGGTTCATCGCGCGCACCTCGGCGGCCCCGGGCGCACCGGCCTGCGCCGCGGCGGCGGCGAACCGGTCGGCGAGATCCAGATCCAGCAGCGTCATGGCGTGGCGCGCCGATTCCAGATACAGCTCGGGCTCGGGGTCGAGATCCGACTCCAGCCTCAGCAGCGCCCGGCGCACGGTGGCGTGCATGTCGGTGTCGGCGTCCTGGGCCAGCCGCGTCGCCAGCCTGCCCCGGATCGCCGAGAGATGCATTTCACCGGCGCTGGCGCGGCGGAGTTCACCGAACAGCGGGTGCGCCAGCCGGGCCGTCAGTCGGCCGCCGGTGCGCTCGACGCTGACCAGGCCCATCCGCTCGGCGGCCGCCAGGTCGGCGCGGCGCACCAAGTCGCACAGCACGTCCACGTCCAGCGGCTCACACTGCGACAGGGTGTCGACCACCGTCGCCAACCGCGGGCTCAGCCGGCCCATCTGGCGGCCCACCGTGTCGGACAGGCTCGCCGACACCGCGACGTCACCGTCCCACATCCACACCCCGGCCAGATTGCGCATCCGCCCGGCGGCTATCTGGTCGGCCAGCAGCTGCCGCAGGAACAGGGCGTTGCCGCCGGTCAGCTTCCCGAATCGGGCAGCGCTGCGCGCGTCCACCGGGCCGCCCAGCGTGCTCTCGATGACCTCGCGCGTTGCCGCGGCCGAGAGCGGTTCGAGGTCGAGGCGGGCCAGCAGCCCGTCCTTGTACAGCAAGGTCACCGCGTCGGGTTCCTCGCTGCCGGTGCGCATGGTGACCACGAGCCGCGCCCCGCCCGACTGCGCCAGCTGATGCACGACGAGCGCGGACAATCCATCGAGGAGATGCGCGTCGTCGATCCCGACCACCACCCGGCCGCGACGCTGTTGTGCGACAAAGGAACTGATCACCCGCCGCACGTTTGTCAGCGGGTCCGACATCGACTCGCCCAGCTCGCCGATGAACGCGCCCAAAGGCAGCGCGCGCGCCGATTCGGTGCCGACGATCCATTTGGTGCGCTCACCCGCGGCCTCGGCGCGCCGTAGCGCCTCGCGGGCCAGCCAGGTCTTGCCCACACCGGCCGCCCCGGCGATCACCACGCCGGAATGACTGCCAGCCCCGGTCAGGGAGCGCCGGATAAACGCGAATTCGCTGTCGCGCCCGGTCAGCGAGTCGGCGCTGATCACTCGGCGACTATATCCCCGCGGGCGGGTTTTGGGCGTGCGGATTGATTCGCGTTTTTGGTGATCTTCAAATAATCCGAATTGCTAATTCATGGGCCCTATTGTTGTGTCGGTGACGGCCACGCGAACGTGCGCTATGTGCAGCGCAGAATTGCGATCGACCGCGAAGTTCTGCGACGAATGTGGCGCACCCACGGGGGTAGCTGGCGCACCCGCGGAGTACAAGCAAGTCACGGTGTTGTTCGCCGATGTGGTGCGCTCGATGGACATTGCCGCCGCGGTGGGTGCCGAGCGGCTGCGCGAGATCATGGCGGAACTCGTGACGCGCGCCGCGGCGGTGGTGGTGCGCTACGGCGGCACGGTGGACAAGTTCACCGGCGACGGCATCATGGCGGTGTTCGGCGCGCCCGTGGCGCTGGAAGACCATGCGCTGCGGGCATGCCTGGCGGCGCTGGGCATTCAGGAGGACATCTCGGGGCTGGCGGCCGAGGTGCAGCGCCGAGACGGGATCGACCTGCAGCTTCGGGTCGGGCTGAACTCCGGTCAGGTGATCACCGGTGAGATCGGTTCGGCCGCACTGGGTTACACCGCGATCGGCGAGCAGGTGGGGATGGCCCAGCGGATGGAGTCGGTCGCCCCGCCCGGCGGGGGTGATGCTCAGTGACTCCACCGCGCGCCTCGTGGAGGGCGCCGCGGTGCTCGGGGAGCCGCAGCTGGTTCACGTCAAGGGCGCCGCGCACGCAATGCCCGCGCGGCAATTGCGGAGTGTTGCCGCGCAACGGGCCGGTGTCTCGGTGTCGACGTTGGTGGGCCGGGCATGGGAGTTGACCACGCTGACGGCGATGCTGGACCGCGCTGTCGGTGGGCGTGGGTCGGTGGTTGCCGCCGTCGGCCCTGCCGGCATCGGCAAGACCCGGCTGATCGCCGAGGCCGTCGCGCTGGCGAAACGCCGTGGCATCGAGGTGTATTCGACGTTCGGCGAGTCACACGCCGCCGATATCCCGTTCCATGTGGTGGCGCGCCTGCTGCGCGCCGTCGGTCCGCTGGGCGCGCGAGTTCCCGACGCCGATCCGCAGGACCTGCTGCTGCTCGACGACTTGTTGGGCATCGCCGAGGCCGCTGTGGAGTTGCCCAAGATCGACCCCGACGCGCGGCGAAGGCGGTTGACCGCGCTGATCAACGCGGCGCAGCTGGCCCGCGTCGAGCCAGCCGTGTTTGTCGTGGAGGATGCGCACTGGATCGACGAGGTCAGCGAATCCATGATCGCGGACTTTCTCGCGGTGGTCCCGCAAACCCCGGCACTGGTGCTGATCACTTATCGCCCGGAATACCACGGGGCTCTGGCGCAAGTCCCGGCGCGCAGACGATCACGCTGGCACCGCTGACTGATGCCGAAACCTCAAGGCTGGCAGCCGAACTGCTCGGGCCCGACCCGTCAGTGGGCCAAATCGCCGCCTTGATCACCGAGCGGGCAGCCGGCAACCCGTTCTTCGCCGAGGAGATCACCCGTGATCTGGCCGAGCGCGGCGTCCTCGTCGGCGAAAACGGCCGCTACGCCTGCCATACCGATGTGGCCGACGTCAGCGTGCCCGCGACGCTGCAGGCAACCATCGCCGCCCGCATCGACCGCTTGGCTGCGGCCGCCAAACCGACGCTGGCCGCCGCGGCCGTCATCGGTGCTCGCTTTGACCGCGACCTGCTCGCCAGCGTGGAAGTCGATCCGGTTGTCGAAGCTCTGATCGACGCCGATCTCGTCGAACAGGTGCGATTCACTCCGCGCGCCGAATATGCGTTTCGTCATCCGCTGATTCGCACCGTGGCCTATGAATCGCAGCTCAAATCCGACCGCGCCCGCCTGCATCGCCGGTTGGCCGCCGCCATCGAATCTCGCGACCCGGAATCAGCCGACCAGAACGCCGCAATGATCGCCGAACACCTGGAAGCCGCAGGCGATCTGCACGACGCCTATGGCTGGCACATGCGCGCGGCGACCTGGGCCACCAACCGCGACATCGCCGCCGCATGGCTGAGCTGGGAACGCGCGCAAAAGCTTGCCGACGGTCTACCTCGTGATGACCCAGATCGGATCGCCATGCGCATCGCGCCACGGACCATGTTGTGCGGCATCGCCTTTCGAGTCCACTCTTTGGCTAGTACCCGATTCGAGGAGTTGCGGCAGTTGTGTACCGTCGCGGGCGATAAGCCGTCACTGGCGATCGCGATGTCGGGGCTGGTGGCCGACCATGCATACCACGGCCGAGTACGCGAGGCATCGCGGGCTGCATCCGAATTTTGGACCCTCGTCGAGTCACTCGGTGATCCAGTCTTGACAGTGGGGTTATCCATCCCGCCGATCTACGCCAAGATGGAGAGCGGGGATTGGTCCGACATGTTGCGGTGGTCACAGACAGTCATCGACGCGGCCGACGGCGATCCGGCTAAGGGCAACTTCATTTCCGGATCCCCGCTGGCTATTGCCCTTACAACGCGCGCCGTTGGTCGGTATTGCCTCGGCCGTCCCGGGTGGCGCGACGACATGCGAAACGGCATCACCATGGCGCGCAGCGCCGACGCACTGACCTACACCGGGACCGTCACGTACACCTATGGCACGGGGATACCGACCGGAGCGCTGAACCCCGATGATTCCGCGATGCGCGAAATCGAGGATGCCCTGCACGCCGCCGAGCGTTCCGCCGACGACTTCGCGCTATCCCATGCACAGGTGACACTGGGCATTGCATTGGTGCACCGCCAAACGGCTTCCGAGCGTGAGCGCGGACGGCAGGTCCTGGCCGACGTCCGCGACATATTCGTTCTCGACCAACATCACCTAGCCGATTTGCCGCTTGTCGAAATGTATTTGGCCCGTGAAGAAGCCCGGCTGGGACATTACGACGGCGCCATCCCGCTCATGCGGGACGCGCTCAACCATCTGGTCCACAATGGGCAGCTGCTGGCATGGGGAGTTATTGCGACCGACGTATTGGTCGAAACGCTGCTTGGTCGCGGGCAGGCCGACGATCTGACCGAAGCCGAAGCCGCCGTCAACCGGTTGGCGGCCGCGCCCGGTGACGACGGGTTGGCGGTTCGCGACATCTGGCTGCTGCGGCTGCGCGCTCTATTGGCGCGGGCACGTGGCGACAAGGAGTCTTACACAGACTTCAGGGACCGCTATCGGGACATGGCGAAAACCCTTGGCTTCGAAGGGCATATCGACTGGGCCAACGCGATGCCCTGACGATGACGTTAAGTCCTGCGCTGGCGCGCGATTTCGGCGAGCACCACTCCGGCGGCCACCGAGGCGTTCAGCGATTCGGTCGGGCCGGCCATCGGGATCGACACCACCTCGTCGCAGTTCTGCCGCACCAGCCGCGACAGGCCCTTGCCCTCCGATCCCACGACCAATACCAGCGGGTCGGTGCCGTCCAGGTCGTCGATCGTGGTGTCGCCGCCGGCGTCCAAGCCGATCACCCGCAGCCCGCGGTGGGCCCAATCCTGTAGGGCCCTGGTCAGATTGGTGGCCCGCGCCACCGGCAGCCGCGCCGCCGCCCCCGCGCTCGTCCGCCATGCCACCGCGGTGACCGAGGCCGAACGCCGCTGCGGGATCATCACGCCGTGGCCGCCGAACGCGGCCACCGAACGCACGATCGCGCCGAGGTTGCGGGGATCGGAGATGTTGTCCAGCGCGACCAACAGCGCCGGCGGGGATTTGGTGGCCGCCGCGATCAGGTCGTCGGGGTGGGCGTAGTCGTACGGCGGCACCTGCAAGGCGATGCCCTGATGCAGATGGTTGGCGGTCAACCGATCCAGGTCGGCGCGCGGCACCTCGAGGATCGCGATTCCCAGATCGCCTGCGCGAGAGACGGATTCGGTGACCCGCTCGTCGGCTTCGGTGCCCAGGGCGATGTACAGCGCGGTCGCCGGAACACCGGCGCGCAGGCATTCCAGCACCGGGTTGCGGCCCAACACCGTTTCGGTTTCGTCCGTGCGTTTTTTCGCCGCCGGCCGGTGGGGCTGCGACGCCGCGCGTTTGGCGGCCGGATGGTTGGGCCGCAGGTGCGCGGGCGGCGTGGGGCCGCGCCCCTCCAGCGCGCGGCGGCGCTGGCCGCCCGAACCGACCACGGGGCCCTTCTTGGTGCCGGCTTTGCGTACCGCCCCGCGGCGCCGCGAGTTACCGGCCATCTACTTTGTATCGCCGGGGTGCAGCGTCCACTGCGGCCCGTCGGCGGTGTCGGTCACCTCGATGCCGGCCGCCTTCAGCCGATCCCGAATCTCGTCGGCCAGCGCCCAGTTACGCTGCTCGCGCGCCTTCTGCCGGCTCTCCAGTTCGGCCTGCACCAGCACGTCGACGGCGGCCAGCGCCGCCGACGTCTCGTCGCGGGTCTCCCAGCGCTCGTCGAGCGGGTCGCAGCCCAGGATCCCCATCATGGCCCGGATGGACCCGGCATGTTTGAGGGCGCAGTCATGGTCACCCGCGTCGAGCGCCCGGTTTCCCTCGGCGCGGGCATGGTGCACCTCGGCCAGCGCCGCCGGGACCGCCAGGTCGTCGTCGAGGGCCGCGGCGAACCGTGGGGTCCATTCACCGGGCACGACGGCACCGACCCGGGTGCGGACTCGATGCAAGAACTCCTCCACCCCGACATAGGCTTTGACCGCGTCCTGCAGCGCCGTCTCGGAAAATTCCAGCATCGACCGGTAGTGGGCGCTGCCCAGGTAGTAGCGCAGTTCGGCCGCCCGCACCCGCTGCAACATCGCCGGGATGGACACCACGTTGCCCAGCGACTTGCTCATCTTCTCCCCGCCCATCGTCACCCAGCCGTTGTGCAGCCAGTAGCGGGCGAACCCGTCCCCGGCGGCGCGGCTCTGCGCGATTTCGTTCTCGTGGTGCGGGAAGATCAAATCCATTCCGCCGCAATGGATGTCGAACTCGGGTCCCAGATAGGTGCGGGCCATCGCCGAGCATTCGATGTGCCAGCCCGGGCGTCCCCGGCCCCACGGCGATGGCCATGACGGCTCGCCGGGCTTCTCGCCCTTCCACAGGGTGAAGTCGCGTTGGTCGCGCTTGCCGGTGGCCACGCCCTCGCCCTGATGGACGTCGTCGATGCGGTGCCCGGACAACTGCCCGTACTCCGGGTAGCTGAGCACGTCGAAGTAGACGTCACCGGCCGCGGCATAGGCGTGGCCGGTTTCAATCAGGCGGTCCATTAATTCGATCATCTGGGTGATGTGCCCGGTGGCGCGCGGCTCCGCCGACGGCGGCAGTACGTCCAGCGCGTCGTAGGCCGCGGTGAAGGCCCGCTCGTGGGTGGCCGCCCACTCCCACCACGGCCGGCCCGCGGCCGCCGCCTTGTTCAGGATCTTGTCCTCGATGTCGGTCACGTTGCGGATGAACGCGACGTCATAGCCGCGGGCGATTAACCAGCGGCGCAGGATGTCGAAGGCCACCCCGCTGCGGACATGGCCGATGTGCGGCAGCCCCTGCGGGGTGGCGCCGCACTGGTAGATGGAGACGTGCCCGTCGCGCAGCGGCACGAAATCACGGACGGAGCCAGCCGCCGTGTCGTGTAGCCGCAAGCGGCCGTGATCGGTCACGACGTGCCAGCTTACCTGGCCAATTGCCGTGCGCAGACCGGCGTGACGCTCGGCGCGCGGCGAGGCTAGGAGGCGACCACCACCAGCGCCGTCGCAACCGCGGCCAGGCCCTCGCCGCGCCCCGTCAGCCCCAGCCCGTCGGTGGTGGTGCCCGACACCGCCACCGGCGCGCCGACCAGCGCCGACAACACCCGCTGCGCCTCGTCGCGGCGCGGCCCGATCTTGGGCCGGTTGCCGATCACCTGCACGGCCGCGTTCCCGATCCGGTAGCCGCGCTCCGACAGCAGTTCGACGACATGGCGCAGCATGTCGGCGCCGCTGACGCCGCGCCACCTGGGATCGTCCACCCCGAAAACCCCACCGATATCGCCCAGCCCCGCCGCCGAGAGCAGCGCGTCGCACAGCGCGTGCGCTCCGACATCACCGTCGGAGTGGCCGGAGCAGCCGTCGTCGTCGGGAAACAGCAACCCCACCAACCAGCACGGTCGACCCGGTTCGATCGGGTGCACGTCGACGCCCAGGCCGACGCGGGGCAGGTCGTTCACCGCCCCACCAGCGCTTCGGCCAACCGCAAATCCAATGGCGTGGTGATCTTGAACGCCATCGGATCGCCCTGGATCACCTGCACCGGGGAGCCGAGCTGCTCAACGAGGGACGCATCGTCGGTGGAGTCCGCCCCCGCGCGCTGGTAGGCCCGCAGCAACAGGTCGGTGGCGAATCCCTGCGGGGTCTGCACCGCGCGCAGGCCGGCGCGCTCCGGCGTGCCCAGCACCACCCCGTTGGCGTCCACGGCCTTGATGGTGTCAGACACCCGCAACGCGGGCACCACGGCGCTATCACCGGCCCGCAACGCGTCCACCACGCGCACGATCAGGCCCGCGGGTGTCAGCGCCCGCGCCGCGTCGTGCACCAGCACAAAATCCACCGACTCGGGAAGCGCGGCCAGCGCCAGGCCGACCGACTCGACGCGACTGGCCCCGCCGGCCACCACCGTGGCCCGTTCGGCGAGCACCTGCTGGGCCTGCCCGACGCGGTCGGCGGGAACCGCCACCACGACGTGATCGACCACCCCGGATTCCAGCAAGCCGGCCACGGCCCAGTCCACGAGCGTGCGCCCGTGCAACTCACAGAATGCTTTGGGAATGCCGGCGCCCAGCCGCTCGCCCGAGCCTGCAGCCGGGACTACCGCGACAACGGTGGTGTTCAGGAGGCGCTCAAAAAGCGTCTAGGAAGCGGCCGCCAAAACCTCGTCGAGGATGGTTTCCGCCTTGGCGTCGTCGGTGCTTTCGGCAAGCGCCAACTCGCCGACCAGAATCTGGCGCGCCTTGGCCAGCATGCGCTTCTCGCCCGCGGACAGGCCGCGCTCCTGGTCGCGCCGCCACAGGTCACGCACGACCTCGGCCACCTTGTTGACGTCGCCGGAGGCGAGCTTCTCGAGGTTGGCCTTGTACCGGCGCGACCAGTTGGTCGGCTCTTCGGTGTGCGGAGCACGCAGGACCTGGAAAACCTTGTCGAGGCCTTCCTGCCCGACAACGTCGCGGACTCCGACGTACTCGGCGTTTTCGGCGGGTACTCGAACGGTCAGGTCGCCCTGCGCAACTTTCAAGACGAGATATTCTTTTTGCTCCCCTTTAATGGTTCGCGTTTCGATCGCCTCGACTAACGCAGCACCGTGGTGTGGGTAGACAACGGTGTCACCGACCTTGAAGATCATCTGATTCGAGCCCCTTTCGTTACTTCAGTCTAACACGGTGGCCTGACAGGTGCTCATCAACGATGCAGGTCAGGGGCACAACGCGTGGGCATTGGGGGTTGACAGACGAGTTAAGACGTGCTGTCAACGTCCTCTCGATGTCCTCTCGATGTCCTCTCAATGTCCTCGGTTGGACCCTCTTGGCAGCTTAGATGAGGGCTCGGCGCGGGTGTGAGGCGGCCCACTAGACGTGAGCAACCTGCTGGATAGCCCCTCGTCTACCGCCGGCAGCACGTTCCTACTACTGTGCATAGTTGACTCGCGCGTAGTTGAGTCGTGGTCGTGGTGTCCGCCAGAAAGCCCAGCAGGAGACGTCGAGTGAACCGCTTCAAGTTTGGCCTGACAAACGGCCGGGGTATCGCCGCCCTTGGCGTGCTCGCCTTTTTGGCCGCGACGCTCAGCGGTTGCGGTACCGGTCAGATCTCGCAGACCGCGGCCCAGGAGCCGGCCGTCAACGGCAACAAGGTCAACATCAACAACGTGCTGCTGCGTGACATCCGCATCCAGGCCGCGCAGACCGGTGACTTTGTGCATCCGGGCCGATCCGTGGATCTGGTGTTGGTGGCCATCAATCAGTCACCGAATGTCGCCGATCGGCTGGTGGGCATCACCAGCGACATCGGCACGGTCGCGGTGACCGGGGACGGCCGGTTGCCGGCGGGCGGGATGTTGTTCCTCGGCCCGCCCGAAGGACAGCGGGTGGCCCCGGGACCGCTCGAGTCCAACAACGCGGGCAAGGCGACCGTCAACCTGAGCAAGCCGATCAGCAACGGGCTGGCGTACAACTTCACCTTCACCTTCGAGAAGGCGGGCCAGGCCACCGTGCCGGTGCCGATTTCGGCCGGGTTGGCCGCCCCGCAAGTCTGACCGCGCGGCGCAGAACGGGATTGTCACACCGGGCCGATACCGTCATGACGTGGCCACTGCGCGTTCGCAATACCGCTGCTCGGAATGCCGTCATCTCACGGCCAAGTGGGTGGGGCGCTGCATGGAGTGCGGCACTTGGGGCAGCGTCGCCGAGGTGACCGTGCTCAGCGCGGTCGGTGCGGGTGCCCGCCGCGCGGGTGCGGGCCCGGCCTCGCAGGCGGTGCCGATCAGTTCCATCGCGCCCAACCTGAGCCGGCACCAGCCGACGGGCATCGCCGAACTCGACCGGGTGCTGGGCGGTGGCGTGGTGCCCGGTTCGGTGACGCTGCTGGCGGGTGATCCGGGTGTGGGCAAATCGACGCTGCTGCTCAAGGTCGCCCACCGCTGGGCGCAATCCGGCCAGCGGGTGCTGTACATCTCCGGCGAGGAGTCGGCCGGCCAGATCCGGCTGCGCGCCGACCGGATCGGCTGTAGCGACCAGGCGAGCAAGGAGTTCGAGCAGGTCTACCTGGCCGCCGAAGCCGACCTGCACACGGCGCTGGAGCACATCGCGACGGTAGGGCCCGCGCTGGTGATCGTGGATTCGGTGCAAACCATGTCGACCAGCGAAGCCGACGGTGTCGCCGGCGGCGTCACGCAGGTGCGTGCGGTGACCGCCGCGCTGACGGCGTCGGCCAAGGCCAACGGGGTGGCGATGATTCTGGTCGGGCATGTCACCAAGGACGGCGCCATCGCTGGCCCGCGGTCGCTGGAACACCTCGTCGATGTGGTCATGCACTTCGAAGGCGACCGCACCGGGATGTTGCGGATGGTCCGCGGGGTCAAGAACCGATTCGGTGCCGCCGACGAGGTCGGCTGCTTTTTGCTGCAAGACAGCGGCATCGAGGAGATCAGCGACCCGTCGAACCTGTTCTTGGACCAGCGGCCGGCGCCCGTCCCGGGCACTGCGATCACGGTCACGCTGGACGGCAAACGCCCAATGATCGGTGAAGTTCAGGCCTTGCTGGCCACGCCGTGTGGCTCGCCGCGCCGAGCGGTCAGTGGGATCGACAATGCGCGGGCCGCGATGATCACCGCCGTGCTTGAGAAGCACGCCAGTTTGAACATCGCCGTCAACGACGTCTACCTGTCCACCGTGGGCGGCATGCGGCTGACCGATCCGTCGTCGGACCTCGCCGTCGCGATGGCGCTGGCCTCGGCGTACGCGAACCTGCCGCTGCCCACCACCGCGGTGATGATCGGGGAGGTGGGCCTGGCGGGCGATCTGCGTCGAGTTGCCGGGATGGAACGGCGGCTGACAGAGGCCGCGCGGCAGGGATTCAACATCGCGCTTGTCCCGGCTGGCTGCGGTGCACCTCCGGCCGGCATCCGCACACTGAGTGCACCCACCATCGTTGCGGCGCTGGAACACCTTGTGGACATCGCCGACCACCACAGCGCCCCGCCCGCCGCCGCGAAACGGCTGGACGCGCCGCCCCACCAAACCGCACAATGAGTCGCTGTGACCCGTCAGACCCTGCGTGAGGTCGTTGCCCGCCTGGCACCGGGCACCGGGCTGCGCGACGGGCTGGAACGGATCCTGCGCGGCCGCACCGGCGCCCTGATCGTGCTCGGCCATGACGAGCACGTCGAGGCCATCTGCGACGGCGGCTTCTCGCTCGATGTCCGCTACGCGCCGACCCGGCTGCGCGAGCTGTGCAAGATGGACGGCGCCGTGGTGCTGTCCACCGACGGCAGCCGCATCCTGCGGGCCAACGTGCAGCTGGTCCCGGACCCGTCGATAGCCACCGACGAATCGGGAACGCGGCACCGCTCGGCGGAACGGGCCGCGATCCAGACCGGCTACCCGGTGATCTCGGTCAGCCACTCGATGAACATCGTGACGGTCTACGTCGGCGGCGAGCGCCACGTGGTGACCGATTCGGCGATGATCCTGTCCAGGGCCAACCAGGCAATCGCGACCCTGGAGCGATACAAGACCCGGCTCGACGAGGTCAGCAGGCAGCTGTCCCGAGCCGAGATCGAGGACTTCGTCACGCTGCGCGACGTGATGACCGTGGTGCAACGGCTCGAACTGGTCCGGCGCATCGGCCTGGTGATCGACTACGACGCCGTCGAACTCGGCACGGATGGACGCCAGCTGCGGCTGCAGCTCGAGGAGCTGCTGGGCGGCAACGACACCGCGCGGGAATTGATCGTGCTCGACTACCACGCCTCCCCCGAGCCGCCGTCCAAGGCGCAAGTCGCCAACACCCTGAACGAGCTGGACGCCCTGTCGGACACCGAACTGCTGGAAGTCACCGTGCTGGCAAAGGTTTTCGGCTATCCGACGACGGCGGAGGCCCAGGACGAGGCGCTGAGCCCGCGCGGCTACCGCGCGATGGCCGGGATTCCGCGACTGCAGTTCGCGCACGTCGACCTGCTGGTGCGCAACTTCGCGACGCTGCAGGGGCTGCTGGCGGCCAGCGCCAACGACCTGCAATCGGTGGAGGGCATCGGCCCGCTATGGGCGCGGCACGTGCGAGAGGGCCTCTCGCAGCTGGCCGAGTCGACGATCGCCGAAACGCTCGACTGAGATCAGCCCGCGGGCGGGGCGGGTGGCGCCTCGGGCGGCGGCGCGACGGCCGGCTGACCCGGGGCGGGCACCGGCCCGGGCGGCGGTGGCGGCTGATTCAGGATGAATGGCACCGGCTGTGAACGCACGTTGCCCAACTGCACGACGAGGTTGTAAGTCCCCGGTCCGATCGCCGGCCGCGGCAGCGGGCAGTGCGGCGCCGAGCCCATGCCGGTCCAGGTCACCGCGGTGGTCACCTGCTCGCCCGGGGTGAACGTCTTGACCAGGGTCTCGTTGGAGGGCGCGCAGTCCAGGTTCGACCACAGCCGCTTGTTGTCCAGCGAGTAGACGTAGGCCGCGAGCACCGCGGCGCCGACGTCACGCTTGCAGGCCACCAGCCCGATGTTGGTGACGACCATGGTGAACTTCGGCTGGTCGCCGATGAAGTACTGCGGCGCGTTGGTCAGACCCTTGACGGCCAGGGTCGAATCGGGGCAGTCGTCGCCCGGGTTCAGCACCGGCGGCGGCTGCACCGCGGCCGTGGGTGTGACGCTCTCCGGGCTTTGCCCCTGCGCCGGCGCGGCGGGGGCGTTGCCGTCCGGCCCGGCCGACGGCGGCGCTTGGGGCGCAAGCGAATTCGGTTGCCCTTGGGCATTTTGAGCGGAGGCCGGCTTGTTGACGCTGGCCGGTTTGGCACCGGCGCTGTTACTGACGAAGGCGACGACGATGGCGGCCGCGATGCCGATCACGACGACCGCGATGCCAAGGGCCAGTCCCCTGCGCCGCCAGTAAATCTCTGTGGGTAGCGGGCCACGCGGTTCCAGATCCAGCACGCTCACACCGTAAGCCCAGGTCACGCCGTTTTGTTCGACCCGCCTCGGCGTGTCGCGAGGTTAGCTGGCCAACGGCCGTGTTAGGGAACCGAAACGGGCTGCTCGCCCGCTATTCGCCTATGTCGCCGATGTGGTCGACCAGCTTCGCCTTGCCCTCGGCGAGCTGGTAGGTGAGGCCGACCAGGCCCAGGGTCCCGGCGTCGACCCGCTCGGCGATCGCCGAGGACCGCGCCACCAGCTGCGCCAGTGTCTCGCTGACGTGCCGCTCTTCGAACTCGTCGATGCGGGTGAGGCCGTCGCGCCGGCCCGCCAGGACCGACGGGGTAACCCGTTCCACCACGTCCCGCACGAAACCACTCGGTATCGCGCCTTCGTCGATCGCGGCGACGGTGGCCGTCACGGCGCCGCAGCTGCTGTGTCCGAGTACCACGATGAGGGGGACGTCGAGCACCGACACCCCGTACTCGATCGAGCCGAGCACCGCCGAATCGATGGCCTGCCCGGCGGTGCGCACCACGAAGACGTCGCCCAGGCCCTGATCGAAGATGAGCTCGGCGGCCACCCGGCTGTCCGCGCAGCCGAATATGACGGCCGTCGGCTTCTGCCCGCCGGCCAGGCTGGCGCGGTGCTCGACGCTTTGGCTGGGGTGTGCGGGCGTGCCGGCGACGAATCGCTCGTTACCCTCTTTGAGTGCTTTCCACGCGGTTACCGGACTGGTATTGGGCATGACATACATTGTGCCGCAATGCGCGGTGACCGGCAGGGTATGCATACCGGTCTCTAATCTGGTCGACTGGTACCACCGAACCCGCCGTGACCTGCCCTGGCGCGAGCCGGGCGTGACCGCCTGGCAGATTCTGGTCAGTGAATTCATGCTGCAGCAGACGCCCGTTTCCCGGGTGTTGCCCATCTGGACACAGTGGGTGCGGCGCTGGCCCACTCCGTCGGCCACCGCGGCGGCCAGCGCCGCCGATGTGTTGCGGGCCTGGGGCAAGCTCGGATACCCCAGGCGCGCCAAGCGTTTACACGAGTGCGCGACCGTGATCGCCCACGAGCACGGCGACGTCGTTCCCGACGACGTCGACACCCTGCTGAGCCTGCCCGGCGTCGGCAGCTACACCGCGCGGGCCGTGGCGTGCTTCGCCTACCGCAAGCCGGTGCCCGTGGTGGACACCAATGTGCGCCGCGTGGTGGCCCGCGTCGTGCACGGCCGCGCCGACGCAAGCGCGCCATCGGCCGCACGCGATCACGCGGATGTATCGGCGCTGCTGCCGGATGACGAATCGGCGCCCGAGTTTTCGGCGGCGCTGATGGAGCTGGGCGCGACCGTGTGCACGGCCCGGACTCCGCGCTGCGGGTTGTGCCCGCTTGAGCAGTGCGCTTGGCGGCAAGCCGGTTACCCCCCTGCCACCGGCCCGGCGCGACGCGGTCAGACCTACGCCGGCACCGGCCGGCAGGTGCGGGGCAGGCTGCTGGATGTGTTGCGCGACAACGACTCTCCGGTGACTCGTGCCCAGCTGGACGTGGCGTGGCTGGCCGATACCGCCCAACGCGACCGGGCGCTCTACTCGCTGCTGGACGACGGCCTGGTAACCCAGACCGCCGACGGTCGGTTCGCGTTGGCGGGTGAAGGCTAGCGATCTCAAAGATCATTCCCGGCGTAAGACTGGTTGAAGCTTTTGTTGGCCAGCGGGAAGTCCGGGACGATGGTGTCGGCCATCGCGACGGGCAGCGCGGGCCAGTTGAACCAGGACGGGTCGACGATCTTGGCGCGGGTGATCCTCTGGTCCGCGTCGACTTCGACGCGGTGCACGATCGTCCCGCGCCAGCCTTCGACGATGCCGATGCCGCTGCTTGCTTCGCGTCGCAATGGCAGGTTTTCAGTGTATGTTGTTGGGCCGCTGTGGGATTCGATCAGGTTGCAGGCCAATTCGACGGAGGCGGCGAATTCGTCTCGCCGCACCGTGTAGCGAGCCAGCACGTCGCCCGCGGTTGCGCCGACCTCGGTGACGGGCAGCGCGGTGGTGGGATGTTCGAGGCGGGCGTCGGCGCGCATACCGCTGGCGCGCGCGACGTAGCCGAGGCAGCCGAGGTCGTGAGCGTCCTGCGCGTGCAGGACGGCGGTGCCGGCGAATCGGTCGTACACCACGGTGTTGCGCAGGGTCAGTTCGGCGAGCTCGGCGACGTCGGCGGCGATCGAACGCAGCTCCGCGGGATCGGGCAGTCCTTGCAGGGTGACCGCACCGGGGCGGATTGAGTTGCGCAGCAAGCGATGTCCGGTAACCGCGGCGTTGAGCCGCAGCAGTTGCTCGCGTATGCGTTGGGCGTGCGTGTTGGCAAGGGCGAATCCGACGTCGTTGGCCAGCGCGCCCAGGTCGGTGGCGTGGTTGTAGAGCCGTTCCAGCTCGACGAGCAGGGCCCGCAGCCGATGTGCCGGTTCGGGAAGCCGCACGCCCAGCGCGTCTTCGACGGCGAGGCTGTGCGCAAGCGTGTGCCCGACGGACGTATCACCGCTGACGCGTTCGGCCAACTCCACCGCGCCGTCGGCGCGGCGGCCCTCGAAGAGCTTCTCCACGCCCCGGTGGACGAACCAGAGCCGGGCCTTGAGCCGCAGCACGGTTTCGCCGGCGACGGAGAAGCGGAAGTGACCGGGTTCGATCAATCCGGCGTGCACGGGCCCGACCGGGATCTCGTACACCCCGGGCCCCTCGACCGTGACGAACGGGAAATGGGCGGAACCATTGAATTCGGGCATCGGACCGGCGTTGCGGCGCATGGGATACCACTGCTCGGGCCAGTGGGCGTGGCGCACCAACCGGCGCGCCTTGGGATGCCCGATGGGCGTGATGCCGTACAGGTCCGCCATCTCGCGCTCGAATCGACCGGCGGCGAAGGAGAGCTGGGTCAGCGAGCGAATCGTCGGATCGAGTTCGGGGACAACGCATTCGATCTCGACGCGCCGATCGGGCCAGCCGGCGAGGAACAGGTGGACGATCCGGAAAGCATCGTCGTCGGCGTGCGCGGCCACCAGGCCCAGCCGAAACCCGTTGCGCAGCAGGTCTGCTGTCGCCGCGGTCAGCTCGTCCTGAGACACCCCGTGACGCAACACGTCGACGCTCACGGCGCGGCCCCGACGCTGGCGGCCGCCATGGTGAACAGACCGGCGAGCGGGCCGGCGCTGATGCCCAGGGCGATCGAAGCCACGACCCCGATGGCCAGCGCCACCGCCACCGTGCGGGGCACCGCGATGGGCGGTGCGCCGCCACCACCGCCCAGCAGCATGCGGCCCGCGTTGCGCGCCAACGCGGCAAAGGCGACCGCGATCATCAGCATCCCCGCGCCGAGGGCCCAGCCGAGCCGGGCGCCGGCCAGCGAGCGGACGATCCCCAGCTCGCTGGCGAACATCGCAAACGGCGGCAATCCGAGCAGCACGATCACGCCGACGGCAAGCGACACACCGATCAGCCGCGAACGGCGCAGCACGGCGGTGATGTCGGCGATCGCGGTCGAGTTGTGCGCGGCCTGCAGCTGGCCGCCGGCCAGGAACAGGACCGTCTTGCCGATCCCGTGAGCGAGCACGTGCAGCAGCAGCGCGGCGATCCCCAGCGTGGTTCCGGCGGCCGCCGCGATCGCGATCAGGCCCATGTTCTCCATCGAGGAGTAGGCAAACATCCGCTTGATGTCGGAGGTGACGGTCAGCATCAGGGCCGCGATGACCAGGGTCGCCAGCCCGATCACCAGCAGCCCCGACCGCATGAAGGTCGGTCCGGTCGCGGTGTCGACAACGGGTTTGATGCGGATCACCGTCGAAAAGGCCACCGCCAGCAGGACACCGCTCATCAGCGCCGAAACCGGGGCCGGGGCCTGGCCGTGGGCGTCGGCCAACCAGGTGTGGAACGGAAACAGGCCGGCCTTGGCGCCATAGCCGATCAGCAGCAGCCCGCCGGCCAGGCGGGTGGTGCCGGGATGCAGCCCGTGCGCGTGCGCGGTCAAGACGTCGAGATTCAGGGCGGCGGCGGCGGGCGCGCCGGCATGTTCGGCGGCGTAGTACAGCAGCACCGTGCCCAAAAAGGCGATCGCGATGCCGACCGAGCAGATCACGACGTATTTCCAGCTCGCTTCCAGCGCCCCGCGGGTGTGACGGTGCCCGACCAGGAAGGCGGTGATCACCGTGGTGGCTTCGATGGCAACCCAGGTCACGCCGATGTTGTTGGCGCACACCGCAACAACCATCGCCGCCAGGAACGCGGCCGTCAGCGCCCCGTATCCTCGCGCGCCGCGCGCGTCGGTGTGGCCGTGGCTGAGTTCGGTGTCGACGTAGCCGATACTGGCCCAAGTGGCCAGTGTCGCAACGATTCCGATGACGATCAGCATGGTGACGGTGAGCGCGTCGACGCGCAGCAGTCCACCCCACGCGAACCGCGCCCCCGAGCCGACATGCGTCCCCAACGCCACGCCGCAGCCGAGCACCGTCACCGCGGAAAGGACGATCGCGATCGCGGTCGCACGGCGCCATCCGGCGATCGCGGTGGCGACTGACGCACCGATGGGTGCGAGGATGGCAGCAAGCAACAGGCCGGCCATCAGTCGTGCAGTTCCTGCAGCGCGTCCAGGTCGGCGCCCCCGAAGGCGCGGGCGACCCGCCCGGTCAGAACGCCGATCACCAGGACCGCGAACAGCACGTCCAGGGAGGCACCCAGTTCGACGATCAGCGGCACGCCCGCGGTGAGCAGGAATGCGGTCGCGGCAATTCCGTTGTCCAACATGAGAAATCCCGCGGCCTGCGATATGGCGTGGCGGCGCGTCACCATCACGAACAGCGCGATCAACACCACCGCGGTGGCGGCGGGCACCGCGTTGGTCGATGCCGCCGGCTGCAGGTCCACCAGGGGCCGGGCGGCGGCGAAGGCGGCCAGCGTCAACACCGCGGTTACCAGCAGCGAGGTCGCGGTATTGACCAGCGGGGTGGCCTCGCGGTGGAACTGCACATTGCCGCCGCCGGCACGGGCCAGCAGCCTCGGCAGGATGGCGGTCCGCAGCACCAACACGGCGACACCGACGCCGATGAGCGCGCGATCACCGTCGTACACACCGCGCAGCATCGGGATGGCGGCCAGCGCGACCCCCTGCCACGCCAGCAGCCGGATGACCGCTTTCAGGTCGCGCCGCCACACGATCAACACCGCGGCCAGCAGCAGCCCGCCGGCGGCGAGGTCGACCAGGACGGTGAAGGTGTCGTAGGTCATGCCGGCACCGCGAAGAAGTTGGCCGAGGTGACCGCGAGCAGCGCGAGCAGAAAGGACCCGGCCAGCAGCTCGGGCACCCGGAACAGCCGCAGCTTCGCCACGAACACCTCTACGGTGGCCAGCATTGCCGCCAGCAGGGTCACCTTGGCCGCCACCGCGGCGGCGCCGACGACGATGTCGACCGCGCCGGGCTGGCCGCCGGCGATTCCCCACGGCGCGAACAGGTTTGCCAGCAAGGCCAGCAGAACCGTGAGCCGCATGCCGGCCGCCCACTCGACCAGCGCCAGCCGCGGGCCGGCATATTCCAGGACCATCGCCTCGTGCACCATCGTCAGCTCGAGATGGGTGGCCGGGTTGTCCACCGGCAACCGGCCGGTCTCGGCGACGATCACGACGACCAGCGCGGCGAAGGCCAGCACCGCGGCCAGCGACACCACCTGCCCCGGGTGATCGATCGTATGCGCCACCAGCGCACCGAGATTGGCGGATCCCGCCGGGATGGACAGCGCGAAAACGGCCAACAAAATTGTGGGCTCGACCAGCGCCGCGATGGTGATCTCGCGGCTGGCTCCCATGCCGCCGAACGAGGTGCCGGTGTCGATGCCGGCCAGGGTCAGTGCGACGGTGCCGACGAACAGCAGGCCCACGACGGCGAACAGATCCGCGCTGGCGTCGAGCGGGGATCCGGTCGCGACCAGCGGCGCGATCGCGGCGATGAGCAACGCCGATCCGGCGACGACGGCGGGCGCGGCCGCGAACACCACCGTCGTGCCATGTGGGGTAATCCGTTGTTTGCCAAGCTGTTTGACGATGTCGCGCCACGGCTGCAGCAGCCCGCCGCCGACGCGGCCCTCCCAGCGCGCCCGCACCTGACGGGTGAGGCCGACCACCAGCGGTGCCCCGGCCATCACGATGCCGATCTGCACCGCGCCCGCGACGTAGGAGAGCATGTTCATCGCGCCACCACCAGCACGACGAGCACACCGAGCGCACCGTAGGCCAGGTACACGTGCACGCGGCCGTTATGCGCCCGCCGAACCATTTCCGCCGCGGCTGCCATCAGCCGGACCAGCGGCGTGTAGCAGCGCTCCTCGATGGCGTCGGCGATTCTGCTGCGGTAGACGATCTTGTCCGCCAGGTACCGCGACTCGACGGTGTGCGTGACCTCGATATCGGTGTCCGGGCGCAGGACGTCGTCGAAAACCCGTTGCAGCGGCTCGGCGAACGCGGTGGCCGTGTACTGCATGCGTGGGGTGAGATCGTCTGCGCCACAGGCCCATAGCGGCAGCGAGGTGGGCGGCGGTCGCCGCCACCGTCGCCATGTCGCCAGCGCGGCCGCCATGACCGTGGCCAGGGCGAGGCAGACGGCGATCGCCCCGGGCGCGATCGAACTGTGCAAACCGGGCAGGCGCACCACCGCGCCGAAGTCGATGAATTCGGCGCGGGCCGCCGGTAGCGCGCCGACCACACGGCGCAACGCCGGTGCGACGATCGACGGCGCCACCGCCAGCAGCACGCAGGCCGCCGCCGCGATGACCATGCCGGCCACCATGGTGCCCGGCGCTTCGCGCGCCTGTGCGGCCTGCGCGCTGCGCGACCGGGCCAGGAACCCGATCCCGAATGCCTTGACCATGGCGGCCACGCCCAGACCCGTGGTGAGCGCGACGACGCCGACCGCCAACGGCGTGGTCAGCGCCAGCAGCGTGGCGTGGCCGGGCGCCATGTGAATCAGCGCCTGGATCAGCAGCCACTCGCTGACGAAGCCGGCGCCCAGCGGAAGCCCGCAGGCGCCAAGCGCGGCAACCCCGAACAGGGTGGTGGTCGCCGGCATCCGGCGAGCCAGGCCGCCGAGCCGATCGAGGTCGCGCAACCCGGTTGCGGTCAGCACCGAGCCGGCCGCCAGGAACCCGAGGCTCTTGAACGCCGCGTGCGCGACCAGATGCAGCGCCGCCGCGGCCGCGGCGATGGTCGCCGGACCGTGCGCACCGAACGTCGCGAACAGGGTCGCGGCTCCCAACGCCAGCGTGATCAAGCCGAGATTCTCGGTTGTCGAATAGGCAAGCAGCCGTTTGAGATCCGTGGCCACCGAAGCCTGTACCACGCCGTAGAGCGCCGACACCGCGCCGACGACCATCATGGTGAGTCCCCACCATCGCGGACCCGGCCCAAGCAGCTGCAGATCGAAACGACAGATCCCATAGATCCCCAGGTTGACCATCGCCGCGCTCATCAGCGCCGACACCGGCGTGGGCGCCTCGGGGTGAGCGCGCGGCAACCAGGCGTGTAGCGGCACCAAGCCGGCCTTCGACCCGAACCCGGCCATCGTCAGCACGAAGACCGCGGTGCACGCGCCCGGCGGCACGCGGTGCAGGTCGGCAAACCGGTCCGCGCCGCCGGCGGCCGACAACACCATCAGCCCGATCAGGATGGCCGCAAAGCCCAACTGGGTCATCACCGCGTACAGCAGCGCGGCCGAGCGCACCTGCGGGCGCGTGTGCTCGGTCAGGACCAATACCAACGAGGTGACGGCCATCAACTCCCACCCCAGCAGGAACGTCGACACCGAAGCCGCGGCGGGCACCAGCAGCATGGCCGCGACGAACGTGGGCACCATGGCCAGCGCGGGGCGGCCCAGATGCTCGCGCCGGGCATAGCCGATCAGGTACAGGCCGGCGGCCAACGCGACCGCGCCGGTGAGGGCCATGAAGAAGCCGCCCAAGCGATCGAGTCCCAGCTGCACTCCCGACAGCGGTAGCAACCACGCGACGCCGATCGCGCGAGGCGAACCGAACATCCCGAGCGCGCCGGCCCACACTCCGCCCGCACCAAGCAGCGACGTCAGCACGCCCGCGGCGGGGCAGCTGAAATCGTTGCGGTGTAATGGAATTGGAGTCTCGCTGAGCAGGGTCTGGGTGGTCACTTGCCCGTCACCGACCGCAGCGCCGCGACGATCTCGCTCGGTGTTGGTGGGCAGCCGGGGATCTCGACGTCGACGGGCACCAAATCCCCGACCGCGCCGGCCACCCCGTAGCCGTCCGCGAACACCCCTTTGTTCAGCGCGCAGTCCCCACAGGCAATCACGACCCGCGGTTGCGGGGTGGCGTCGACCGTGGCGCGCAGCGGGCCGGACATGTTGTGCGTGACGACGCCGGTCACCAGCAGCGCGTCGGCGTGCCGCGGAGACGCCACCAGCCGTGCACCGAACCGCTCGGCGTCATACACCGAACCGAAAGCACCGGAGATCTCGACCTCGCACCCGTTGCACGAACCGGCGTCGACATGCCGTATCTGAAGTGAACCCCGCACTCCCGCAACGGGTTTCATCACCGGCTGCGGCGCGGGTGCCGCGGCTTCGGCGATCCGACCGACCCCGAAAATCTTGCCAATCCAGCCCATCGACGTCACACCGTGCCCCCGCGCAGCCCTTCCAACACGGCCACGCGATCGCTGAGCACCCCGGTGAGAACCTTGCGGGCCACGCCGAGCAGTTCGGCGATGTCCGACGAGGCGATCGAGTAGTTCATCGTGTTGCCGTCCCGCTGAGCGTCGACCACCCCGGCCCGGCGCAGCACGCCCAGCTGTTGGGACAGGTTGGACGACTCGAGTCCGACCTCGGGCAGTAGCTCGGCGACCGTCTTGTCTCCCGTGACCAGGAGCTCGAGGATCCTGATCCGCGCCGGATGTCCCAGCGTCTTAAAGAACTCGGCCTTGACCTTGTACAGGGGTTCCGTCACGGCTCGCGAACCTCCTGAAGCTTTCTGAATTCCTTGTTTCGAACGATTGAAGAATTTATCAAATTGTGCTGGCGTTGTCGCGCCGGGCGCCCCCCGCTCGACACGCCGCTGCGCACGCATACCGAGGTGAGCGTCGCATTTGCGTCATACTCCGGCCGTGAGCAGCGCAAAGGCCGCCCACGAATTCGGCACGGCGCCGGTGTCACGGCGCACGGTGCTGGGCGGGTTGGGCCTGCTGCCGCTGGCGGCCACCATGCCGGACGTCTTCCCGCCCGTCTCGGCGGACACCGGGTACCGATTCCTGACCGCGCACCAGGCGGCGGTGCTCGACGCCGCTACCCGCCGCCTGATCCCCGGCCCGGAAGACCACCTGCTGCAGCACGGCAGCCCGGGTGCGGCCGAGGCCAACGTGGTCCGCTTCCTGGACACCATGCTGTCGGCCTTCTCGTTCTCGCCGCCCCGGGTGCACGCGGGCGGGCCGTGGAGCAACCGCGCCGGCGGCAGCCAGGACTTCATGGCCGAGTTCGTCCCGCTCGACCGCGCCCAGACCTACGGGTGGCAGCAGCGCATCGCCGGCTACCGCCAGCAGTACACCAACGGCATCGCGCTGCTTGACCAAGAGGCCGGCGGCGACTTCACGACGGTGAACAGGGTGCGTCAGGACCTGATCCTGGGTCACGGCAAGGCGCTGTCGTTCACCAAGCTGCTGTTCGGTCACACCGTCGAGGCGATGTACTCCGTCCCGGAGTACGGCGGCAACGCGAATCTCGTTGGCTGGCAAGACATCAAATTCCCGGGCGACAACGAGCCGCGCGGCTACACCGACGCGGAGGTCGAGGCGCCCGAGTGGGACGTCGCCGACAGCACCGGCATCATCGAGGTGCTGCTGCGCGGTGGCTGGCAGCAGGCCATCGCCAAGATGGGCGGAACGGGCGGCGTCAATGCCGGGTAAGGCGATCATCGTCGGCTCAGGCGCCGGCGGTTCGATAGTCGCGATGGTGCTCGCCGAAGCCGGTTGGAACGTAGAGATATTCGAGAAGGGCCCGAACTACTACAACAACCTGGCCGGAAACGGGCCCTTCCCGACGGTGCACTCCAACGACGAACTCAAAGGGATCTACCGCTACTTCGAGCAGCCGGACCCGATCGCCTTCCCGCGCACCTTCCGCAAGAACGCCAGTCAGGTCGCGGCCAACACCTACGTCGGCGATGTCAACGACCTTTCCAATCAGGTCGGCGGCACGTTCCCGCACTCGGATACCAAGTGCACCCGATTGTGGGACATCGACTTCAAGGGGCTGTCGCTGCTCGGCCCGGTGCCCGGTGCGGACATGGCGGACTGGCCCTTCGAGTACAGCGACATCGCGCCGTACTACGACGAGATCCAGGACCTGATCGGGGTGCAGGGTGATGTCGGGTCGATACCGGCCAACGTCCTGAAGCACCAGCCGCAGGAGAAGCCCTATCCAATGCCGCCCGGGGCGCAGATGCGTTCGTCCATGCTGTTGGCCGCGGGCGCCAAACGTGTTGGGCTGCATCCCTTTTACTTCCCGATGGCGGCCAACACCGTTGAATACAACGGCAGCCCGGTGTGCAACAACTGCGGGTTCTGCTCCGGCTACGGGTGCCCGGTCTCGGCCAAGCCGGTCAACCTCGTCGCGCTGCGGCGCGCGCTGCAGACCGGGCGGGTGAACTTGCGCCCGCTTACCCAGGTCCTCAAGGTCGACTACACCGGCCGGAAGGCCACCGGCGTCACCTACGTTGACGCTTCCGGCCAGCAGGGCGGGGACACCGCCGACATCATCGTGCTCGCCTGCTCGGCGATCTTGAGCTCGCATCTGGCGCTGCTTTCGGAGTTTCCCGACCCTTATGCCCGCATCGGCAAACGGATTATGTTCCAAAACTTTTACGACGGCTTCGCCGTCTTCCTCAATCAGCGAGTGCACGCCTACAAGGGCCGGGCGTGCACGCAGGTGGTGTTCGATTTTAACGATCCCGATTTCCCCGGGGCCCGGGCGGCCGCACGGCTGGCCGGACTGCCCTACATCCGTGCCGGCCTGTGCGAGCTTGGCGGAAGCCAGTTTCCGATCGCGGAGGCCAACTACTACCAGTTGATCCTGGGGCTGCTGCCCGGCATCCAGTTCTTCGGCGGGCCGTTCAAGGAGCTGATGCGCATCTCGCTGCTGCGCGACCGGCTGGCCGGCGTCGACTGTTTCGCCACCGACATGCCGTACCTGACCAACAACGTCACTCTCGACCCGACGGTCAAGGACATCAACGGGCAGCCCGCGCCCCGAATCACTTACCAGATCGGCAAATTCGAGAAGATCTCGCAGGACTTTTTCGTGCCGCTGGTCGCCGCGATGTGCGGGGCGTCGGGCGCGCAGCTGTTCGCGGCGGTCCCCCAGGCCTTGGCGACGTCGCTCGGCGGCGTTGCGCCCCCAACCGGCGAGCACACCATGGGCGGGATGCAGATGGGAGTGGACCCGCGAACAAGCGTCGTCGACGCGAACGGAAAGCTGCACCAGCTCGACAACGTCTACGCCGCCGACAGCAGCGTGTTCGTCACCTCCAGCGGCTCCAACCCCACCCTGACGATCATGGCGGTGGCGCTGTGGATCGCCCGCGGGCTCACCGGACAGAGACACTAGCCATGTTCGCCGTACCAGACATCATCGCTTGTGCCGCAACGGATTTGGCCGCCGTCGGGTCGGCCCTGGCCGGGGCGCATGCGTCGGCGGCCGCCCCGACCGTCGGGATCCTGGCCGCGGCCCAGGACGAGGTGTCGAGCGCGATCGCGGCCGTGTTCTCCAGCTATGCCGTTGAGTATCAACGGATCAACCAAGACGCGGCGGCCTATCACGCCAAGTTCGTCCGGGCCCTCGACACCGCCGCGAGCGCCTACGCCGGCGCCGAGGCCGCGAATGCTTCGGCGCTGTCGGATCTGACGCTCGCCGGTGTCTTCAACTCGTTGATCTACCAGCCGACCTACACCATCGGGCAGGCCTGGATCACCAGCCGGGTCGGTGAATTCGTCGACGCCACGTTCATCAACCCGATCGGCCAACTGTTGATCGGGCGGGATTTGCTCGGCAACGGCGCCCCCGGGGTGAGCGGCGGAACCGTCCTGCAGGCCGCCGGCGGCCCCGGCGGGCTGTTGTTCGGCAACGGCGGCCCCGGCGGCACCGCCGCCAGTGGTCAGGGCGGTCTCGGCGGGGCCGCCGGGCTGGTCGGCAATGGCGGCACCGGCGGCGCCGGGGCCAACGGCGCTCCGGGCGGGGACGGCGGCAACGGCGGCTTCCTGATGGGCATTGGCGGCACCGGCGGCGCGGGCGGGGCGGGCGGTTTAGGCCAGAACGGCGGCGCCGGCGGCCCCGGCGGCGACGCCGTGGGCTGGCTGTTCGGCAACGGCGGGGCCGGCGGCGTCGGCGGAACCGGCGGGCCCGGCACGCCCGGCTCCGACGGCGCTGCGGGCTTCCCCGGCACCGACGGCTCGGCCGGCTTGGCGGGCGGGGTGGGCGGCCCCGGCGGTAGGGGCGGTAACAGCAGCCTGCTCCTCGGCAACGGCGGGGCCGGCGGGACGGGTGGCGTCGGTGGGACCGGCGGGGCCGGCGGGGCCGGCGGGGCCGGCGCGGATGCTTCGAGCGCCGGTGCGGCCGGCGGCGACGCGGGCGACGGCGGCGCCGGGGGCGTCGGCGGTGCCGGGGGGACCGGCGGAAATGGCGGCGCCGCACTGGGTTTCGGCGCCGTCGGGGTCAACGGCGACGGCGGGGCGGGCGGCACCGGTGGCGTGGGCGGCGCGCCGGGCGACGGCGGGAACGGCGCGGCCGGCACGTTCGGTGGTGGCGGCGATGGTCACGGGGGCGACGGGGGCCATGGCGGTGATCCCGGCGTCGGCGGGGCCGGCGGCGCCGGCGGCTTGCCCGGCGGCACCGGCACCGGCGGTGTCATCGGTCACGTCGGGGAACCCGGCAGCACGCCCGGCAACGGCGGCAACGGCGGCAATGGTGGGGACGGCGCGAACGCCACCACCCCAGGCAACGACGGCGGCGCCGGCGGATCGGGCGGCGATGGCGGGCTGGTCGGCAACGGCGGCAACGGCGGCAACGGTGGCGCCGGCGCTGCCGGTCCCGCCGGCGCCTCCGGGGCCAGCCCAACCGATGGCGACGCCGGTGGTAGCGGCGGTCAGGGCGGCGCCGGCGGTGACGCCGGAGCGCTGGCCGGTAACGGCATCGTCGCCGGGGCCGGCGGCAACGGGGGGCTCGGCGGGCAGGGCGGGGCCGGCGGGGCCGGCGGCGACGCCACCGGCGCGGGGATAGCCGGCGGGGCCGGGGGTGACGGCGGTAACGGCGGCGCCGGCGGGGCCGGCGGCGCGGCCACCGGCCACAGCGCGGCCGGTGGTCTCGGCGGTGGCGGTGGCGCCGCCGGCCAGGGCGGAGCCGGCGGCGCCGGCGGGAGCGACACGACCGCCGGTGGCGACGGTGGTCAGGGCGGGGCCGGCGGTCAGGGCGGCGCCGGCGGCGCCGGGGGCGCGACCGTCGGTTTGTTCAGCACCGGCGGGGCCGGCGGTGTCGGCGGCGGCGCCGGGGCGGGTGGGGCCGGCGGCGCCGGCGGCGCAGCGATCGGGACCGACGGTGTCGGCGGCTCGGGTGGCCAGGGCGGCTCCAGCGGGGCCGGCGGCGCCGGCGGATCCGGCGGCGCCGTCCAGATGTCGTTGAGTACCGGCGGAGCCGGTGGGGCCGGCGGCGATGCCGCCGCGGGTGGGGCCGGCGGCGCCGGCGGTCAGGCCGGCGGCGTCGACGGCACCGGCGGAGCCGGCGGAGCCGGCGCGGCAGGCGGGACCGGCGGCGCCGGGGGAGCCGGCGGCACTGCCGCCACCGGTGTCGACGGCGACGGCGGCAATGGCGGTACCGGCGGGACGGGCGGCAACGCCGGCGCCGGCGGGGCGGGCGGCCGGGGCGGGCAGGCCAGCGAATCCGGCGGATCCGGCGGCGCCGGCGGGGCGGGCGGCGACGCCGGGAGCAGCGGCCGGGGCGGCGACGGCGGCGCGGCCGGGCCCGGGGTGAACACCTACGGCGGCTCCGGCGGGGCCGCCGGCGCGGCCGCCAACGGGGGTACCGGTGGCGACGGCGGCGCCGGCGCGGCGGTCGGCGGCTCGGGCGGTCAAGGCGGGGCGGGTGGTCAGGGCTCGGCCGGCGGGACCGGCGGGAACTCCGCGCAGGGCCCCGGCGGCAACGGCGCCGACGGCGCCGACGGCGGAAACGGCGGAAACGGCGGGAACGGCGGAAGCGGCCCCGCCCCAGGCCCATTCGGGACGGGTGGGGCCGCCGGCGCGGGCGGTGGCGGCGGCGTCGCGGGCACAGGAGACCCCGACGGCATCGCCGGAAACGACGGAACGCCCGGTGCGCCCGGCGAGGACGGCCAGCCCGGCTAGACATCCCAGCGGTCACAGCGCATCGGTGACCCGAGGTATCAGCGCGGTGCCAAAAAGGACTCGACGGCCCGCCGGTATACCCGCGGCGCTTCGTCGTGGACGAGGTGGCCGGCCTCGGGAACGTGCAAATACGTTGTCGGAGAATCGGTTTTGCTCATTTCCAGTATCTGCCCCGGCGGCGCCACCGAGATGCCGGCCTCGATCAGCAGCGAGGGCGCCCGCACCGCCGACCATTGGTCCCAATAATCGCGGGTACCCCATTCTGCGGCGATCTCGATCCATTTCGACGTGTGACCGTGCAGCCGCCAGCCGGTGGGAGTGCGGTCGAAGGCATCCAGGAAATACTGCCCCGAGACGTCCCCGAATTTATCGAATACGTCCTTGGCGGAATGGAATTCGACCGGAATGGAGTGCAGCCACGGTTCCCACGGCCCGGTGGTGCGGCCGCGAAAGTCCGGCGCCATGTCCTCGAGCACCAGCGCCGTAACCAGCTCGGGACGCTCCGCGGCCAGACACCACGAATGCAGCGCGCCCATCGAATGCCCGACCAGCCTGACCGGCGCGCCCAACGAGGTCACCGCGTCGGCCAAGTCCGAAACGAAGCGCTCGGTGCTGATCGGGTGGGGGTCGACGACGTCGCGGCCTCGATGCCACGGTGCGTCGTAGGTGTACACCGTGCCCAGCCTGGTCAGCCAGGGTAGCTGACGCGACCAGGTGCTGCCCCGGCCCATCAGCCCGTGCACCAGAATCAATGGCTCACCGTGGCCGCCGCGCCGGGTCAACAGGTCGGTGGGCATACCAGTCATCCTGGGTGGCACGGTAACCTAGCGGAATGCCAGTGGTGAAGATCAACGCAATCGAAGTACCCGCCGACGCTGGCCCGGAGCTGGAGAAGCGCTTCGCCCACCGCGCGCACGCGGTCGAAAACTCTCCGGGCTTCCTCGGCTTTCAGCTGCTGCGTCCGGTCAAGGGGGAAGACCGCTACTTCGTGGTGACGCACTGGGAGTCCGAAGAGGCCTTCCAGGCGTGGGCGACCGGGCCCGCGATCGAGGCCCACGCCGGGATCCGGGCCAATCCCGTGGCAACCGGGGCGTCGTTGCTGGAATTCGAAGTTGTGATGGACGTTGCCGGCGCCGGCAAGACGGGGTAGCCGGCGCCCGATGTGGCGCCATGTGCTGGTGCTGGCCGCCGGCGTGGCGCTGGTCATGGCCCTGATACCGGGTTGCGCGTCCTCGCCTACCCCGCACGCGAATGCGGCCGACGCGGGCCCGCGGATCGACAAGGGCACTCCCCCGGGTCTGCGGGCACAGCAGACCATGGACATGCTCAACTCGGACTGGCCCATCGGCCCGGTCGGGGTCGGCACCCTGGCCATCCCCGACAAGGTCGAGTCTGTGGTGAAGACCATGGAGGGGCTGTGGTGGGACCGTCCCTTCACGCTCGATCATGTGGACATCTCGGCCAGCGTGGCCACGCTGCACCTGATCTCGTCTTACGGTGCGCGACAAGACATCCGGATACACACCGACGACGGTGGCTGGGTCGATCGCTTCGACGTCGAGACACAGCCACCGCTGGTCAACTCTTGGCACGACCTCGACGCCGTCTTGAGCAAGACGGGCGCCCGCTACTCCTACCAGGTGGCCAAGGTCGACCAGGGTCGTTGCGACCCCGTCAAGGGCACCAATGCCGGCGAATCCCTGCCGCTGGCATCGATTTTCAAGTTGTACGTGCTGCACGCCCTGGCGGGTGCGGTCCGCGACGGCACGGTTTCCTGGGACGATCAACTAACGGTCACCGAGAAGAGCCAAGCCGTTGGGTCCTCGGGTTTGGCGCTGCCGCCCGGCGCGCACGTGTCGGTTCGCACCGCCGCCGAAAAGATGATTGCCACCAGCGATAACATGGCGACCGACTTGCTGATCGGGCGGCTGGGTGCGCACGCCGTCGAGGAGGCGCTCGCCACGGCGGGCCATCACGATCCGGGCAGCATGACACCCTTCCCGACGATGTACGAGCTGTTCTCCATTGGTTGGGGCCAACCGGATCTGCGGAGCCAGTGGCGGCAGGCCCAGCATGATAGGTCTCCGCAAGTCCGGGCCCAGCTGCTGCAGCAGGCGAATTCCACTCCCTATCAGCCCGATCCAACGCGCGCCCACATCCCGGCCTCGACGTACGGCGTCGAGTGGTACGGCAGCGCCGAGGATATCTGCCGGGTGCATTCGGCGCTGCAAGCCGACGCGGTCGGCCCGGCCGCGCCCGTCAAACAGATCCTGTCCGCCGTGCCCGGCATCCAGCTGGATCGCGACGAATGGCCTTACATCGCAGCCAAAGCCGGCGGTCTGCCCGGTGATTTGACCTTTAGCTGGTACGCCGTGGACAAGACCCAGCAACCGTGGGTGGTCAGCTTCCAGCTGAACTGGCCCCGCGATCACGGGCCCACCGTGACCAGTTGGATGCTGCAGGTGGCCAAGCAGGACTTCGCGCTGATCGCGCCGCATGCATAGCGGTCTCAAACACAAAGCTATGGGTTCTGCATGCAAGTCGGCGAATCGCTTGAAGCGCGACCGGCGGCGAAAGTACCGTGACGCCTATGTTCGCGAATGGATTGGGAACCGTGGCGATCGCGGTCGGCGTTTGTATCGGAGCAGCAGCACCCGCCGTCGCTGAAACCGCGCTCGATTCCGACCAGGACATGTTTGGCGGCCTCACCTGCAACTGCTCGCAGGAAGTCCCACCCGCCGACTCGCTTCTCAGCGAAATCAATCGAGGGCTGCAGCACGCGGGTTCAGCGGGGTTGCCCGGACCAACGACACCGATCGAGCACGGGTGATCGCTAGATTCGAAGCGTCCAGCCCGATCCGCGCCGGTGTAGGACGGTGCGACTCAGCGGTTTAATATCCATGCGCCAGAACGCATTTGGCGATGCGCCAAGGGCGGTTAGGATCGCCGCGCGGATGACGGCGGGGTGGGTGACGGCGACCGTGCGCGAGGCGTTGTCGGAAAGCGATGCCAGCCACGCCGCCACCCGGTCGACCAGGTCGGCGATCGACTCACCGCCGTGCGGCGCCTGACGTGGATCGGTCAGCCAGACGTCCAGGTCGGCGGGCGGGACATCGTCGAGCGCGCGCCCACGCCACCGTCCGCAATTCAGGTCGGCCAACCGTGGCTCGATGACCGGCCGTAACCCCAGCAGTTGGGCGGTTTGCCGAGCCCGCCGCTCGGGTGCGGTGAGTTGGCGTGTGCCGCTTTTGATTTCAAATCCCACCGCCGCTTGCCTGCACCCGCTGTCGTTGAGTGGCTCGTCGGCCGAGAACCGCGCGGCCGCCATGGCGTCGGTCATCGCGTGCGACACCAAGGTCAGCCGGACGAGCTCGGTCATGGCCCCGTCACGCGGTGATGCTCGATGCCCGCTCCCCCAGCAGCCGGCCCGCCAGCCTCCCGAACAGCAGACCGATGGTCACCCACAGCAGGAGCTGGGTAGCCAGCGAAACCAACCTGAACTCGTAGAGCACGTCGGCGGGAAAGCCCGGGTAGCTGATCACGCCCGCGGCGTCACGCAGCGGTTGGGGCGTCTCCGCCACGTCGGGCAGCAACGCGTACACCCCGGCGACCACCACCACGTAGGCCGCGGTCGCCAGCACGCCGGCGTTCCATGCACCGACGCGGGTGCTGAGCCGCCGCGCCAGTCGCACCGCCGCAATCGTCAGTGCCACCGACACCAGCACAGCGACGAGATACCAACCGGTGCGCATGCCGATCGTGTCCGCCTGACCCACGGCCGGCGGGTTGGGTGGATACTTCAGAAACGGCACCAAATAGACGGATACGAAGACGCCAGAGGCGAGCAGCAACGAAAGCCTCGAAATGCTTTGTGGCGCAGGGTTGTCGGCGCGCGCGAACACCACACAGAACAGCACCGCGAACAGCGCGCCCATCGCCAATCCGAAAAGCAGCACACCGAAACCCAGTCCGGCGTTGGCTTGCACGCCGCGGGTGAACAGGTCGGCTCCGTGTTCGTGCACACCCGGCGCCCGCTCGGCGGCGGTGCGGCCGTCCTCATACGCGATGGCGCGCCCGATGATCGGCTCGGCACACAGGCGGGCGAACACGAACGACACCACGGCGCCCATTAAACCGGCCAGGAGACCGCGTGCGATCAGACGCCTCTCCACGTCGGATAACTCAGTGGCAGGGGAACCCGAGCAGATGCCTTGCGTCGTGCATGAATTCGTGCACGTGGGAGTCGCTGCCGAACAACGACACCGCGCCCTGGTCGACGCCGACGAAGTACAGCGCCAACAACGCCAGGAACACAGTCGCCGCCAACCAAAGCGCGGCACTAGCCACGGACAGGTCAACCGATCGAGGTGCTGTCGTCACCGAGCTCCTCGCTTTGGCCACGTTCGACTCCTTTTCGCTAGTTGGCGCTCTGCCCCTCGGCGCTGTGCGCACCGGCCTTGGCCAGGTCCGGCTCGGCCGGCGGCTTGCGCGTTCCGACGAACGTGAACACCGCGTCCTCGCCGGCGCTCTCGCCGTCCCAGTTGTCCACGTCGACGGTGACGATCTGTCCCGGTCCGACCTCCTCGAAGAGGATCTTCTCGGAGAGCTGGTCCTCGATCTCGCGCTGGATGGTGCGCCGCAACGGGCGGGCACCCAGCACCGGGTCGAAGCCCCGCTTGGCCAGCAGTGACTTGGCCTTGTCGGTCAGCTCCAGGGCCATGTCCTTGCTCTTGAGCTGGGCCGCGACCCGGCCGATCATCAGGTCCACCATCTGGATGATCTCGTCGCGAGTCAGCTGGTGGAAGACGATCGTTTCGTCGATGCGGTTGAGGAACTCCGGGCGGAAGTGCTTCTTGAGCTCGTCGTTGACCTTCTGCTTCATCCGCTCGTAGTCGTTGTCACCGCCACCCTGCGAGAAGCCCAGCCCGACCGGCTTGGAGATGTCGGACGTGCCCAGGTTGGAGGTGAAGATCAGCACGGTGTTCTTGAAGTCCACCGTGCGGCCCTGGCCGTCGGTGAGCCGGCCGTCCTCGAGGACCTGCAACAGGCTGTTGTAGATCTCCTGGTGCGCCTTCTCGATCTCGTCGAACAACACCACGGAAAACGGCTTGCGCCGCACCTTCTCGGTGAGCTGGCCGCCCTCCTCGTAGCCGACATATCCGGGCGGGGCACCGAACAGCCGCGACGCGGTGAACCGGTCGTGGAACTCGCCCATGTCGATCTGGATGAGGGCGTCGTCGTCGCCGAACAGGAAGTTGGCCAACGCCTTGGACAGCTCGGTCTTACCGACACCGGACGGGCCGGCGAAGATGAACGAGCCCGACGGCCGCTTCGGGTCCTTCAGCCCGGCGCGGGTGCGGCGGATCGCCTTGGAGACGGCCTTGACGGCATCCACCTGGCCGATGATCCGCTTGTGCAGCTCGTCCTCCATGCGCAGCAGGCGCGTGGTCTCGGCCTCGGTGAGCTTGAACACCGGAATGCCGGTCCAGTTGCCCAGCACCTCGGCGATCTCGTTGTCGTCCACCTCGGCCACCACGTCCAGATCGCCTGAACGCCATTGCTTTTCGCGTTCGGCGCGCTGTGCGACCAGGGTCTTCTCCCGGTCCCGCAGGCTGGCGGCCTTCTCGAAGTCCTGGGCGTCGATCGCCGATTCCTTCTCCCGGCGCGCCTCGGCGATCTTCTCGTCGAACTCGCGCAGGTCTGGCGGCGCGGTCATCCGGCGGATGCGCATCCGCGCGCCCGCCTCGTCGATCAGGTCGATCGCCTTGTCCGGCAGGAACCGGTCGTTGATGTAACGGTCGGCCAGGGTGGCCGCGGCCACCAGCGCCGCATCCGAGATCGACACCCGGTGGTGCGCCTCGTAGCGGTCCCGCAGGCCCTTGAGGATCTCGATGGTGTGCTCCACCGTCGGCTCGCCCACCTGCACCGGCTGGAAGCGGCGCTCCAGCGCCGCGTCCTTCTCGATGTATTTGCGGTACTCGTCGAGCGTGGTGGCGCCGATCGTCTGCAGCTCGCCGCGGGCCAGCTTGGGCTTCAGGATGCTCGCCGCATCGATCGCGCCCTCGGCGGCACCGGCCCCGACCAGCGTGTGCAGCTCGTCGATGAACAGGATGATGTCGCCGCGGGTATTGATCTCCTTGAGCACCTTCTTCAGGCGCTCCTCGAAGTCACCGCGGTAGCGCGAACCGGCCACCAGCGAGCCCAGGTCCAGGGTGTAGAGCTGCTTGTCCTTGAGCGTCTCGGGGACCTCGCCGTGCACGATGGCCTGCGCCAGTCCCTCGACGACGGCGGTCTTGCCGACGCCGGGCTCGCCGATCAGCACCGGGTTGTTCTTGGTGCGCCGGCTCAGGACCTGCATCACCCGCTCGATTTCCTTTTCGCGGCCGATGACCGGGTCCAGCTTGCCCTCCATGGCGGCGGCCGTCAGGTTGCGGCCGAACTGGTCGAGAACCAGGGACGTGGAAGGCGAACCGGACTCGCCGCCGCGCCCGCCGGTGCCCGCCTCGGCGGCCTCCTTGCCCTGGTAGCCGCTCAGCAGCTGGATCACCTGCTGGCGCACCCGGGTCAGCTCGGCGCCGAGCTTGACCAGCACCTGAGCGGCCACGCCCTCACCCTCGCGGATCAGGCCGAGCAAAATGTGCTCGGTGCCGATGTAGTTGTGGCCGAGCTGCAGCGCCTCACGCAGGCTCAGCTCGAGAACCTTCTTGGCGCGCGGGGTGAACGGGATGTGCCCCGACGGCGCCTGCTGGCCCTGGCCGATGATCTCCTCGACCTGGCTGCGCACGCCCTCGAGCGAGATCCCCAGCGACTCCAGCGACTTGGCGGCGACGCCCTCGCCCTCGTGAATAAGACCCAACAGGATGTGCTCGGTGCCGATGTAGTTGTGGTTGAGCATCCTGGCTTCTTCTTGCGCCAGAACGACCACCCTGCGGGCACGGTCGGTAAATCTCTCGAACATCGGCTTACCTGCTCTTCCTCGCCATCGGTACAACCTCACTACCGGCTGGTGTCCACTGTAATGGTCGGCGCGCTACGGTTCCTAACTTGCGCCGACCTGTTCCTGACAACGGAGCAAACCGCCGAATCGTTTCCCTGATCACCGGCGAGCCGTTCGCCACCAGTGAAAAACCAAATAAAGCACCGGCGCCCGGACCCGATGGCCCGGACGCCGGTCGGTGGTCCCGCTAGGTCGCCGCGTGGAAGGCGTCGATCACGTCGGCCGGGATGCGGCCGCGAGTCGACACGTTGTGCCCGTTGCGGCGGGCCCATTCCCGGATCGCGGCGCTTTGCTCGCGGTCGATCGCGCCGCGGCCGCGGCCGCCACCCGAACGCCCCCGCCGCCGACCGCCGACACGCCGGCCGGCCGCCACCCATTGCTTCAGATCGCCGCGAAGTTTCGCGGCATTCTTTGAAGAAAGGTCGATCTCATAGGTCACCCCGTCAAGCCCGAATTCGACCGTTTCGTCGGCGGCGCCCGCCCCGTCGAAATCATCGACCAAGGTGACGGTCACTTTTTTCGCCATTAGCTCACCCTCGCGTTTCTGCCTTGCAGCCCAGCAACTTGGATTGACTCCCCGCAGACCAATCTGCCATATGTCCGCAGAATACTCAATCCGAGCAGATCATGCACAAGTTCAGTTGGAGTGTGGTCGAACAATCGGGAACAAAACTGTCTCCCGAATTGAGAGCCCGGTCAAAGTCATCAGCAACCTGTCGATACCCATTCCGGTTCCGGTGCACGGCGGCATCGCGTACTCGAGGGCGGCGAGAAAATCTTCGTCGAGTGCCATCGCCTCGTCGTCGCCGGCGGCCGCGGCGCGCGCTTGCTCGGCGAAGCGCTCACGCTGCACCACCGGATCGTTCAATTCGGAGTAGCCGGTGGCCAGTTCGACGCCGCGCACATAGAGGTCCCACTTCTCGGTCACACCCGGGATGCTGCGGTGCTGGCGAGTCAAAGGCGTTGTCTCGACTGGGAAATCCTTAACGAAGGTGGGCGCGGTCAAGGTGTTGCCCACCGCGTGCTCCCACAGTTCCTCGACGAGCTTGCCGTGCCCGTACCCGCGGTTGTCCGGAATCTCGATGCCCAGTCGGTCCGCAATTGAGCGCAGGTGTTCAACAGATGTCTCGGGGGTGATCTCTTCACCGAGCGCCGCCGACACCGACGGATACATTTGTAGCGACGACCATTCTCCGTCTATGTCGTACACACTGCCGTCCGGCAACGGCAGTTGTCGCGTCCCGATCGCCTCATCGGCCACCTCTTGAATAAGCTCCCGGGTTACGACTGCCGAATCGTCATAGGTGCCGTAGGTCTGGTAGGTCTCCAGCATGGAAAATTCGGGAGAATGCGTCGAATCGGTGCCTTCGTTTCGGAACACCCGATTTAGTTCGAAGACCTTGTCGAAACCACCGACGATGCAGCGCTTGAGGAACAGTTCCGGTGCGATCCTCAAGTAGAGATCGATGTCAAGCGCATTGGAATGCGTGATGAACGGCCGGGCCGCCGCGCCCCCGGCCAACGTCTGCAACATAGGCGTTTCGACTTCGGAAAAACCGCGCCGTTCCAGCGCGTTGCGTATGGCCCGAACCACGGCGATTCGCTGGCGGGCCACCGTTCGCGCCTGCGGGCGAACGATCAGATCCACATACCGCTGCCGCACCCGCGATTCTTCGCTCATCTCCTTGTGCGCGACGGGCAGCGGCCGCAACGACTTGGCGGCCATTTGCCACTCGTCGGCGAGCACGGACAGCTCACCGCGGCGTGAACTGATCACATTGCCGTGCACGTAAACGATGTCGCCAAGGTCGACGTCGGCCTTCCACGCGTCCAGCGCTTCCTTGCCGACCTTGTCGAGGCTGATCATCACCTGCAGGTTGGTGCCGTCGCCGTCCTGCAGCGTGGCGAAGCACAACTTTCCCGAATTGCGCGCGAAGATCACCCGGCCGGCGACGCCGACGACGTCATCGGTCGCGGTGTCGATCTCCAGGTCGGGGTGGGCGGCCCGGACCTCGGCCAGGGTGTGGGTCCGCTGGATCGCGACCGGATAAGGGTCGCGCCCCTCGGCCAGCAGGCGAGCGCGCTTTTCCCGGCGGATCTGGAACTGCTCGGGAAGGTCGGGATCGGCGTCACTCACGACGTGCCAGCTTAAAGGAACTGACCCCGGCGTTTGCGGGTGGCGTCGAGTGCGGATTGATTCTCGACGACGGGCTCAGCGCGCCGTCTTCAGCCGGCCGCGCTGCGAGTCCTGGTTGCGTTCGAAGACCAGCCGCAGGCCGTGCAGGGTCAGGTGGGGGTCGTAGTGGTTGGCGGTGCGCAGCTCGGGCAACAGCAGCGGCGCGGTGTGCCCGGTGGTCACGACCACGACGTCGTCGCCGGCGAAGCCGTCGATGTCCTCGCGGATGCGCCCGACCAGCCCATCGACCAGCCCGGCGAAGCCGAACACCGCACCCGCCTGCATGCATTCGACGGTGTTCTTGCCGAGCACCGAGCGGGGCCGGGCCAATTCGACGTTAAGCAGCGCCGCGGACCGGGCCGCCGCGGCATCCGACGACACCTGCACCCCGGGCGCGATGGCGCCGCCGAGGAATTCGCCCTTGGCCGACACCAGGTCCACGCAGATCGACGACCCGAAATCGACGACAATGGCGGCCGACTTGAACCGGTGAAATGCGGCCAGGCAGTTGACGATCCGGTCGGTGCCCAATTGTTTGGGGTTGTCGACCAGCAGCGGAATGCCGGTGCGCACGCCCGGCTCGATCAACACGTGCGGCACCGACGGCCAGTACTGGTCGAGCATCACCCGCATCTCCTGCAGCACCGACGGAACCGTGGAGAGGGCGGAGGCGCCGCTGAGCCGCTCGGAATCGTCGCCGATCAGCCCGTCGATGGTGAGCGCAAGTTCGTCGGCGGTGACTTCGGGTTCGGTGCGAATCCGCCACTGCTGCACCACCTTTGCGTGCTCCTTGGAGCCCGACAGCAACCCGACGACGGTGTGGGTGTTACGGACGTCGATCGCCAGCAGCACGGCTACCGTGCACCCATGCGGGGGTTCATCAGCTCGGCCGCTGCAAGATCAAAGTCCGGGACGAAGGCGGGATCGCTGCCCAGGTCGATCTGCTTGTTGTCCGCGTCGACGAACACGATCCGCGGCTTGTACTCGCGGGCCTCGGCGTCCTCCATGGTTCCGTAGGCGATCAGAATCACCAGATCGCCGGGATGAACGAGATGCGCTGCGGCGCCGTTGATGCCAATCACCCCGCTGCCGCGCTCACCGGTGATCGCGTAGGTCACCAGCCGGGCGCCGTTGTCGATGTCGACGATGGTGACCTGTTCGCCCTCGAGCAGGTCGGCGGCGTCCATCAGGTCGGCGTCGATGGTCACCGAGCCGACGTAGTGCAGATCGGCCTGCGTGACCGTGGCGCGGTGGATCTTCGATTTCAGCATCGTCCGTAACATCAGTTCCTCCAAGGTGATTGAGCAATATCTTTCGCGTCCGGCCCCACGGGTGCCGGCGATAGAGCCCCTAGCTCGACTGCGATGTTGTCCAGCAGCCTGGTCTTTCCCAGCCGGGCGGCGACCAGCAGCCGGCCGGGTCCCTCGGTCGGTGCGGGACCCAGCCCGGGGTCGCGCAGCTCCAAGTAGTCGACGCTGATCGCGGGCACGGCGTCGAGCACGGCGCGGGCCGCGGTCAGCGCTGCCGGCGCGCCGGCCGGCGCGGCGTGCATCCCGGCCAGCAGCGCGGCCGAGAGCGTCGCGGCCAATTCGCGCTGCACCGAATCCAGGTAGCGGTTGCGCGACGACATCGCCAGCCCATCGGACTCGCGCACCGTCGGAACCCCGATCACGTCGACGCCGACGTTGAGGTCGGTCACCATCTGCCGGATCATCACCAACTGCTGATAGTCCTTCTCGCCGAAGAAGATTCGATCGGGGCGCACGATCTGCAGCAGCTTGAGCACCACCGTCAGCACGCCGCCGAAATGCGTTGGCCGGGCCGCGCCCTCGAGTTCGGCGGCCAACGGACCCGGCTGCACCGTGGTGCGCAGCCCGTCCGGATACATCGCCGCGGCGGTCGGCGCGAACACGATCTCGACGCCCTCGCCGCGCAGCAACGCCAGGTCGTCGTCCAGGGTCCGCGGGTAGGTGTCGAGATCCTCGCCGGCCCCGAATTGCAGCGGGTTGACGAAGATCGACACCACGACCACCGAGCCGGGGACCCGTTTGGCGGCGCGGACCAGGGCGAGGTGCCCGTCGTGCAGCGCGCCCATGGTCGGCACCAGCATCACGCGGCGGCCGGTGTGCCGCAGCGCGCGGCTCACCTCGGTGACATCGCGCGGAACCGAATACAGGTTGAGCACGCCGGGTTCGAATTTCTGCGTCACGCCGTCAGCACCTCGACGACGTCGGCGGGCGCGTGTGCGCGCCGCGCGGTCCGCAACGCGTTCACCCGATAGGCCTCGGCCAACTCCCCGTCGACCCGGTGCAGCGCGGCCAGATGCGCGGCGACGGCGGCGGCGTCGCCCCGGGCGACCGGGCCCGTCAGCGCGGCCTGCCCGCGTTGCAGCGTGTTCTGCAGCGCCGCCCGGGCCAGCGGCCCGACGATCCGTTCGGCGATGCCGCCGGGCGCATCCTCGACGAGTTGTTGGCCAAGGAGCTCGCTGCCGCGCAGCGCCGCCCGCAACGCGTCGAGCGCATCGGCGACCACGGTCACGATGTGGTTGCCGGCGTGGGCCAGGGCGGCGTGATACAGGACCCGCGCCTCCTCGCGCACGCAGAACGGCTCCCCGCCCATCTCGAGCACCAGCGACTGCGCGATCGCCTGCCCGACGTCGTCGGCGGCGGTGATGCCGAAGCAGGTGTCGGGCAGGCGGCTGACGTCCTCGTCGGAGCCGGTGAAGGTCATCGCCGGGTGAATCGCCAGCGGGATGCAGCCGCCGCCATCCTCGCGGGCGAGCGGCGCCAGGACCTCGACGCCGTTGGCGCCGGAGGTGTGGGCCACGATCGTTCCGGGCCGCACCGCCGACGTCGCGGCCAGGCCGGACACCAGGCCCGCGAGCTCGCTGTCCGGAACCGCCAGCAGCAGCAGCTCGGCGGCGGCGGCGACGTCCGGCGGCGCCAGCACCGGGGTATCGCGCAGCCGGCGCGCCGCCCGCTGCCGGGACGCGTGAGAAATGGCGCTGCAGGCGACCACGACGTGGTCGGCGCGCTCCAGCGCGACGCCCAATGCGGTTCCTACCCGGCCCGCGGAGATGATCCCCACCTTGAGCCTGGCCGGGCGCAAACCGTCGAACTGCACCATCGCAGACGGCCTCACAGTGTCTTGGTTTCGTTCCAGTCCCGCGCTCGCGGGTACCGGACGGTCAGTAAGACTCTAGTCGATTTCGCAGGCAGGACCCAGTGTCATCCGTCACGTCGGCGGCGTCGGCCGCCTCCGGTTGGCTCGACCTGCAGCCGCGCCAGCAGGTCGGCGACGGACTGCCCGCCGGATCGGGAGCGTCGCCCCCCCGATTCCCCCGACTCGTCATCGATGCTGCGATGCCGAGGTGCCGGCTCGGGAGGCGGCGCCGGCGCCAGCCGCGGGGGCGGGGTTTCGCCGTCGTCGTCGGGGTGCTCCGTCGAATGCCGCGAGTGCGCCCGGCGGCCCGACTCGCCGAATGGACCGCCCTCGGTGACCTCGGGGCTGGAATGCCGGGCGCGCCGGCGACCCGTCAGCGGGTCCGGTGCGTCCGGCTCGTCGACACCGGACCAGTTGCTGCCCGGCGCCCCAGCGGGCAACCACCGCCCGTCGGCGCTGGTTGGTTGCCAGTGCGGCGATTCGGGCTGCGTTTGCGGTGCCGGCTCGGGGGCTGGCGGCGGGGGCTGATACGGCGGCGGCTCGCGCGGCGGCGCGGGCTGTCGGGGCGGCGTCGCGCCGGCGGGCGGGACTCGCACCTCGGACACGTCGATGATCGGCGATTCGTCGGTGCGCTCGAGCGCATTTTCCGGGGGTACGTCCGAGAGCCGATCGCTGGACACCCAGTCGGCCGGTGCGCTGCCGCCGCTGCGGGCCCAGTCCGCCCGGGAATTCTCCAGGGCTCGGCGGTCGGCGAGGTCGGTGTCAAACAAGATCTCCAGGTTGGCGCGCAATGCGGCCAACTCCGCCCGCAGCGCCGCCACCTCGTCGGCCGCCTGGGCCCGCAGCTCGGCGGCCAGCTCGCGACGCAGCTGCGACTCCACCGTCAGCTCGTATTCGCGCCGGGCCGAGATTTCCCGATCCAACTGCAGGTCATAGACCAGCTTCAGGTCCCGCACTTTCGACTGGTCCGCGTCGCTTTGCCGGCGGTAAAGCACCGAAACGAAGGCGCCGGCGACTGCGGCCCACAGCGCCAGGATCACAGCGAGCTTGAGCAGTTCCACACGATTGGTGAAAACCAGTGCGGAACTGGCCCCCATCGCGAGGACCAGCAACGCCGTCAAGAGCACCCAACCCGGCCTGCGGCCGCCGCGCCGGACCCGGGCGCCGCGGGACAGAACGGTCATGGCCTGACTGTACCTGTGCGAGGTCACACAGCGTGTCGCGTCACTCCGGCGATTCTCGGCTAGCCCTCGCTAGCCTTCAGAGCCCTCGCCGTGCTCGGTCGGGTCCTGCGGAGACTTACAGCAATGCTGCAGCCACAGGGCGGCGACGACCAACGCCAGCGCGCTGACGGCCGCCACCACGGCGCCGGAGGTGTCCTCGGCGGCGGCGCGCAGCCAGGATCGCCGCGGCAGCAGGTACACCAACACCGCGATCCACCAACCCAGCACCAGCGCACCCACCCATGCCGACGCCTTGGCGATCACCACGCTGCGGGCCACCGCCAGCGGATGCAGCCAGCCCGGCCCGTCGCCGATCTCGCCGTCGCTGATCTTGACCCGCACGTAGCGCGCCCACAGCGCCTCGGCGACGGCCACCGCCCCCAGCGACAGCCCCGTCCACACCGTGATCGGGGGGAACCACCGATAGAGCAGCATCACCAGCAGATAGCCCAGCACCCCGGCCACCACCACCGCGGCCGTCAGCTCACGCTTGCGGGTCGGTCCCATCAGTGCGTTTTCGGCTCGAGGGTCAGCGGGGATAGCCGCACCCCGGCCCGGTCGGCCGGGTCCAGTTCGGCCAGCAGCCGCGCCACCGGCCGCGGCCCGCCGCTGACCGTCAGCTCGGCGTCGGGGTCGACGGCCAGCCACGGGATCAGCACGAACGCCCGCAGGTGGGCCAGGGGGTGCGGCAGGGTCAGGTCGCTTTCCACCGCGACCACCTCGGTGTCCCCGTAGCAGGCGATCAGGTCCACGTCGAGGGTCCGCGGGCCCCAGCGCTGGCCACGGACCCGGCCCGCGGCCCGCTCGAACTCCTGCGCCCGGCGCAGCCAGGCGCGCGCGTCGCGGGACGGGTCGTCGGCGATCAGCACCGCGTTGAGGAACGGTCCCTGCTCGGTCTCACCCCAGGGGTCGGTCTCATACACCGGAGACATCGCGACCACCGCGTCACCCAGCCCGTCGACGACCGCCTGCAGCCGGGCCAGGCGATCACCCAGGTTCGAGCCGATCGACAGCACGACGCGCGTCATACCGCTCGACCATCGGGGCCGGCCGGGACCACCGAACCGCGACCGCCGCGGCGCGAGCGCCGCACCACCACCGCCACGTCGGCGAACTGCTGCTCGATGGGGGCCTGCGGCTTGTGCACCACCACCTCGACGGCGTGCACGCGCTCGTCGGCCATGACGCGCTCGGCGATCTCACCACCGACCGCCTCGATCAGGTTGCGCGGCGGTCCGGCGACGACGCCGGCCGCCAGCTTGGCCAGGGCGTCGTAGTCGTAGGTGTCGGCCAGCTCGTCGCTGGCGGCGGCGTCGGCCAGGTCGATCCACACGGTGATATCGACGACGAAGTCCTGCCCGTTGACCCGTTCGTGCTCGAAGACACCGTGTCGGCCGTGAACTGTCAAGCCGCGCAATTCGATTCGGTCAGCCACTAGCCTCGCCTCGTGTCCAGGCCCCCACCACCTTGAGGGCGTCGACCGACGCCCGCACGTCGTGCACCCGCACACCCCAGGCGCCGTGCAGGGCGGCCAGCGCGGAGATCACCGCGGTCGCGGTCTCCCGCCCCTCCGGCGGCCGCACCTCGCCGTCGGGCCCGGCGAGCAGCGCACCGACAAACCGTTTGCGCGAGGCACCCAGCAGCACCGGGATGCCGGTGGCCACCAGTTCCGGCAACGCGTGCAGCAACGCCCAATTGTGTTGTGCCGTCTTGGCGAATCCGAGACCCGGGTCGATCATCAGCTTTGCCGGATCGACACCGGCGGCGACCGCGTCGTCGACGCCGGCGAGCAGCTCGGCGCGCACGTCGGCCACCACGTCGCCGTAGGAGCGGGCTTGGTGCGGGCGGTCGGCGTCCACCGGCCGCCAGTGCATCAGCACCCACGGCACACCCGCTTCGGCCAGCAGCGGAGCCATCGCGGGATCGGCCCGCCCGCCGGACACGTCGTTGACCATCTGCGCGCCGTTCTGCAGGGCGGCGCGCGCCACGTCGGCGTGCATGGTGTCGATGCTCACGGTGAGTCCTTGCGCCGCAAGCTCTTTGATGACGGCGGTCACCCGGTCGGCCTCGACCCTGGGGTCGATCCGGGTGGCGCCGGGACGCGTCGACTCCCCGCCGACGTCGACGATGCCCGCGCCCTCGGCGGCCATGGCCAGACCATGGGCCACCGCGGCGTCGGCGTCGAGATAGCGCCCGCCATCCGAGAACGAGTCCGCCGTGACGTTCAGAACACCCATAACCTGCACGGGTGCGGGCTCACTTACGCAGGATGAGGTCGAGCGCCTCGGCTCGGGAAGCGGCACTGGTCTTGAACTGGCCGCGCACCGCCGACGTCGTCGTCACGGCGCCGGGCTTGCGCACACCGCGCATCGCCATGCACAGATGCTCGGCCTCGACGACGACGATCACGCCGCGCGGGTCGAGCTTGCTCACCAGGGCGTCGGCGATCTGGCTGGTGAGCCGCTCCTGCACCTGGGGCCGCTTGGCGTAAAGGTCCACCAGCCGGGCGATCTTGGACAGCCCGGTCACCCGGCCGTCCTTGCCGGGGATGTAGCCGACGTGGGCCACGCCGTGAAACGACACCAGGTGATGTTCACAGGTGGAGTAGAGCGGGATCTCCTTGACGATCACCATCTCGTCGTGGTCTTCGTCGAACATGGTGTTCAGCACCGATTCCGGTTCCGTGTAGAGCCCGGCGAACATCTCGCGATAGGCACGCGCGACGCGAGCCGGGGTGTCCCGCAAGCCATCCCGGTCCGGGTCCTCGCCGATCGCGAAGAGCAACTCGCGGATCGCGGCCTCGGCGCGTTCCTGGTTGAACGTGTGGACGCGCGCCGTCGGGGTGCGGCTGTCCGCCTCCAAATCCGGTAGGGCCATTGAGTTTCTCCGTTCGTCAGCCCTGCGCCGGTGGCGTGGACCGGCTCACGTCCTCGTCCGGCTGTTCGGGAGACCTGCCGGTGTCCGGGGTGGGTTGGGGCGGCGGCGGGTACGGCGGATAGGGCGGGTACGCGGGGTGCGCCGGATGACCCGACTGGCCCGGATAGCTCGGCGCCGGGTGGGCCGGCTGCGGCCAATACGGCTGCTGGGGCGGCGGATACCAGTAGCCCTGCTGCTCCCTGGGCGGCCAGCCCGGCGCGTGCCAGCCGGCCGGCGCGCCGTAGTCCGGCTGGGTCGGACCGTGCGGCTGCGCGTCGGCGCCGCCATGCCCACCGTGAGAGCCGTTGGCGCCGTGCATGTTTCGATCGGCTTCGGCGTGCGCGGCCTGAGCATCCAGGGCGGCCTGGTTGGCCCGTGCGATGGCCGCCTTGAACGCCGGCTCGGTCACCGGCGGCGGCCAGGGTTCGCCGCGCTCGATCGCCAGCTCGCCGGGCGTCTTGATCGGCGGCTTGTCGGACGGGATCCGGCCGCCGAAATCGTCGAACATCGTTAGCCGGGGCCGCTTTTCGACGTCGCCGAAGATCGCCTCCAGCTCGGGACGGTGCAGCGTCTCCTTTTCCAGCAACTCGCCGGCCAGCGTGTCGAGCACGTCGCGGTATTCGGTGAGGATCTCCCACGCCTCGGTGTGCGCGGCCTCGATGAGCTTGCGGACCTCCTCGTCGATCTCGCGCGCCACCTCGTGCGAGTAGTCCGACTGGGTGCCCATGGACCGGCCCAAAAACGGGTCGCCGTGCTCGGTGCCGTACTTGACCGCGCCCAGGCGCGCGCTCATGCCGTACTCGGTGACCATGGCGCGGGCGACCTTGGTGGCCTGCTCGATGTCGGACACCGCGCCGGTGGTGGGCTCGCGGAACACCAGTTCCTCGGCGGCGCGCCCGCCCATCGCGAACACCAGTTGCGCGATCATCTCCGAGCGGGTGCGCAGCCCCTTGTCTTCCTCGGGCACCGCGACGGCATGACCGCCGGTGCGGCCGCGGGCCAGGATCGTCACCTTGTAGACCGGGTCGATGTCGGGCATCGCCCAGGCCGCCAACGTGTGCCCGCCCTCGTGGTAGGCGGTGATCTTCTTTTCCTGCTCGCTGATGATCCGGCCCTTGCGGCGCGGGCCGCCGATCACCCGGTCCACCGCCTCTTCGAGCGCGGGCCCGGTGATGACGCTGCCGTTCTCGCGCGCCGTCAGCAGCGCGGCCTCGTTGATGACATTGGCCAGGTCGGCGCCGGTCATGCCGACGGTCCGCTTGGCCAGCCCGTCCAGGTCGGCGTCCGGGCCGATCGGCTTGCCCTTCGAGTGCACCTTCAGCACGGCCCGGCGTCCGGCCAGGTCCGGGTTGGATACCGGGATCTGCCGGTCGAATCGGCCGGGCCGCAACAGCGCGGGGTCCAGGATGTCGGGCCGGTTGGTGGCCGCGATCAGGATCACACCGGCGCGGTCGCCGAAACCGTCCATCTCGACCAGCAATTGGTTCAGCGTTTGCTCGCGCTCGTCGTGTCCGCCGCCCAGGCCGGCGCCGCGCTGGCGCCCCACCGCGTCGATCTCGTCGACGAAGATGATGCACGGGCTGTTCTGTTTGGCCTGCTCGAACAGGTCCCTGACCCGCGAAGCGCCGACGCCGACGAACATCTCGACGAAATCGGAGCCGGAAATGGTGAAGAACGGCACACCGGCTTCCCCCGCCACCGCGCGGGCCAGCAGCGTCTTGCCGGTTCCGGGCGGCCCGTACAGCAGCACGCCCTTGGGGATCTTGGCGCCCAGCGCCTGGTAGCGGCTGGGGTTCTGCAGGAAGTCCTTGATCTCGTAGAGCTCTTCGACCGCCTCGTCGACGCCGGCCACGTCGGCGAACGTGGTCTTGGGCATGTCCTTGTTCAGCATCTTGGCGCGCGACTTGCCGAACCCGAAGCCCATCCGGGCCCCGCCCTGCATGCGGGAGAACATCACGAAAAGCCCGACCAGCAACAGCAGCGGCAGCACGTAGACCAGCAGTTCACCGAGGATGCTGCCCTCGTTGACGACCGTGCTGACCTTGGCGTTCTTGGCGGTGAGCGCGTTGAAAAGATCGACCGCGTATCCGGACGGATATTTGGTGATGACCTTGTCCGAGTTCTCGGTGTCGTTGTTGCCCTTTTTCAGGGTCAGCCGCACCTGCTGTTCGCGATCGTCGATCTGCGCGCTTTTGACGTTGTCGCTGTTGATCTGCGACATCGCCACCGAGGTGTCGACGGGCTTGTAACCGCGCGTGTCATCGCTGAAGTAGAAGAACGACCAGCCCAGCAACACCACCACGGCGATCGCCGTGATGGTGCGGATCACGTTTTTGCGGTTCATCGATCATCGGCCCGGAGGCCAGGTCCTTCCCTGATAACAGGTCGCTGGAAAAGTCCAGGCTACCGCTATGCCAACGTGCGGATGTTCCCGAGTGTGACGCCAGCGTCGCGTCGGGCGGTCCGCGTCAAGCCGTCACTCGTAGTACCGGGCTTCGACGACATTGCCGTCCGGATCTTTGAAGTAGATGGCCTGCGGCGCCGAGCCCTGGGCGCCGAAATTGTTCTCCCTTCGCGCGACGATATCCACGCCGGCCGCGGCGAGACGCGCTTCCAGCGCGTCGTACTCGGCCCGCGAGAGCGCAAGACACACGTGATCGACCGGGTGGCCGGCTTTGCCGGCCTCGAGGGGCATCAGATCGATGATGGAGTCCGCGCACACGCGCACGCTGGGAAACGGCACCGCCTGGGCTTCGTATTCGCTGAGCCGGAGCGGCTCAAGCCCGACCACCCTCGTATAGAAGTCGACCGCCGCCCGCGGATCCTTCGCCCACAGAACTACGTGATCCAACCGCATCAGCCGATAATGTCTTCTCAACCCGTCCGCCGCTGTGATTTGGTGGGACGGTGCGTGTATCAACCGAACGGTTAGTGGACACCAACGGTGTGCGGTTGCGGGTGATCGAGGCCGGCGAGCCCGGCGCACCCGTGGTGGTCCTGGCCCACGGCTTCCCCGAACTGGCCTACTCGTGGCGGCACCAGATTCCGGTCCTCGCCGATGCCGGGTACCACGTGCTGGCTCCCGATCAGCGCGGTTACGGCGGCTCGTCGCGCCCGGAGGCGGTCGAGGCCTACAACATTCACGAGTTGACCGCGGACCTGGTCGGCCTGCTCGACGACGTCGGCGCCGAGCGCGCGGTGTGGGTGGGGCATGACTGGGGCGCCATCGTGTTGTGGAACATGCCGCTGCTGCACCCGGACCGGGTGGCGGCGGTCGCTTCGGTGAGCGTTCCTCCGCTGCCTCGGCCGCGCAAGTCACCGATACAGGCGTGGCGCAAACAATTCGGCGAGAACTTTTTCTACATCCTGTATTTCCAGGAACCGGGCGTCGCCGATGCCGAACTCAACGGTGACCCTGCCCGCACGATGCGCCGGATGATCTGCGGCCAGTCATCGCTCAGCAACAAGGCAACGGCCCCGCGGATGCTCGCCCCGGGTCCCGAAGGCTTCATCGACCGGATTCCAGAGCCGGACGGCCTGCCCAACTGGATCAGCCAAGACGAACTCGACCACTACATCGACGAGTTCTCCCGCACCGGCTTCACCGGCGCGCTGAACTGGTATCGCAATTTCGATCGCAACTGGGAGACCACCGCAGAACTCGACGGCGCGATGATCACGGTGCCGTGCCTATTCATCGGCGGGACAGCCGATCCGGTGCTCACCTTCACCCCCACCGACCGCGCCGCCCGGGTGATCGCCGGCCCCTATCAGCAGGTGATGGTCGACGGGGCCGGGCACTGGCTGCAGCAGGAACGGCCCGACGTGGTGAACGAGACACTGCTCGACTTCCTCAAAGGGGTGCAATGGTAATGGGTAACCCGCTGCGCTTCGGCGTATTCATCACTCCGTTTCACCCGGTCGGCCAATCCCCCACGGTGGCACTGGAATACGACATGGAACGGGTGGTCGCGCTGGATCGCCTGGGGTTCGACGAGGCGTGGTTCGGCGAGCATCACTCCGGTGGTTACGAGCTGATCGCCTGCCCGGAAGTGTTCATCGCGGCCGCCGCGGAGCGGACCAAGCACATCCGGTTGGGCACCGGGGTGGTGTCGCTGCCCTACCACCATCCGCTCATGGTCGCCGACCGCTGGGTGTTGTTGGACCACCTGACCCGTGGCCGGGTCATGTTCGGCACCGGTCCCGGCGCCCTGCCGTCGGACGCCTACATGATGGGCATCGACCCGATCGAGCAGCGCCGGATGATGCAGGAGTCCCTGGAGGCGATCCTCGCGCTGTTCCGCGCCGCACCCGCCGAGCGCATCGATCGCCACTCCGACTGGTTCACCCTGCGCGACGCCCAGTTGCATATCCGCCCCTACACCTCGCCATATCCGGAAATCGCCACGGCCGCAATGATTTCACCGTCGGGCCCGCGGCTGGCCGGGGCGCTGGGCACGTCGCTGCTGTCGTTGTCGATGTCGGTGCCGGGCGGCTATGCGGCGCTGGAGACGACCTGGGACGTGGTGCGCGAGCAGGCCGCCAAGGCCGGGCGCGGCGAGCCCGACCGCTCGGATTGGCGGGTGCTGTCCATCATGCATATCGCCGACAGCCGCGATCAGGCGATCGACGACTGCACCTACGGACTGCTCGATTTCGCACAGTACTTCGGGGCGGCGGGATTCGTCCCGTTGGCCAACGCCGTCGAGGGCGCCCAATCGCCGCGCGAGTACGTCGAAGACTATGCGGCCAAAGGAAATTGCTGCATCGGGACGCCGGACGATGCGATCGCTCACATCGAGGATCTGCTTGACCGGTCGGGCGGGTTCGGAACGCTGTTGATGCTCGGCCATGACTGGGCCTCACCGGAGGCGACGTACCACTGCTATGACCTGTTCGCCCGCAAGGTGATTCCCCATTTCAAGGGGCAGCTGGAGGCGCCGCGCTCGTCGCACGACTGGGCCAGGGACCGGCGCGACCAACTGATCGGCCGCGCCGGCGAAGCCGTGGTAAAGGCCATTACCTAGCATGTCGAGGAACACCAGACGGAGGCCAAGTGATGCGTGCTTCAGTGTTGCGTGACGGGCGTATGGTCTACCGCGACGACGTACCCGAGCCGGTGCCCGGTCCCGGTCAGGTGCTGGTGGGGGTCCGAGCGTGCGGAATCTGTGGTTCGGATCTGCATTTCGCGGCCCACGGCGGGACGGTGCTGGAGATGAGCAACCGCGTCGCTCGCGGTGCGGGCGGCATGGAGGTCGCGTTGGACCGCGATATTTTCATGGGCCACGAATTCAGCGCCGAGATACTCGAGGCCGGCCCCGACACCGACACGCATCCCGTCGGGACCTTGGTCACGTCGCTGCCGGTGTTGTTGTCCGACAAGGGCATCGATCCCATCGTCTACAGCAACAGCACGGTCGGTGGTTATGCCGATCGGATGCTGCTCTCGGCGCCGCTGCTGCTTGCGGTCCCCAACGGTCTGGACTCGCGGCATGCAGCCCTAACCGAACCGATGTCGGTGGGCCTGCACGCCGTCAACAAGTCCAACATCCAGCCGGGCGAGCCCGCCCTGGTCGTCGGTTGCGGGCCGATCGGGATCGCCATCATCGCCAACCTTCGCGCGCGCGGCGTCGAAACCATTGCAGCGGCGGACTTTTCACCGACACGGCGCGAACTGGCCACCGCCATGGGCGCGCACCAGGCGCTCGATCCGGCGCAGGGCTCCCCGTTCGACTCGGTCAAAGCCAAAGTGGTGTTCGAGGCCGTCGGGGTGCCCGGGGTCATCGACGACATCTTGTTGCGGGCGCGGCACGGTACGCGGGTGGTGGTCGCCGGGGTCTGCATGCAACCCGACACCATGCATCCGTTCTTCGGGATCGCCAAGGAGCTCAACATCCAATTCACGCTCGCCCAGACTCCGGAGGAATTCGCCGAGACGCTGGGCGCGCTGGCCGAGGGCGAGATGGACGTCAGCCCGCTGATCACCGGCGAGGTCGGCCTGGACGGCGTGGGCCAGGCGTTCGACGACCTCGCCGACCCCGAGCGGCACTGCAAGATTTTGGTCACTCCTTAGCGCTGACATTTTTGTCGGCGGATCGAACGGGTTCACCGACTGGCGGTGGGCGGACGCATGATGCTGTGGAGCCTGAAATGTCTTTGCCGCCAACAGGACCGTTACAAGACATGTCTTCCGATGAGCTGACCTATGGTGCGAATGTCGACCTGGCCTTTGAAGTCCAGTCGGACTTTGCCGAGACCCGAGAACCACAGTTCGAGTTCAGCGTCGAGATCGAACCGACCGGCGGTCCCTACAGCAAGATTCAAGCCTGGAGCATTGAGCAGCGATGAGTAGTCGCGTTTCTTCCCGGTCAGACCTTGGACGTTTACCGTGATGAGGCGCTTGTTGGTAAAAATCACCGAGTCACGCATACCTTTGAAGCTGAGATGAACTGTCTCACCTTCGACGAGGATGGGCGCCAACTCAGCGGCGATTGCTTTCGGGTCGCTCGGTCCTAGCCTCGCTAAGAGGCCGCCACTTTGGAAGTCAATCATTCCAGCAGCGTAACGATCGCGATTCGGCCCGTCGTTGACCCTCTTTTAGATCGCCATGAAAACCCGCCTCTTCGGGGCGCAAGTTGGCGAAACCACATGCGCGGCATGCTGTTTCTATTCGACACACCGATCACCAGCCCGTTTCACACCAAAATTCGCCTGCGGACTGATTCCGCAGACCGGCGACGCCAGCGCTACCCGACAGCCCGCCCTTGTAGATAGGGTCCAGGCATGCCGTTCGTTCGCAGATTGATTGCCTTCGCTGCCGCAGGTTTGATCGTCGTCACGCTGTCGGCGTGCAACAAACACGATGCGCCGGCGCCCGGGGCGAATCCGCGCCAAGTGACCGTCATCGGATCGGGGCAAGTCCAGGGCGTGCCGGACACGTTGACCGCCAACGTCAGCATCGAATTCACCGCACCCGACGTCACCACCGCGATGAACCAGACCAACGACCGCCAGCAGGCGGTGATCAACGCGCTGGTCGGCGCCGGTTTGGACCGCAAGTACATCAGCACCACCACGGTCAACCTGCAGCCCCAGTACAGCAACCCCGAGCCCGCGGGGACCGCGACCATCACCGCCTACCGGGCCACCAACGCGATCGCGGTCAAGATCCACCCGACCGATGCCGCGTCGAAGTTGTTGGCGCTCATCGTCAGCACCGGCGGAGACGCCACCCGGATCAGCTCGGTCAGCTACTCGATCGCCGACGACTCGCAACTGGTCAAGGACGCGCGGGCGCGGGCCTTCCAGGACGCCAAGAACCGCGCCGACCAATACGCCCAACTGTCCGGACTGCAACTGGGCAAGGTGCTGTCGATCTCGGAGGCTTCCGGCTCGCCGCCGGTCGGCGGACCGCCCGCCCCGCCGCGAAGCCTGGCCGCCCCGGTACCGCTGGAGCCCGGCCAGCAGACGGTCAGCTTCTCGGTGACCGCGGTGTGGGAGTTGAACTAGCTAGCCCTCGTGGCCATCGCGAGCGCGGCGAAGCGGGTCGCCACCATCTAGCTCTCGTAGATCCTCGGATCCAGGGTCCCGATGTAGGGCAGGTCGCGGTAGCGCTCGTCGTAGTCCAGCCCGTAGCCCACGACGAAATCGTTGGGGATGTCGAAGCCCACATAGTTGATTGCGACGTTGGCCCGCGCGGCGTCGGGCTTGCGCAGCAGGGTGCACACGCGCAACGAACGCGGATGCCGGGTGGTGATGTTGCGCGACAGCCACGACAACGTCAGGCCCGAGTCGACGACGTCCTCGACGATCAGCACGTTGCGGTCGGTGATGTCGCGGTCGAGGTCCTTGAGGATGCGCACCACCCCCGACGACGACGTCGACGATCCGTACGAGCTGACGGCCATGAATTCGAACTGGGTCGGCAGCGGGATGGCGCGCGCGAGGTCGGTGACGAAGAGCACGGCGCCCTTGAGCACGGTGATCAACAGCAGATCTTGCCCACACTCCGCCGAAAGGTCACGGTAGTCGTCGCCGATTTGGGCGCCCAGCTCGGCGATGCGGGCCTGGATCTGCTCCTCGGTGAGAAGTACCGACTTGATGTCCCCCGGATACAGCTCCGGTGGCTGTCCGGGTGTGACCGCCGAGGAGATCTGCTGCACGCCCACAGCGTGCCACGCCGGCGGGCGAAATTGCTACACGGGCTGGCTGCGCAGGGTCAACACGCCGTCGCGCCGGCCGGCGATCAATCGTTGACCACGCAAAGTGGATCCGACCGCCACCCCGCCCTGGCCCCGCCACGCGGTCACCAGCCTGTCCACGCCGCGAATTTGCTTGTCGGTCAGGCCGGTCGCCCCGCCGGCCAGCAACCAGCCGCGGATCACCCGGCGCCGAATCACGTCCGGCAGCTCGCCGAGGGCCTGGGTTTGTAGCCCGGCCCCGGCCGTGACGTGCGGCAGCGCCTGTGCGGCCAGCGCGTCGATCAGCTCGGTGTCCTCGCGCAACGCCAGGGCGGTGCGCGCCAGCGCCTCCGCGACCCCGCCGCCCAGCACGTCTTCCAGTAGCGGCAGCACCTCGTGACGCAGCCTGCTTCGGGTAAAGCGGCGGTCGGCGTTGTGCGGGTCCTGCCAGGCGGTGAGACCGAGCTCGGCGCACGCGGCGTGCGTCACGGCGCGCCGGACCCCGAGCAGCGGCCGGCACCACGGCGGATCGTGCGCGCGCATCCCCGCGATCGAGCGCGCTCCCGACCCGCGGCCCAGCCCCAGCAACACCGTCTCGGCCTGGTCGTCGAGCGTGTGGGCCAACAGCACCGGGCCGTCGTGATACGCGCCCAAAACGGCGTAGCGCGCGGCCCGGGCCGCCGCCTCCGGCCCGCCCTCATTGCCCACCCGCACGCAAAGCACTTGCGCCTCAACGCATCCCAGCGCCTCGGCCTGGGCCCGCGCGGTCTCGGCGACCGCCGCCGAATCGGGCTGCAGGCCGTGATCGACGATCAACGCGGTGGTCGGCCGCAGCGGCGCGGCAACGGCGGTGAGCGCCAACGAATCTGGGCCGCCGGACAGGGCCACACACCACCGGTCGACCGCGGGCAGGTGGTCCTTGGCGAACGCTTCGACAGCTGTGCGCAGCTGCCCTACAGCACCCGGTCGATCCATCGCTGCGGGCGTTCGATCTCTTCGGGCAACGGCAGCGTGTCGGGCCCCGACCAGATCGTGTTGAACCGCTGCATCCCGACCCGGCCCACCACATGATCGACAAACGCCTTGCCGCGCGTGTATTGGCTGAGCTTGGCGTCCAGCCCAAGCAGTGCGCGCAGCAACCGCTGCAGTGGCGGTTGCTTGCGATGACGACGCTCATCGAACCGGCTGCGGATGGTGCCCACCGACGGCACCACCATCGGACCGACCGCATCCATCACGTGATCGGCGTGGCCCTCCAGCAGCGTGCCGAGCACCAGAAGCCGATCCAGCGCCTTGCGCTGCGGCTCGGACTGCACGGCCCGCACCAGCGCGAGGATCCCCGAGTCGCTGCCGTCGGAGGCCCCATCCCCGCGAGTGCGAACAAAGTCGGCGAGCCGACTCACCATCTGCCCGACGTCCTCGGCGGACTCCTGGGTCAACACCGCCAACGACTCCGACATGTACCCCGGCAGCCAGCGGTTGGCGGTGAACTGCACCCGATGCGTCACCTCATGCAGGCACACCCACAGCCGGAAATCGGAGGGCTCCACCCGCAATTGCCGTTCCACGGCAATGACATTCGGATAGACCAGCAGCAGGCTGCCGCTCTCGGCCGGGCCGGCGCTGGTGAACGGGTCGTACTGACCGAGGATCCCGGACGCCACGAACGCCAGCACGGCGCCCGTCTGCGCGCCGGTGAGCCGGCCGGTGAAAAAGCCGCGCGGCTTGTCGGTCCCGTTGGTCATCACGCGCATCGATTCGGCGGCCGCGCGGACCCACTGCGCCCGGTCGACGATGCGGGCCGCGGGCACTGATCCCTCAGTCGCCAGGCCGGTGACGTCGCGCACCGGGGGCTCGGCCTTGGCCGCGAGCGCGGTCAACTCGTCGATCGCCTGCCGGCGGGTGTATTCGCTGGACGGCGGGCCCGGGCGGGCAAGTCGGGAACCGACGGTCGCGGCGAATTGCCAGTCCACGGTGGCGCCCAGGGTCAGCTCGGGAGAAGCGCTCATGTGCACCCACAGGTCCACAGCTTGCTGGCCAGCGCATCAATCGCGTTGCGTCCGTTCGGTCCCGCGGCATTGGAGATGAAAGCGAACGTGAGCACCCGGCCGCCGGCGTCGGTGAGCACACCGACCAACGAGTTGACGGCGGTCAGCGACCCGGTCTTGGCGCGCAACCACCCGGCCGGGCCCAGGTTGGTGGCGCGGTCCAGGAACCGTTCGGCCAGGGTGCCGCTGCCGCCGGCGATCGGCAGCAGATCCAGCAGCGCCCGCAACGACGGCTGGTCCGGCCCCGCCGCGGCCTGGGCCGTGCCGTCGAGGGTCTTGGCCGTCAACCGGTCGTCAACCGACAACCCGCTGGAATCGACCAGCGCGGCGCCGGTGGTGTCGATGTGCGCACTGCTCAGCCGGTTGGTCACCGCGTCCACCGCGCCGGCGAAGCTCAGCGGCCGGTTGATGGCGGCCGCCACCTCCCGCGCGATGCACTCGGCCAGCACGTTGTCGGAGTGGTCCATCATCTCCGAGAGCACCTGAATCAACGGCGCCGACTGCACCACGGCCAGTTGCCGCGCCCCGGACGGTGCCTTGGCGATCGTCACCGCCCCGGGATCCAGGCCGAGGGCCTTGGCCAGTTCCCGCCCGGCGTCCAGCGCGGGCGTCTTCGACCGTCGGGAGTTGACGGTCGTCGGCTGGATGCGTCCGGCGTCGATCATCACCGACTCGATCGGCGCGATGTCGCCGTTGTCCACATCGGACGGATCCCAGCCCGGCGCCATCGTCGGACCGCTGAACAACGACGTGTCCACCTGGACGGCCGTCGGCGTCATGCCGCTGCGACGCACCTGTTCGACCAGATCACTGATCCGCGGCGCGCCCCGATACCAGGTGGGCTGGCCGGGTGCCGCCGCCGACAGCGTCGGGTCCCCGGCACCCACCAGCACGACGGGCCCCTGGGCGCTTTGGCTGCCGGCCACCACCCGGGTGCTCAGCCGCGCCTGGCGGTCCAGGGTCAGCAGCGCCGCGGCCGCGGTGAGGACCTTGTTGGTCGACGCCGGCACCAACGGCACGTCGTCGGCCACCTGCCAGAGCTCCTTGCCGGTCATGGCGTCGGTGATGCGGCCGCCCAGCTTGCCCAGGTTCGGGTCGGCCGCCGCCGGCGCCAGCACGGCCGCCAGCGCGGGGGCGCTGGGGACGGCCGCGGTGTCGGCCACCGGCACGATGCCCGGCTTGACCGTCGGCGGCCGCGGCGGCGGCACCGTGGCCCGCGCGTTGCTGACGCCGTGATTGCCCATGGTGAAGAACGCCGCGGCCGCCACCACGGCGGCAACGAACACCAGCACGGCGAACCCGATGGATACCTGGGTGATTTTGCGCCGGCGAGTAGAACTCATCGGACTCCTGACTGTCGAGTCCCATTCTGCCGAACCGGTCGAATTCCGCTGGATTAGGGTGTACGCGACCCACCAGACTTGATTCCCCTTTGCAGAGGAGCAGACGCCGTGCAATTCGACGTGACCATCGAAATCCCGAAGGGCAGCCGCAACAAGTACGAGGTCGATCACGAAACGGGACGGGTGAAGCTGGACCGCTACCTCTACACGCCGATGGGCTACCCCACCGACTACGGCTTCATCGAAGACACCCTCGGCGAGGACGGTGACCCGCTGGACGCGCTCGTGTTGCTGCCGCAGTCGTTGTTTCCCGGCGTCCTGGTGGAGGCGCGCCCGGTGGGAATGTTCCAGATGGTCGACGAGGCCGGCGGCGACGCCAAGGTGCTGTGCGTTCCGGCCGGCGACCACCGCTGGGAGCACATCCAAGACATCACCGATGTGCCGGAGTTCGAACTGGACTCGATCAAGCACTTCTTCGTGCACTACAAGGACCTCGAACCGGGCAAGTTCGTGAAGGCGGCCGATTGGGTCGGCCGCGCCGAGGCCGAGGCCGAGGTGCAGCGCTCGGTGGAGCGGTTCAAGAAGGGCTCGCACTGACCGAAGCTGCTCAGGGGCCCATCGCGCGCGCCAGCATGGCCCGCGTCGGCGCGGCGACCGCGCTGACCGCGCTGTGCGGCTACGCGGTGATCTACCTGGCCGCCCGCGACCTGGCCCCGAGCGGCTTCTCAATTTTCGGGGTGTTCTGGGGGGCGTTCGGCCTGGTGACCGGCGCGGCCAACGGCCTGCTGCAGGAGGCCACCCGGGAGGTCCGATCGACCGGCTATTTCCAGGCGTTGCCGGAGAACCGCAACCATCCGATGCGGGTCGCCGCGCTGCTCGGCGTCGGGGCGGCCGTCGTGATCGCCGGTAGCGCGCCGCTGTGGAGCGGGCGGGTGTTCGTCGAGCAGCGCTGGCTGTCGGTGGCGCTGCTCAGCGTCGGGCTGGCCGGGTTCTGCCTGCACGCCACGCTGCTGGGGATGCTGGCCGGCACCAACCGCTGGACGCAGTACGGCGCGCTGATGGTGACCGACGCGCTGATCCGGGTGACCGTCGCCGCGGCGGCATTCGCGATCGGCTGGGGGCTGGGCGGGTATTTGTGGGCGACCGTCGCCGGCGCGGTGGCCTGGCTGATCATGCTCGCGGCGTCACCCGCGGCGCGGGCGGCGGCACGGCTCATGACGCCCGGCAGCGCAGCGATGTTCTTGCGGGGCGCCGCGCACTCGATCACCGCCGCCGGCGCCAGCGCGATCTTGGTGATGGGATTCCCGGTGCTGCTCAAGGTCACCTCGAATCACCTTGGGGCACAAGGGGGTGTCGTCATCCTGGCCGTCACGCTGACCCGCGCACCACTGCTGGTTCCGCTGACCGCCATGCAGGGCAACCTCATCGCTCACTTCGTCGACGAGCGCGCCGATCGGCTCCGCGCGCTGATCGCACCGGCGGCGCTCGTCGGCGGCATCGGCGCTCTCGGGGTGCTGGCTGCCGGCGTGGTGGGCCCGTGGTTGCTGCGCGTCGCGTTCGGGCCGCAGTACGACGCGGGCAGCGCGCTGCTGGCCTGGCTGACCGCCGCCGCGGTGGCGATCGCCATGCTCACGCTGACCGGCGCCGCCACGGTGGCCGCCGCGCTGCACCGGGCGTACTCGCTGGGCTGGGTGGGCGCCACCGTGGCATCGGGCTTGTTGCTGCTGTTGCCGCTCCCGCTGCAAACCCGCACGGTGATCGCCCTGTTGTGCGGCCCGCTGGTGGGCATAGGCGCGCATGTAATCACGCTGGCACGCGCGGCGCGCGGCTAATCTTGGGGCACAAATGGCCACCGACGCGCATTACCCCGACGCCTGGATCGTCGTCCCCGCCTTCAACGAAGCCGCCGTCATCGGCGAGGTCGTCACCGACCTGCGCGCGGTTTTCGACCATGTCGTCTGTGTGGACGACGGCAGCGCCGACGGCACCGGCGAGATCGCGCTGCGGGCCGGGGCGCACCTGCTGCGCCATCCGGTCAACCTGGGCCAGGGCGCGGCCATCCAGACCGGCATCGAGTACGCCCGCAAGCAGCCCGGGGCGAAGGTGTTCGCCACGTTCGACGCCGACGGTCAACACCGCATCAAAGACCTGACCGCGATGATCGACCGGTTGGCCGCGGGCGACGTCGACGTGGTGATCGGGACCCGGTTCGGTCGGGGTCTGGCCAGCCGGCCGCCGTTGCTGAAGCGGATCGTGCTGCGCACAGCGGCGTGGTTGAGCCCGCGCGGTCGCCGGCTGGGGCTGACCGACACCAACAACGGGCTGCGGGTGTTCAACAAGAAGGTGGCCGACGGGCTGGACATCACCATGAGCGGGATGAGCCACGCCAACGAGTTCGTCATGCTGATCGCCGAAAACCATTGGCGCGTAGCAGAAGAACCGATCGAGGTGCTCTACACCGAATACTCGAAGTCGAAGGGGCAGCCACTGCTCAACGGCGTCAACATCATCTTCGACGGATTCCTGCGAGGGAGGTCACGCTGATGAACTGGATTCAGGTGCTGCTGATCGGCTCGATCGTCGCGCTGCTGGTGTACCTGCTGCGCTCGCGGCGCAGCTCGCGGTCCAAGGCGTGGGTCAAGGTCGGCTATGTGTTGTTCGTGTTCGGCGGCATCTATGCGGTGCTGCGGCCCGACGACACTACGCTGGTCGCGCACTGGTTCGGGGTGCGCCGCGGCACCGACCTGATGCTCTACGCGCTGATCATGGCGTTCAGCTTCACCACGCTGAGCACCTACATGCGGTTCAAGGATTTGGAGTTGCGCTATGCCCGGCTGGCGCGGGCGGTGGCGTTGGAGGGCGCGCGGGAGCCGGAATAGTCGAAAACCCCTGCGCCCAAAGTGTTCTGCGCGCGGCTAGCCCGTGTGCAGCCGGCGGAAGTAGTCCACCGTCCGGCGCAACCCTTCGTCCAAGGCGACCTGCGGGCGCCAGCCCAAAACCCTTTCGGCCAAGCCGATGTCGAGGCAGGACCGCTTCAGATCGCCCAGCCGCGCCGGGGCGAACTCCGGGTCGTCGGGGCCGCCGACGGCCGCGGCCACCGCGGTGTGCAGCGCGCGGTCCGAGGTCTCGATGCCGGTGCCGATGTTGAACCGCTGCCCGCTGCCCGCCTCGCCGGACGCCTTGACGAAGGCATCCGCCACGTCGTCGACGAACACATAGTCGCGGGTGTTGGTGCCGCCCTCGCCGTAGACCCGGGTGGGCTTGCCCGCCAGCAGCGCCTGGGAAAAGATCGCCACCACGCCCGCCTCGCCGTGCGGATCCTGGCGCGGGCCATAGACATTGGCCGGCGCGATGTGCGAGCAGTCCAGCCCGTAGAGGTGGCGGAAGGTGTTCAGGTAGATCTCGCCGGCCACCTTGCCCGCGGCGTACGGCGACGCCGGGTCGGTGGGCACCGTTTCGGGCGTCGGGAACTGGGTCGGGGCGCCGTAGATGGATCCGCCCGACGAGGTGTGCACGATCTTGCGGACTTCGGCCTTCCGAGCCGCTTCGGCCAGCCGCACCGTGCCGATCACGTTCACCGAGGCGTCGAATTGCGGGTTGGCCACCGAGTGCCGCACGTCGATCTGCGCGGCCAGGTGGAAGACCACCTCGGGCCGGTGCTCGTCGAGGATGCCGTCGAGATCCGCGGTGACGATGTCCGCCTCGATGAACACGTGCGCCGGATTGTCGACCAGATGCTCGAGGTTGGTCGCGCGGCCGGTCGCGAAATTGTCCAGCCCCACAACCGTGTGACCGTCCGCCAGCAGACGGTCGACTAGCGTCGACCCGATGAAACCGGCCGCCCCGGTGACCAATGCGCGCACCGGCCAACCATACCGGCGGGTCGTTTGGGTCCAAGCCGCCGTGGCCGCGCTGGTCGCCGTGCAGCTGGTGATCCGCGCGGTGCTGGCGTTTCGCGGCTACTTCTACTGGGACGACCTGATCCTGGTCGGCAAGGCCGGCACCGAGAATCTGCTCTCGCCGTCGTACCTGTTCGACGACCATGACGGGCACCTGATGCCCGCCGCCTTTTTGGTTGCCGGGGCGATCACCCGGTTCGCGCCGCTGGTGTGGACGGGTCCGGCGATCAGCCTGGTGGTGCTGCAGCTGGTGGCGTCGCTGTCGCTGCTGCGTGCGCTGCACGTCATCCTCGGCTGGCGTCCGGTGCTGCTGATCCCGCTGACGTTTGCGCTGTTCACACCGCTGGGCGTGCCGGGGTTCGCGTGGTGGGCGGCGGCGCTGAACTCGCTGCCGATGCTCGCCGCGCTGGCGTGGGTCTGCGCCGACGCGATCCTGCTGGTGCGCACCGGCAACCAGCGCTACGCGGTGACCGGTGTGCTGGCCTACCTCGGCGGGCTGCTGTTCTTCGAAAAGGCCGCGGTGATCCCGTTCGTCGCCTTCGCGGTGGTGGCGCTGCTCGGCCACGTGGAGGGCTCGGCCCTGCGGACGGCGTGGCGGGCCGGTGCGCGGCTGTGGATCGCGACGCTGGCGCTGACCGCCGGCTGGGTGGCGCTGTATCTGGCGGTGGTCAATCAGCGGCGGTGGAGCACCGACCTGACGATGACGTGGGATCTGTTGTCCCGGTCGATCACCCACGGAATCGTGCCGGGTCTGGCCGGCGGGCCATGGCACTGGGATCGCTGGGCGCCCGCCTCACCGTGGGCCACGCCACCGACGTCGGTGATGGTGCTCGGCTGGCTGGTGCTGCTGGCAGTGCTGGCGCTGTCGTTGATCCGCAAACAACGCATCGGTCCGGTGTGGTTGATCGCCATCGGGTATGTCGCCGCCTGCCAGGTGCCCATCTATCTGATGCGGTCGTCGCGCTTCACCGCACTCGAATTGGCGCAAACCCTAAGGTATTTCCCGGATCTGGTGGTGGTGTTGGCGCTGTTGGCCGCCGTCGGCCTCACCGCGCCCAACCGGCCCTCGTCGTATCGGCTCGACGCCTCGCCGCGCCGCGCCGTGGTGACGACGGGCGTGGCGGTGCTGTTCCTGGCGAGCAGTCTCTATTCGACGGCGACGTTCCTAACCAGCTGGCGCGACAACCCCGCCGAGCCGTACCTGCGGAATGCTCGCGCCAGTTTGGCTGCCGCACATGCGAATTCGGACGCGCCGCTGCTGGACCAGGAGGTCGACCCGTTCGTGCTGCAACGGGTGGCCTGGCCGGAGAACCTGGCCAGCCACATGTTCGCCCTGCTGCGCGACCGGCCCGAATTCGACACCGTCACAACACAATTGCGGATGCTGGACAACTCCGGGCACCTGATCAACGCCCGCGTCACCTGGACTCGAACCATCGTGCCCGGGCCGATGCCGCGCTGCGGCTATTTCGCGCAACCCGACAAGCCCGCACGCATGGTTCTGGACGGCCCCCTGCTGCCGGCCGACTGGACCGTCGAACTCAACTACCTGGCCAACAGCGACGGCTCGATGACGTTGGCGCTCGCCGAAGGCCCGCCGCAACGGGTTCCGGTGCATCCGGGCCTGAACCGCGTCTACGCCCGGCTGCCGGGCGCCGGTGACGCGATCACCGTGCGCGCCAACACCACCGCGCTGTCGTTATGCATCGCGTCGGGGCCGGTGGGATTCCTCGCGCCGGCCTAAGGCAGCCGGCACGACTCCGCTGGCGGCTACGCGGACGCGGCAGCTCCATGACCTTAGAAATTTCTGATATTTGGCACATGCCCGAGAATTTCGGCCCAGGCTCCTATTAGGCTGCCTATGGTTTTTTCTGTTCGTCCGTCGCACCGGCGCTGAGTGGGGGAGACAGCATGTCAGAGATGATCGCGGCGCCGGAATTCCTGGCGGCAGCGGCCAAGGATCTGGCAGGCATCGGCTCCTCGATCAGCGAGGCCGGGGCCGCCGCGGCGGCCCCGACGTCGGCCGTGCTGGCCGCCGGTGGCGACGAAGTGTCGGCGACCATCGCGGCGTTGTTCAGCTACCACGCCCGGGCTTACCAGGCGTTGAGCGCGCAGGCGGCGTCGTTTCACTCGCAGTTTGTGCAGGCGATGAGCCGCTCGGCCGCGGCGTACGCAGCCGCCGAGGCCGCCAATGCGTCGCCGTTGGAGGCCCTGGTGGCGGGAGCGCAGGAGCTACCGGCGTTTTCCCCGGTTGCCGCAGCGACGACGCGCCCCCTGTTCGGTAACGGCGCCGACGGCAAGGCGGGCACCGGCGCGGCCGGCGGCGACGGCGGGTGGATCATCGGCAGCGGCGGCAACGGCGGATCCGGCGCGGCCGGCGGCAACGGCGGGGCCGGCGGCAAGGCGGGGCTGATCGGCAACGGCGGTAGAGGCGGCGACGGCGGCGCCGGCAGCACCGGAAACGGCGGCAGCGGCAACGGTGGCAACGGCGGCGACGGCGGAACCGGCGGTCGATTCATCGGCAACGGCGGAGCGGGCGGCAACGGCGGCGCCAGCGCGGCCACCGCGGGCCACGGGGGCAACGGCGGCGCGGGCGGGAACGACTTCAAATTTGGTGCCGGCGGGTCCGGCGGCGACGGCGGGGCCGGGTTCGCCGGCGGAGGTGCCGGTGGGGCCGGCGGGAACGCCGGGATGGCCGGCATCGGCGGCACCGGCGGCAATGGCGGCAACGGCGGCTCCGCGGCCGGGGGCGCCGGCGGGGCCGGCGGGCACGCCGGCTCGTTCTCCGGCATCGGCGGGACCGGAGGCAACGGCGGCACCGGGAGCACCGTGGCGGGTGCCGGCGGGGCCGGCGGGGACGGCGGCGGGGTGACCGGCACCGGGGGCGTCGGCGGGACCGGCGGCGCCAGCGCCGCCGGCATCGGAGGCGCCGGCGGAGCCGGCGGCGGTCTGATCGGCCACGGATTCATGGGCAGCGGCGGGCAGGCGGGGCCGGCGGGGCCGGTGTCACCCACGGCGGGGCCGGCGGGGCCGGCGGCGAGGCCGCGCAGCATTTGGGTAACGGCGGCCTTGGCGGTGACGGCGGCAAGGCGACGACGGGCACCGGCGGCGACGGGGGCCTCGGTGGCACCGCCCATAAGGGTTCCGGCGGCAACGGCGGCAACGGCGGGGCGTCCACGTCGGGCACCGGCGGCAACGGCGGCGACGGCGGCAAGGTCGTGAACTTTGGCAACGGCGGCAACGGCGGCAACGCCGGCACCGGCACGCCCCACGGCAGCCCCGGCACCGGCGGCAAAGGTGGCCCGCACGGCGGCAAGAACGGGAAAGCCGGGGCGACATAGCGTCGCTGGTTGATGGAGCCGCCTAGGAGAATCGAACTCCTGACCTATTCATTACGAGTGAATCGCTCTACCGACTGAGCTAAGGCGGCACGCCCACGGGCGGCACGAGTCTACGGCAGGTGGGCGGGCGCCCCCAACTCTGGGGAAATCAATCGCGCAGTTCCTGGCCGATGGTGGCGACCATGGCGTCGACGGCGAACTTGGGTTTGACGTTGACCGCCAGCGCTTCCCGGCACTCGAGCACGGCCTCGATGCAGCGCAGTAGCCGCGCGGGCGCGGCGTGGGCGGCCAGCGCGGCCACCCGCTCGGCCATGTCCGGGTGATTGGCCCGCACGCCGCCGGCGCGGGCCGAGATCACCAGCGCATCCCGAAAATAGGTCGCCAGGTCGATCAGCGCCCGGTCCAGCGCGTCGCGCGACGCGCGGGTCTGACGGGACTTCTGCCGTCGCTCCAGATCCTTGATCGCACCGGTGGCGCCGCGCATCGCCGAAGCCGTGCCCTTGCCCGTCCCGCCGGCCCCCAAAGCGGTTCGCAGCTCTTCCGTTTCGGCCTCGGCGCGCCCGGCGGTCAGCACCAACGCCTCGGCTTCGGCGGCGGCGACCAACTCCTCGGCCGCGGCGTAGGCCCGCGACGGGGTGGCGGCGTCGCGCACCAACCCCAACGCCTTCTCGCGCCGCTGCGCGGCCTCCGGGTCGGTGGCCAGCCGCCGCGCCCGGCCGACATGCCCGCCGCTGACCGACGCCGCCCAGGTCGCCGTGTCGGCGGCCAGGCCGTCGCTGTCGACGAGCACCCGCGCGATGGCCTCGGTCGACGGGGTCACCAGCGCGACGTGCCGGCACCGGGATCGCAGCGTGACCGCGATGTCTTCGGGATCCACCGACGGCGCGCACAGCAGGAACACCGTCGACGACGGCGGCTCCTCGACCACCTTGAGCAGCGCGTTCGCCGCGCCCTCGGTCAATCGGTCGGCGTCTTCGATCACGACGATCTGCCAATGTCCGGTGGTCGGGCGGCGCGACGCGACCTGCACGATGGCGCGCATGTCGTCCACACCGATGGATAGGCCCTCGGGGATCACCCGCCGCACGTCGGCGTGGGTGCCGGCCATCGTCGTCGTGCAGGCCCGGCAGCTGCCGCACCCGGGGCCGCCCTCGGCGGCAGAGCTCGTGCACTGCAGGGCGGCGGCGAAGCACAGCGCCGCGACCGAGCGGCCGGACCCGGGCGGACCGGTGATGAGCCACGCATGTGTCATAGTCCCGCCGCCCGTGGGGTTGTGAGCCGAATCACCGCGGGCGGCCCGGGCGGCGGCCAGCAGGGCAGCCTCGACGGCGTCCTGGCCTACCAGCCGCGTAAACACTCCGGACATCATCGGCAACTTTAGTGACACCGGGCGACAGACACCGAATGGCTACCGTTCCGCGACAATCCCGTTATCTTGCGGCCTCTTTCGCCAGGATCCGGCGACTTGCCGAGCCGGTTGTAAGTTACCGACAAGTCCCCGATGCCCGATACGGTGGCTAGGTGGCAACCCCGGCGGCGGCATTACCCGGGCGGATCAACGCGTTCGTCCGGTGGGTGGTGCGCACCCCGTGGCCGGTGTTCGTGCTCAGCATGCTGCAGGCCGACATCATCGGCGCCCTGTTCGTGCTCGGCTTCCTGCGTTACGGCCTGCCGCCCCAGGACCGCATTCAACTACAGGACCTGCCGCCCCTCAACTTGGCGAGCTTCTCGATCTCGCTGATCGTCGTCTTCCTCGCCAACGCCCTGGTGAACCTGAGGATGCTGATGCCGGTCTTCCGGTGGCAGCGCCGCGACAACTTGCTCGCCGAGGCCGACCCGGCCGCCACCGAATTGGCCCGCAGCCGCGCGTTGCGCATGCCCTTCTACCGCACGGTGATCAGCATGGCGTCCTGGTGCATCGGCGGGGCGATCTTCATCCTGGCCAGCTGGTCGGTGGCCAGGCACGCGGCGCCCGTCGTAACGGTCGCCGTCGCGCTGGGCGCCGCCGCGACCGCGATCATCGGTTATCTGCAGTCCGAGCGGGTGCTGCGGCCGGTGGCGGTGGCCGCGCTGCGCAGCGGCGTGCCGGAGAACGTCAAGGCGCCGGGCGTCATTCTGCGCCAGATGCTGACCTGGATGCTGTCCACCGCCGTGCCGGTGCTGGCGATCGTGCTGACCGTGGTGGCCGACAAGGTGGCGCTGCTGCACGCGGCACCGGAGAGCTTGTTCACGCCGATCCTGTTGTTGGCGTTGGCGGCGTTGGGCATCGGGTTGGTGAGCACGCTGTTGGTGGCCATGTCGATCGCCGATCCGCTGCGTCAGCTGCGCTGGGCGCTCTCGGAGGTGCAGCGCGGAAACTACAACGCGCACATGCAGATCTACGACGCCAGCGAACTCGGCCTGCTGCAGGCCGGTTTCAACGACATGGTGCGCGACCTGTCCGAGCGGCAGCGGCTGCGCGACCTGTTCGGTCGCTACGTCGGCGAAGACGTCGCGCGCCGGGCACTCGAGCGCGGCACCGAGCTGGGTGGCCAGGAACGCGACGTCGCGGTGCTGTTCGTGGACCTGGTCGGCTCGACCCAGCTGGCGGCCACGCGACCGCCCGTCGAGGTGGTCCATCTGCTCAACGAGTTCTTCCGGGTGGTGGTGGACACCGTCGGCCGCCACGGCGGGTTCGTGAACAAGTTCCAGGGCGACGCCGCGCTGGCGATTTTCGGCGCGCCGATCGAACACCCGGACGCGTCCGGGGGCGCACTGGCGGCCGCGCGCGAGCTGCACGACGAACTGCTTCCGGTGATCGGCTCCGCGGACTTCGGCATCGGGGTGTCGTCGGGCAGGGCCATCGCCGGTCACATCGGCGCGCAGGCCCGCTTCGAGTACACGGTGATCGGCGACCCGGTCAACGAGGCCGCGCGGCTGACCGAGCTGGCCAAGCTCGAGGCCGGCCACGTGCTGGCGTCGGCGATCGCCGTCAGCGGCGCCCTCGACTCCGAGGCGTTGTGCTGGGACGTGGGTGAGGTCGTCGAGCTGCGCGGGCGCAGCGCGCCCACTCAGCTGGCACGGCCGTTGAAGCTGGCCGCCCAGCAACCCGGCCCCCCGGGCCCCTCCGCCGAAGAGGTCTCCAGCGAAATAATGTGAGCCGCCGCTAACGCTTGGTGGCCTTCTTCGCCGGCGCCTTGCGGGCGGTCTTCTTGGCGGTCCGCTTGACCGGCCCCCGCGCCCGCCGGTCGGCCAGCAGTTCGGCGGCGCGCTCGTCGGTGATCGACAACACGTCGTCGCCCTTGCGCAGACTGGCGTTGGTCTCGCCGTCGGTGACGTAAGGCCCGAAGCGGCCGTCCTTGATCACCATCGGCTTGCCCGTCGCCGGATCCGCGCCCAACTCACGCAGCGGCAGCGCCGAAGCGCTTTGCCGCCCAGCGCGTTTCGGTTGGGCGTAGATCTTCAACGCCTCGTCGAGGGCGATGGTGAACAGCTGGTCTTCGCTCGCCAGCGAGCGAGATTCGTTGCCGCGCTTGAGGTATGGCCCATAGCGCCCATTCTGCGCGGTGATCTCCTCACCCGAGTCGGGGTCCACGCCGACCACCCGCGGCAACGAGAGCAACTTGAGGGCGTCCTCGAGGGTGACGGTCTGCAAGTCCATGCTGCGCAGCAGCGAACCGGTGCGCGGTTTGGGACCAATGGGTTTCTTGCCCTTTTTTGCCGGGGCGCCACCCTCGTCGTCGGCGGGTGGCTCCGGCTCCGGCAGGATCTCCGTCACGTACGGCCCGTAGCGGCCGTCCTTGGCGACGATTTCGTGGCCGGTTTCCGGGTCCACGCCCAGCACGCGGCCCTCTTGCGGGGTGGCGAAGAGTTCCTCGGCCACTTCGAGCGTCAGCTCGTCGGGCGTGAGCGCGCCGTTGAGGTTGGCCCGCTGGGGCGTCAGCTCGCCGTCCTCGCCCATGATCTGACGTTCCAAATACGGCCCGTTCTTGCCGACCCGGACATAGACCGGCCGGCCCTGCGCGTCGTCAAAAAGCTTGATGGAGTTGACTTCTCGAGCGTCGATGCCTTCGAGGTTGACCCCGACCAACCGCTTCAGGCCGCCGGAGCGGGCAATCGAGTCAGCCACCCCGTGGTCGCCGCCGAAGTAGAAGTTGTTGAGCCAGTTGGTGCGTTGCTCGTTTCCAGACGCGATCTCGTCGAGCTCGTCTTCCATCGCGGCGGTGAAGTTGTAGTCGACAAGCCGGCCGAAGTGCTGCTCGAGTAGGCCAATGACGGCGAACGCCACCCAGGAGGGCACCAGGGCGCTGCCCTTCTTGTGCACGTAGCCGCGGTCCTGGATGGTCTTGATGATCGACGAGTACGTCGACGGGCGCCCGATGCCCAGCTCTTCGAGCGCTTTGACCAACGACGCCTCGGTATAGCGCGCCGGCGGGTTGGTGGCGTGGCCGTCCGGGGTCAACTCGGTGACGCCCAGCCGCTGGCCCTTGGTCAGATGCGGCAGCCGCCGTTCGGCGTCGTCGGCCTCGCCGCCGACCAGTTCGTCCACCGTCTCCACGTAGGCCTTGAGAAAGCCGGGGAAGGTCAGGGTGCGGCCGGTGGCGGCGAAGACGACCTCGCGATCTTGGCCGGCCTCGACCGCCGTGCCGGCGATGCGCAGGCTCAGGGTGGTCCCGCGCGCGTCGGCCATCTGCGAGGCCACCGTGCGCTGCCAGATCAGTTCGTAGAGCCGGAATTCGTCCCCGCCCAGTTCGTGGCGCACCGCGTCCGGCGTGGCGAACGTCTCGCCCGCGGGCCGGATGGCCTCGTGCGCCTCCTGCGCGTTCTTCACCTTGCGGGTGTACTGACGCGGCGACGCGGCGACGTACTCCGCACCATAGAGCTGGCGCGCCTGGGTGCGCGCCGCCTCGATCGCCGACTCCGACAGCGTGGTGGAATCCGTACGCATATAAGTGATGTAGCCGTTTTCGTAGAGCCGCTGCGCGACGCTCATCGTGCGTTCCGAGGAGAACCGCAGCTTGCGGCCGGCCTCCTGCTGCAGCGTCGACGTCATGAACGGTGCGTACGGGCGACGGGTGTAGGGCTTCTCCTCCACCGACGCGACGGACAGCTGCGCGCCCTGCAAGCCCGCCGCCAACGCGGTCGCGCGGGCCTCGTCGAGCACCACAACCTCGTCGGCTTTGCGCAGCGCTCCCAGTGAGTCGAAGTCGCGGCCGGTGGCCACGCGCGACCCCTCGACGGTCGCCAGTCGGGCGGTGAAGGTCGGCGGCTGCGCTTGCGGGTCGGACACGCTGGCGTCCAGCTTGGCGACGATGTCCCAGTAGGACGCGCTGCGGAACGCCATCCGGTCGCGTTCGCGCTGCACGATGATCCGGGTGGCCACCGACTGCACCCGGCCCGCAGACAGCTTGGGCGCCACCTTCTTCCACAGCACCGGGCTGACCTCGTAGCCATACAGCCGGTCCAGGATGCGGCGCGTTTCCTGCGCGTCGACCAGGTCGATGTCCAGATCGCGCGGATTCTCGGCGGCCTCCAGGATCGCCGGCCTGGTGATCTCGTGGAAGACCATCCGTTTGACCGGGATGCTCGGCTTCAGGGTTTCCAGCAGGTGCCAGGCGATGGCCTCGCCCTCGCGGTCACCATCCGTGGCCAGATAGAGCTCGTCGACGTCCTTCAGCAACCCCTTCAGCTCGCTGACAGTGCTCTTCTTCTCGGGACTGATGATGTAGAGCGGTTCGAAGTCGGCGTCGACGTTGACGCCAAGGCGCGCCCACGGCTCCGACTTAAACTTCGCCGGCACGTCGGCCGCGGCACGCGGCAGGTCGCGGATGTGCCCCCGCGAGGACTCAACGATGTAGTTGGAACCCAGATAACCGGCCAACTTGCGCGCCTTGGTGGGCGACTCGACTATGACCAGTCGCCGACTGCTTCCATTTCCGTCAGCCAACTGCGCCTACGCTCCATCTCCTATGCCGGTCCCCTAGCGGGACCGCCCCGCAGAAGAATGACAGGTCGGCCTCTGAATATCCGCGAAGTCCGGGCAATTTCCTCGGATATCCAGGTACGCCGCCGTACCGCACGCCTGCGGGCATCTGACAATTTCGCACCCTTGGGTGCGCTTTCGCAAACTGGCTCTCCGAAGCAAGCGCTTAGTTGGCTCGCTAGACACGGGGCCAGAGCAACAACGCCTCGGGGTCGGCGGGAGGTTCCCCCACGTTCTCTACCAGGCGTGACAGCCTCCGGCGGCCACTGATCCGCAGCGCCGGCCGGCCTCCGCGGGTGCCGATGAGGGTGGGCGCAATCCCGACCCGCATCAGCGCCGACGCCAGCGGCGAATGCGTGTCCGGCGCGTGCGGGTCCAGACCGAGCAGGTATCGGTCGACCTCCGGCGTACCCGCCGCCAGGGTCCACGCCCGCAGCTCGCGCGGTCCGGGCAGCCATCGCGGCGGCACCGTCTTGACCGCGCCGCGCGTCCACTCGGCGGCAATCGGGCAAAGCAGGCGGCTGACCGCCGTGCGCACCAACGGGGTGTCTTCCTCAGTTCTGGTGATCTCGGATTCCAAGCCGGCTTGGTGAATCATCTCGGCCAGCGCCGCGGCACGCCACGGCCGATCCACGACCACCGAGAGCCGGGCGCCCTTGGCTTGATGGGCTTGGTCGGCGCCCACCATCACGATCTGACCGGACGCCGCCAGCACACCGGAAAGATCGGCGACCGCGGGGGGTACCGACTCAGCGGTGAAGAAAGAAAGCTGGCTCACTCAAACGACAGTAGGCCAGCTTGCCGATCCGCGGCTCGCTTCCGGCGCGCCGCGACCGGGCCGTGTCGCGGCCGTGTCGACGAAAAGCCGGGCGGCTAAACGAGAACCCCCCGCGCGGCCCGCTACGCGGGACTGCACGGGGGGTTTCGTCGGACTTGCTCTCTCTTTGAGCTCTGCTCCTAGACGGAGCGGACTCCGGTGGCCTGGGGGCCCTTAGGGCTGTGGCCGATCTCGAACTCGACCTTCTGGTTTTCTTCAAGGGTGCGGAAGCCCGAACCCTGGATTTCCGTGTAGTGGACAAACACATCCGCGGAACCATCTTCAGGGGCGATGAAGCCGAACCCCTTCTCCGCGTTGAACCACTTCACAGTTCCCTGTGGCATCTCTCGATCTTTCCTTTTCTACATGGGTGCGGTGCACCGCCTTCCGGCGCACCGGGCCCGCCACGACCGCCATACCATGCGTTGTCGCCGGAATCTCCCCCGACCGATAACCTCGCAGGAACCGCGGCCGCAACGTCGATCCTGCGAAAGTTTGACACGAACACAGAAGCTGCGACCGCTGATTAGTCAACCATGTTCAGCGTCTTTGCAACAGATTTCCATTAACCACGATCCCTAATGCTTGGTCTCTTAACCCGGATGTCACCTAGACGATGGGTTTGCCGGAAGCCGGCAAACGGTCAGAAAGGTTTGTAATGGCAAGCTTCGGCAGTGAGTTGCTCGCTGCGGCGTTGGCGGGCACCGCGCCGGATGAGCAGCCGCTGCGACACGTCGCCGAACTGCCGTCGCGCAGCGGCCGTCCCCACGGGTGGCCCCGGTGGGCCGAGGCCGACGTGGTGCGCGCGTTCACCGACAACGGCATCACCTCGCCGTGGTCGCATCAGGTGCAGGCCGCGGAATTGGCCTATGCCGGACGCCATGTGGTGATCAGCACCGGCACCGCGTCCGGAAAGTCTCTGGCGTATCAACTTCCCGTCCTCAACGCGCTGGCGACGGATCCTCGGGCCCGGGTGCTGTACCTGTCGCCCACCAAGGCGCTCGGTCACGACCAATTGCGCGCCGCGCACGCGTTGACGGCGGCCATTGCGCGGTGCGGTGATGTCGCGCCCACCGCCTACGACGGCGACAGTCCCGCCGAGGTGCGCCGGTTTGCTCGCGAGCGGTCACGCTGGCTGTTTTCCAACCCCGACATGATCCACCTGTCGATACTGCGCAGCCATGCGCGCTGGGGTGTGCTGCTGCGCGGTCTGCGCTTCGTGATCGTCGACGAATGTCATTACTACCGAGGCGTTTTCGGCTCGAATGTGGCGATGGTGCTGCGCCGGCTGTTGCGACTGTGCGCCCGCTATTCGGCCAGCCCGACGGTGATCTTCGCCAGTGCGACGACCGCATCACCGGGCGCGACGGCCACCGAACTGATCGGTCAGCCGGTCGAGGAGGTCGTCGACGACGGCTCGCCCCAGGGGGCGCGCACGGTCGCGTTGTGGGAACCCGCGTTGCGCGCGGAGGTCACCGGCGAGAACGGCGCCCCGGTGCGTCGGTCCGCGGGCGGGGAGGCGGCCCGGGTGATGGCCGACCTGATCGCGCAGGGAGCGCAGACGTTGACGTTCGTGCGCTCGCGGCGCGCCGCCGAGCTGACCGCGTTGGGCGCGCGGGCCCGCCTGGGCGACATCGCCCCGGAGCTGAGCGACAAGGTGGCGTCGTATCGGGCCGGCTATCTCGCCGAGGACCGCAGCGCGTTGGAACACGCGTTGGCCGAGGGCCAATTACGCGGCCTGGCCAGCACGAATGCGCTGGAATTGGGGATCGATATCGCGGGACTCGACGCCGTGGTCTTGGCCGGCTTCCCCGGTACGGTCGCCTCGTTCTGGCAGCAGGCCGGCCGGTCGGGCCGGCGCGGCCAGGGCGCCCTGGTGGTGTTGATCGCGCGCGACGACCCGCTGGACACGTATCTGGTCCATCACCCCGCCGCGCTGTTGGACAAACCGGTCGAGCGCGTCGTCATCGACCCCGCCAACCCCTATATCCTCGGCCCCCAACTCCTATGCGCCGCAACCGAATTGCCCCTCGACGACGCCGAAGTTCGGGCTTTGGGCGCAGAGCAGGTGACCGCGGCTCTGGTCGATGACGGGCTGCTGCGCCACCGCAACGGCAGGTACTTTCCGGCGCCCGGTGTCGAGCCGCATGCCGCAGTGGACATCCGGGGCTCGATCGGCGGCCAGATCGTCATCGTGGAGGCCGATACCGGCCGGCTGCTGGGCAGCGTCGGCGCAGGCCAGGCCCCGGCCTCGGTGCATCCGGGGGCGGTCTACCTGCACCGCGGCGAGAGCTACGTCGTCGATTCGCTCGATCCCCAGGAGGGGATCGCCTTCGTCCACGCCGAAGACCCCGGCTACGCGACCTTCGCGCGGGAAGTCGTCGACATCGCGGTCACCGGCGAGGTTGAGCGTCTGGCCTACGGGTCGGTGACGCTGGGCCTGGTTCAAGTGACGGTCACCCACCAGGTCGTCGGCTATCTGCGGCGCCGCCTGACCGGGGAGGTGATCGACTTCATCGAGCTGGACATGCCCGAACACACGTTGCCCACCACCGCGGTCATGTACACCGTCGAACCGGATGCGTTGTCAGACAACGGGATCGACGCGCCCCGCATCCCCGGGGCGCTGCACGCCGCCGAGCACGCCGCCATTGGATTACTGCCCTTGGTAGCCAGCTGCGACCGTGGCGACATCGGCGGCATGTCCACCGCGATCGGGCCCGACGGGCTGCCCAGCGTCTTCGTCTACGACGGCTACCCGGGCGGAGCGGGATTCGCCGAACGCGGGTTCCGTCTGGCAGGCACCTGGTTGGGTGCGACGGCCGCGGCGATCGAGGCGTGCGAGTGCCCCAGCGGCTGCCCGTCGTGCGTGCAGTCCCCCAAATGCGGCAACGGCAACGATCCGCTGGACAAGGCGGGGGCTTTGCTGGTGTTGCGGCTGGTGCTCGCGGAGCTGACCCGCGGCGCACGCTGAACCCAGGCCGGCGAACCGGCAAAAGTTAAGCGAATTCGACACTTGTTGAACCACACTGTGGTGCACTGAAAAGCGAACTCGTTGGGCACTATTCGGGCTATCGGGACCCGGTGGAGGTGTCACATGTCGTTCGTGATGGCGGCGCCCGCGCAGCTCGGCGCTGCGCCCACTGATCTCACCAACATCGCCTCTGCGCTGGGCGTTGCCAACGCGGCCGCGGCGCCCCCGACGACGGGGATCCTCGCCGCGGCCGAGGATGAGGTGTCGGCCGCCATCGCGGCCGTGTTTTCCGGGCATGGCCAGGGCTATCAGGCGGTCAGCGCGTGGGCGGCCGCATTTCACGCCGACTTCGTGCGGGCGTTGACGGCGGGCGCGGACGCCTATGCCGGCGCCGAGGCCGCCAATGTCTCGCCGTTGCAGACGCTTCTCGACGTGATCAACGCGCCGATCAAGTCGCTTACCGGCCGGCCCCTGATCGGGAACGGCGAAAACGGCGCCCCGGGAACCGGGGAAAACGGCTCGCCCGGCGGATGGTTGCTCGGTGACGGCGGGGCCGGCGGGTCGGGCGCACCGGGCCAAAAAGGCGGCAACGGCGGGGCCGCCGGAGTGATGGGCACCGGCGGCGCCGGCGGGGCCGGCGGCAGCGCGTCGAGCGGCACCGCCGGGGCGGGCGGGACCGGCGGCCATGGCGGGCTTTTGGGCGGCAACGGCGGCGTGGGTGGTGCGGGCGGCAGCGGCGGACCCACGCTCAGCGGCGACGGCGGGGCCGGGGGAACCGGCGGCGCCGGCGGGCTGCTGGGTGCCGGCGGGGTCGGCGGCACCGGCGGGGCCGGCGCCAGCGGCGGGCAGGCAGGGCCGGCGGCACCGGCGGTCTAATCGCCGGGCTGGTCGGCGCCGGCGGCGGGAACGGCGGAACCGGTGGGTTTGGCGCCAGCGGCGCCGGCGGTCACGGCGGAGCCGGCGGCAACGCCGGCCTGCTCGCGGGTCCCGGTGGCGCCGGCGGGGCCGGCGGGACCGGGATAGTTGGCGCTGGTGGCGCGGGCGGCGATGGCGGCAACGCGGGCCTCGTGTTCGGCGCCGGCGGGATCGGCGGCGACGGCGGATTGGGCGGCGGCGGCGACGGTGGGGCCGGGGGAGCCGGCGGCGCCGCCGGTTTGGTGGCCTCGTCCGGCGGGTCTGGCGGGGCGGGCGGATTTAGCCAGGGTGGCACCGGCGGAGCCGGCGGGGACGGCGGTAAGGGCACCATGCTCGGCTGCGGCGGGGTCGGCGGGGTGGGCGGATCCAGCCTGCTCGGCGACGGCGGCGCCGGCGGCAACGGCGGCAACTCTGGCCTGGTGCTGGGGACCGGCGGGGCCGGTGGTGCCGGCGGACAGGCGGCAACGAACAACAGCGGTCCCGGCGTGGGTGGCGACGGCGGTCACGGTGGCGCCGCCGGGCTACTCAGCGTCGGAGGCAACGGCGGAAATCCCGGGACCGGCCCGACCCTGGGCGGTGCCGGCACCGCCGGCTCCAGCTCGCCGCTGCAACCGGTGTTCAGCGCGGTGAACACCCCCGCCGAGGCGCTGCTCGGCCGTCCGCTGATCGGCAACGGCGCCAACGCGGCCCCCGGTTCGGGGCAAAACGGCGCTCCCGGGGGGATATTGCTCGGCGACGGCGGGGCCGGCGGATCGGGCGGACCGGGCCACGTCAACGGCGGGGCCGGCGGGCTCGCCGGGTTGATGGGCACCGGCGGTCCCGGCGGGGCCGGCGCGGGCGTGGGCGGCTCCGACGCCGCCGGCACCGGCGGTATGGGCGGCCATGGCGGGTTGATCGGCGGCAACGGCGGGGTCGGCGGCGCCGGCGGGGCAGCGTCTAGCGGCACCGGCGGCGACGGCGGGCGCGGCGGGATCGCCGGGTTGCTCGGCGCCGGCGGGGCCGGTGGCGCCGGCGGCGCCGCCGTCAGCGACACCGGGGCCGGCGGGACGGGCGGTCGCGGCGGCACCGCAGGGCTGCTGGCCGGGCTGGTGGGCGCCGGCGGCGGGCACGGCGGGACCGGCGGGTTCGGCCACACCCACGGCGGCGACGGTGGTGCCGGCGGCAACGCCAGCCCGGTGTCCGGGTTCGGCGGCGCCGGGGGCACCGGCGGCGGCAATTCCGACAGCACCGGGACGAGCGGCACCGGCGGGACCGGTGGCAACGCCGGCCTGCTGTACGGCGCGGGCGGAGCCGGTGGAGACGGCGGATTCAACGACGCGCCAGGCGGTACCGGCGGGACCGGCGGGCATGGCGGCGACGCCGGCTGGGTGGCCTCCAGCGGCGGGATCGGCGGAACCGGCGGATTCGGCGACGTCGGCGGTGGCGGCGGAGCCGGCGGCGACGCCACCCTGCTGGGCTGTGGCGGGATCGGCGGAACCGGTGGATACGGCACTATCGGCGACGGCGGTGACGGCGGGCACGGCGGCGCCGCAGGCGACCTGCTGGGCAACGGGGGTGCCGGTGGGGCCGCCGGGCAAGGCGCGACGTCCGGTGCTGTCGGCGGCGACGGCGGCAACGCCGTGACGATCGGCAACGGTGGCAATGGCGGCAATGGTGACCAGGGCGTAACCGCGGGCAACGGTACCGGTGGCCATGCCGGGCTGCTGGTGGGTCAAATGGGGATCGACGGGAAGCCATAGCCGGCCCCCATCAGGCCGGGCAGGCATCCCCCCGACCACTGTCGCGGCCAACTCGCGCCACGCTGACCAATCCGGCGGATGGCGACCGACCCCTCGACGGTCGACTTCCACGGATCTACGTGGTGACGGCCGCCAGAGGAGGCATCTCCTCACCTCTGAAGAGTGCCGGCGCACCGCCACACGTCGCAACGAACGGTCGGACATCACGGTCCGTTCGCCAACCCGACAACGCGGGTGCATCGCGAAACTACCTAGCTGTGGCCACATTTGCAAACCCGAACCCGCCGCGTGGCGGAATTTGTTATCGCCTCGGGCTATGTCCATCCGTCGGGCCGCCCGGACCGGACGCCGGACTTGCGGGTGCGTCGTGGCATCCGTCGGCAAAAGTCAAGCAGCGAGCCATGATTGGGGCCCGAGCGCGGCGGTAATCGAGTTGTGAATCTCCCCGGTTGATCATCGGGACGTCACTCGGACGTAAGCTTGCCTGCATGGCCCACGACTGGCTGCTCGTGGAGACGCTGGGGGACGAACCCGCCGTGGTTGCGCAGGGGCGTCAGCTGAAAAACCTCGTGCCCATCACGACGTTCCTGCGGCGCAGTCCGTATCTGGCCGCGGTCCGAACGGCCATCGCCGAGACACTGCAGACCGGCCAGAGCCTCACCAGCATCACCCCCAAGCGCGACCGAGTGATCCGCACCGAACCGGTGCTGATGACCGACGGCCACACGCACGGGGTGCATGTATGGACCGGACCCGCCGATGCGCAGCCGCCCGAGCGACCGACCCCCGGACCGCTCAAGTGGGACCTGACCCGCGGCGCGGCGACCGACACCCAGGAGTCGCTGGCCAACAGCGGCAAGAACCCCGAAATTGAGGTCACCTACGGCAGAGCCTTCGCCGAAGACCTTCCCTCGCGCGAACTGAATCCGAACGAAACCAAGGTGCTGGCCATGGCCGTCAAGGCTCAGCCCGGCCAAACACTCTGCAGCACTTGGGATCTCACCGACTGGGAAGGCAACGCCATCCGGATAGGTTTCGTCGCCCGCACCGGACTCGAACCGGGCCCCGACGGCCGCGAGCACCTGGTCGCGCGCGCGATGAACTGGCGCGCCGAACTTAGGGGCCCGACGGTATCGGCGGATGACCTGGCGCAACGAATCCTCAACGGACTGGCACAGTCCGGAGTGCACCGTGCGCTCTTCGACCTCAAGACGTGGAACCTGCTGAGATGGCTCGACGAGCCGTGCCCCTTCTACGACTGGCGGGGCAGCGGGACGGACAGGCCACGTATCCACCCCGACGACGAACCGTTGAAGGAGTCCATGACAAAGGAATTCACCGACGGAGCAACGAGTCGCGTGCTACGCATGCGGGGGTTCGACAACGACTGGGTGCCCATGCATGTCACCGTCAACAGGGTGGAACTCGAGCCCGATGTCTTCGCCGGATTGGCCTCGCTGCGGTTACCGACCGAGGACGAACTCGCCGACGCAGGGCTACCGAAAGCCACCGGCGACGAGACCTGACCGGCTACGGAGCTACCGGTCCCGCCCGCGCGCCGGCCTGTGCCACCCCGACGAACGCGACGCGCACGCGCGCGGTGACGACGACATCGAGCCCGTCGACACGGCAGCGGGCGTCGTCGACGCGCATCGCGCGGGCCACCGCCGTCGCACGGTCGCACGCCGCGGTGACGCCCGACGGCAGTGCCCCCGCGGCCGCCAGCGCGGCCAGGTCGGCGACCGCCTGCGCACGGTGACGCGCCACCACGACCGAACCCAGGTAGGCCCCGGCCCCGGTGATGCACAACAGCACCGCGACCATGGCGACCGCCACCACGGTGGCCGAACCTCGATCACCGCCCCGGCTCGGCCGACGACACGGCGTTGGCGCCAATATCCAAGGTGGGCAACAGATTCGAGTGCGCCACGACGGTCGCGACGAAGAAGTCGCCGTCGCGCCGCACACGGACCAGCGCGCCACCGGGCGCGATCCGGCGGGCCGCGTCGATCGCCGCCTTATCGTCACCGCGCGCGGCGAGTCGCGCGGCCTCACGGGCGGCGTCGACGCAGCGCACCTGCATCGACACCGCGCTGATACCCGCCAGACACAACACCAGCACGACGACCAGCGCCGCGATGCCCAACGCCGCTTCGACGGTGCTGGCGCCGGCACTCCCACCTAAACCTTGGTGGTGAGCGCGCGGCCGATGATGCGGGCCAACGCCGATACGACGGAGTCGCCCGTCACGACGGTGTACAGCACCGCGCCGAAGGCCGCCGCCGCGATTGTGCCGATGGCGTATTCCACCGTGGACATGCCCGACTCGTCGGCCGCCAGCAACGTCATCCGCGCGACGAACGCACGAAACATGGTGCTCATCAATAGATTCCCCTCTCATAGCAGACCCGATTGCAGAACATCGCCGGCCAGGCCGGCCACCACCGGAGCGATGCCCAGGCAGACAAACGCGGGAAGAAAGCACAGCCCCAGTGGTCCCGCGATCAGCACCCCGGCCCGCTCCGCGGCTGCGCTGGCCGCGTGCTGGGCGTCACTGCGCGACTGCTCCGCCAGTGTGGCAACCCCGTCGGCCAGTGCCGCGCCCGAGGACGCCGACCGCCGCGCCAGCCGCAGCAGCGCGTCGGTCTGCGCGTCGACCGCCGGCAGGTCCGACGCCGTCGACCAGGCCACGGCGGGGTCGGCGCCCAACGCCAGCAGGTCGGCGGCCCGGCGCAACACCTGGGCCAGTTTCGGCGGCGCGGACGGGGCGGTCGCGGCCGCGGCGGTCGACACCGCCATGCCCGCCACCAAACACACCGCCAGCACGTCCAGGCTGGATGCGACGGCGAGCGGATCCGGCCCCGACGCCGACCGCTGGCGCGGCCGCGGGGCGCGGTCCGGCATCCGGGCGCGCGCCCGCACGGCCGAGGGACGCGCACCCGTCAGCAACGCCACGGCCAGCAGCACCACCGCGGTGCTCACCGCTCGGCGCTCATGACGCCAGCCGATCGGTGATCCGGTCCGACCACAGCAGGCCGCCGCACGCCAACGTCGACCCGATCACCAGCAGCCATCCCCCCACGTGCCCACTCAGCAAGAACGTCAGCGGCCGGGCGCCGATCAGTTGACCCAGCAGCACCCCGAGCACCGGCAGGCCCGTGAGGATGACCGCGGTAGCGCGGGCGCCGGCCATCCCCGATGCCACCCGCGCCGAAAACCGTTGCCGTTCGGCGATATCCCGTTGCGCGGCGCGCATCAGGGTGGCGATGGCGAGTCCCTGCTCGCTGGCGAGTTGCCAGCACACCGCGAGTCGCTCCCAGTGGGCGGGCAGCGCCGAAGACCGGGCCTGCAGACGCAGGCCGGCCGTCACATCGGCGCCCAACCTGGCGCGCGCAGCGACGGCGCGCAACGAGGCAGCGACCGTGCCGCCGGTTTCGTCGGCGGCGACGCAAAACGCGTCCACCGGATGAGAGCCCACGCGCAGCTCCCCGACGAGCACATCCAGCGCGGTTTGCAACGCGGCCCCCTCGGCGCTGGCGCGCCGGCTGCGGCAACGTCGGCGGTAACGGAGAAATCCGGTCGCGCTCACCACCCCGATCGCGATCACCGTGGTCAGCGGCAGCAGCACCGCCGCACCGACGGCGGCGCACGCCGCGACACGAATGAGCCAGCGGGGGTCTAGCGGTGACCGCACCCACCGCGGGCACGCGAGCGGCGCGAGCCGGCAGCGCGGCGAGGACGGAAAGACCAGCAGCGCAACCGATAACAGCAGCGCACCGGGCGCAAGGCCGGTCATGCCGGGCTCCGACTTCGCAGCAATTGATCGAATTCGTGCGCGTCGTGGGTCAGCCCACGGTCGGCGGTCCACACCGTGACCGCGTGAACCAACCAGTCGGTCCGGCGCAGCATCGCGATCTCGGCAAGCCTTCGCCGGCCGGTGCGATCTCGTGCGACATGCAGCAGCACCTGCACCGCCGCGGCGAGCTGACTGTGCAGCGCGGCCCGATCGAGACCGCCGGGCGCGCCCAGCGCCTCCAGCCGGGCGGGAACCTCGCCCGGGCTGTTGGCATGCACGGTGCCCGCGCCGCCGTCGTGGCCGGTGTTCAGCGCCGCCAGAAGATCGACGACTTCGGCGCCGCGGACCTCGCCCACCACGATGCGATCGGGCCGCATCCGCAGCGCCTGGCGGACGAGTTGACGCACCGGCACCTCGCCGACGCCTTCGACGTTGGCACACCGCGCGACCAGCTTGACCAGATGCGGATGCCGGGGCGCCAGTTCGGCCGCGTCCTCCACGCACACGATTCGCTCATGGGGCGGGACGGCACCCAACATCGCCGCCAGCAAGGTCGTCTTGCCCGCACCCGTCCCGCCGCACACCAGAAAGGCGAGCCGGGCCGCGATGATGTCGTTGATCAAGGCGGCGGCCTCCGGCGCGATCGCGCCCGCCGCGGTCAGCGCGCCCAGATCCTGTGTCGCCGGCCGCAACACCCGCAGCGACAGACAGGTGCCGGCCGCTGCCACCGGCGGCAGCACCGCGTGCAGCCGCACCGCGAACCGTCCCGCGCCGATGCCGGTCAGCTGCCCGTCCACCCAGGGCTGCGCGTCGTCGAGGCGACGCCCCGCGGCCAACGCCAGCCGCTGCGCCAACCGTCGCACCGCCGCCTCGTCGGTGAACCGAATGTGGCTGCGCTGCAATCCGTTTCCGTCGTCCACCCATACCGCGTCCGGTGCGGTGACCAGGACATCGGTGGTGCCGTCGGCACACAGCAGCGGCTCGAGGATGCCGGCACCGGTCAGTTCGGTCTGCAGCACGCGAAGGTTGGCGAGCACCTCGGTATCGCCAAGCATCCCGCCGGACTCGGCGCGGATCGCGTCGGCCACCACCGCGGGCCGCAACGACCGCCCCAGCGGGGCGGATTCCGACGCCAACCGCTCACGCACGCGGTCGATCAGCGAGCCGCTCACGCCGCTCTGCCGTTCTGCCGTGACCCCGACCTCGGCAGCACGGCCAGCACCCGGCGCGCGGCCGCCGCCAGCGGCGAGCGTGTTCGCAATCGCAGGCCACCGTGTTCCAGCTGCTCGGCGAGCCGCGGCTGGGCCCTCATTGATGCCAGCAGCGGCAGCCCCGCGATGTCGGCGACCTCCGCCGCCCGCAGGCCTCCTGGCGCCGGCCCCCGCACGACCAGCCCGAGATGCGGATTGATCGCCGAGACAACCGGGGCGATCGTCGCGGTCGCCGCGCACGCCCGAACGTCGCACGGGCTGACCACGACCACGAAATCGGCGGCGTCCAAAGCGGACTGGGTGGCATCGGTGAGGCGCCGAGGGAGATCGCAGACCACGGTCACTCCCCCGCGGCGGCCGGCGTCGACGACGGCGTCCACCGGCCCGGGGTCGATTTCGTACCCGCGCCGGGTGCCGGAGAGCACACTGATTCCACGGTGTTTCGGTAGCGCCTCACGCACCGAGGACCAGTTGAGCCGCCCCCTTTGCGATGCCAGGTCCGGCCATCGCAGGCCGGGCGTCGCTTCCCCGCCCACCAGCAGATCGATGCCACCGCCCCATGGATCGAGGTCCACCAGCAGCGCATCGGCGGCGACCTGGGCCAGGGCGACCGCAAACAACGAGGCGCCGGCTCCGCCGCAGCCCCCGACGACGGCGACGACCTGGCCGTGTGGGCCGATTGGGCCGTTTGGGCCGCCGGACCCGCTGTCACGCGCCGATTCGGCGGCTTCGGCCAGCTCACCGATCAATTCCCGTTCTTGCTCGGGCAGCCTCAGCACGTGCTGGGCGCCCACCGCTATGCCGGCAGCCCACGTCGTGGTCGCGGCTTCCGCGGCGCTCAGAACGCTGACGTGCGCACGGCGCGGCAGCCCGGACCGGGCGAAGCGGTCCGCCGCCACCGCATCGAGCACCACCGCCACGGCGGCCGACCAGGTTTTCCTGGTCACCGCGGCCCCTGGGCGGGCGTGAACCACCCGAACACCCACCGCGGCGGCCACCCGGTCGAATTCGTCGCGCAACTGCGCATCGGTGAGCACCGCCAGCACCCCCGAAGAGCCGCTACGGGCGGCAGCCGTCCTCGTCACCCACTCACCGTGCGAGGCCGCAAGGGTGGGACGCCAGTCCCCGATCCGAAATTGTGGAAAGAGACGCGACTGTGCACTAGTCGGGAAAGGAACCGACGCTTAGCGCCGCTAACTACTTAGTCCAGATAAGGGACGACCCCCGCCAGGGGGGGAGGAGGCGAGGGTCGTCGTGCATCAGCCCCGGGGGGTCGGGCTGATACACCCTCGGCTCAAGGCCGAGTAATGCTTACTATACACATGACAGTGGCGGCTGACGCAAGTAGCGGCAAAATCAAAAAAACACTGTGAGCCGCAAAAACACCACCTATTCTATCTGTCCTGATCGTGCGTTTTGCGCGCAAGTCGACGGTCTCGGCGCGGCGCCCACCTATGCTGAACTGGTGACCGTCTCTGACTCGGCCGCGCATCAGCAGCACCAGCAATCCGAGCCCGAAACAGCGGCAAATCCGGCTTCCAGCGCCCGCACGGCCGCCTTCTTCGACCTGGACAAGACCATCATCGCCAAGTCCAGCACGCTGGCGTTCAGCAAACCGTTCTTCAACCAGGGACTGCTCAACCGCCGCGCCGTGCTCAAGTCCAGCTACGCGCAGTTCATCTTCCTGCTCTCCGGTGCCGACCATGACCAAATGGATCGGATGCGCACCCACTTGGCCAACATGTGCACCGGATGGGATGTGGAGCAGGTCAAGTCGATCGTCAACGAAACCCTGCACGACATCGTGACTCCGCTGGTGTTCGCCGAAGCCGCCGACCTGATCGCGGCGCACAAGTTGTGCGGTCGCGACGTCGTCGTGGTGTCGGCATCGGGGGAAGAGATCGTGGCGCCGATTGCCCGGGCGCTGGGTGCCACCCATGCGATGGCGACCCGCATGGTCGTCGAGGACGGCAAGTACACCGGCGATGTGGCGTTCTATTGCTACGGCGAAGGCAAGGTGCAGGCGATCCGCGAGTTGGCCGCCCGCGAGGGCTACCCGCTGGAGCACTGCTACGCCTACTCCGACTCGATCACCGACCTGCCCATGCTCGAGGTCGTCGGCCATCCGAGCGTGGTCAACCCGGACCGCGGCTTGCGCAGGGAAGCAAACGAGCGCGGGTGGCCGGTGCTGAGTTTCTCGCGGCCGGTGTCGCTGCGTGACCGCATCCCGGCCCCTTCGGGCGCCGCGATCGCAACCACCGCCGCGGTGGGTATTAGCGCGCTGGCCGCCGGGGCGGTCACATACTCGCTGTTGCGGCGCTTTACGTTCTAGTCTCCAGCAAACAAAAAAGACACCCGATCCCGGCCCCCTTCGCAACTTTCGCGGGATTGGGCCTTGCTGTGTTAAGGGTCTAAGAGTACAAAGGAAACCACGGAAGCCCGTTGAGGCCAAGGTCGGTCCGGAAGAGAAGGTTCGATCTCCCGATTCGGGCACCCAGCACGAGTCCCGGCACCCACGCGGAGTCATAGCCGCGATAATGGCAGAAGTGTTGCGGGCCTGCGTAATTGCGAAAAGTTAACGGTGTCGACGGCCCTTTGGGTGGGGTTGCAGCCGGAAGCGTCGCAAGATCGCCGAGGCCACCCACGCAGCCCAAAGATGCACGCTTGGTAACCGAGATTCGTGTTTGCGGGCGGCGCTCCGAAATCCTTCGGAACGCCGCCCGCTTCATGCGTCTTGGGGGCTCCCCTTGCCGGCCGACTCAGCAATCGTCAAAGCCTCCTGAGCGCCGGCCTGCAGCGCCCGGCAACACAGCACCAACCATGCCGCCACACCGTCGGGTGTTCCGTCGGCGAAACCGCGCGCCGCGTCGCGATAGTCCGACGGTTGGCGCATCCAACTCGCCTCGGGCACACCCAGTCCGTGCGGGTCCAGCCCGGTGGCGATGGTCACCAACCGCGAGACCGCCCGGGCGACCACGCCGTCCGCGCTGCCGAACGGCTTCAGTGTCAACAGCTCGCCGTGCGCGACCGCGGCGATCACGGGTGCCGACGCTCGGGTGCGCGCGGTCGCGACGTTGGCGAGCAGCTCCAGCCGCGGGCCGACTTCGCTGTCAGCACGCGGGCGGCCCAGCCGTTCGTGGTCGACCTGGTCGGCCGCCGCGAGCATGTGCAGGCGGGCCAGCGCCTGCAGCGGCGCCCGCTGCCACACCCCGATCAACGAGCCCCCGCCGCCCTCCAGCGCCTGGGCCACCCTCAACGCACCGGCAAACACCGGATGGGTGGCCGCGCCGGCCTGCTCATCCACCCGCACCGGACCGCCGTCGAGCACCGCCGACGCACGCGCCGCCCGCAGCGCCGCCTCGGCGGCGGTCGCCGGCCAGCCCCGCAAGTTGGCCCGGTGCCGGTGCGCCCGCCCCAGCGCGTCGCGGGCCTGGTCGCTGGCAGCCGCCACCCCGGGCAACTCCATCAGCGGAGCCAGCGGATCGTGGCTCATGTGCGCCACTTTTTCTCGTCGCTTCGCTCTGCATCGTCGTCGGCGCAAGTCACAGGTAGCCAACGTAGTAGACGGTCGCGACCCGCTGCGCCCGGCTTCGCCGCGCTTGCGATCGCTCCTGCCCGACGGTCGCGACCCGCTCCTAACGAGAAGCCGGCGCTCCGGGAATCGCCTGCAGCAGCTGTCGGGTGTACTCCTCGCGGGGCCGGGTGAACACCTCCTCGGTGGGCGCCTGCTCCACCACCCGGCCCCGGCGCATCACCAGGACATGATCGGCGATCTGCCGAACCACGGCCAGGTCATGGCTGATGAATAAATAGGTCAGCCCCAGTCGAGCCTGCAGATCCGCCAATAGGTCCAGGATCTGCGCCTGCACCAGGACGTCGAGCGCCGACACGGCCTCGTCGCACACCAGCACCTCGGGCCGCAGCGCGAGTGCGCGCGCGATCGCGACGCGCTGCCGCTGCCCGCCCGACAGCTCCCGGGGCCGCCGGGTCAACATCGACGACGGCAACGCCACCTCGTCGATCAGCTCGCGCACCGCCTGCTCGCGCTGCTTGCGGTCGCCGATGCCATGGATCCGCAATGGCTCTTCGATGACGCGGAACACCGAGTACATGGGATCTAAACTGCTGTAAGGGTTTTGGAACACCGGCTGAACTCTCCGGCGGAACGCCAGCGCCTGTGACCGGTTCATCCGGCCGACATCGGTCGTGCCGTCAAAGACCACCGTGCCCGACGTGGCCGGCAGCAGTCCCAGCACCATCCGGGCCAGCGTCGATTTCCCCGAACCCGACTCCCCGACGATCGCCAGCGTGCTGGCCCGGCGCAACTCGAACGACACCGCGTCCACCGCCCGGAGCTCCGAGCGCCGCCACGGTGCGCCGTGCGACTCTCGGTAGATCTTGGTCAGCTCCGAGGCGACGAGAATGGTGTCGTCACCGACCGGCGGTCGAACCTTGGGACGCGCGAGCGACGGCGCCGCGGCCACCAGCCGCCGGGTGTAGTCGTGCCGCGGCTCGGTGAGGATCGACTGTGCCGCACCGCTTTCCACCACCACCCCGCGGTTCATCACGACGACCGACTCGGCGCGTTCGGCGGCCAGCGCCAGATCGTGGGTGATCAGCAGCAGCGCGGCACCCAGCTCGTCGGTGAGACGCTGCAGATGGTCGAGCACCTGCCGTTGCACCGTCACGTCCAACGCTGAGGTCGGCTCGTCGGCGATCAGCAGCTGCGGACGGCCGGCCAGCCCGATCGCGATCAGCGCCCGCTGACACATGCCGCCGGACAACTGGTGTGGGTACTTGCCGGCCTGCGTCGCCGCGTCCGGCATACCCGCTTCGGCGAGCAGCTGTACCGCCCGCCGCCGCGCCGCACGCCCGCGGACGTTGGCCCGCAACGCTTCTGAGATCTGGAAGCCGACTTTCCAGACCGGGTTGAGGTTGGTCATCGGGTCCTGCGGCACATAGCCGATGTGCTGCCCCCGGATCGACCGCAGCAGCCGCTGGTTCCCCGAGGTGATATCCAGGCCGTCGAAAACGATGCGCCCGCCGGTGGTCCGGCCGCCGGGTGGCAGCAGCCCCAAGATCGCGGCGGCCGTGGTGGATTTCCCCGATCCCGATTCCCCCACGAGCGCGACGGTGTGCCCGCGGGACACCGACAGATCCACCCCACACACCGCGGGCTCGCCGTGGCCGAACCTGACTTCCAGCCCTTCGACCGACAACAGCGGCGCGTTCATGCGCGCCACCGCCGTGATACCGGATCCAGGGCGTCGCGTAACGCGTCACCCATCATCATGAATGCCAGCACCGTAATCGCCAGTGCGCCAGCGGGATAGAACAGTATTGGTGAACCCGACCGCAGCCGGGTCTGATCGGTGTTGATATCGCTGCCCCAGGACACCACAGACGTCGGAAGCCCGACTCCGAGGTAGGATAGCGTGGCCTCGGTGACAATAAAGAGCCCGAGCGCAATGGTGGCCACCGCGACCACCGGGCCCAGAGCGTTGGGCAGCACATGTCGCACCAGGATCTGAAACCTGCTCAGCCCCAACGCTTCAGCGGCCAACACATAGTCGCTGGTGCGCACCTCCAACACCGCGCCGCGGGCGATTCGGGCCAGCTGCGGCCAGCCGAACAGGGCCAGAATGGCGATCACCGTCCACACCGTGCGGTGGTGCAGGACACCCATGAGCACAATGGCGGCCAGCAGCAGCGGCACCCCGAAGAACACATCGGTGATGCGCGAGACCGCCGCGTCGACCCAGCCGCCGTAGAAGCCGGCCAGCGCACCCAGCGCCCCGCCGACCACGAACACGGCCAGCGTGGCGCCCAGCCCGACGGTAACCGACGCTCGCGCACCGTAGATGGTGCGCGCATAGATGTCGTGGCCCTGCAAATCGGTGCCGAACCAGTGCGCCGACGACGGCGCGAGCAGGCTCTGGGCGGGATCGGCGTAGCCGGGATCGGCTCCGGTGAACAGCGCCGGAAACAGTGCCACGGCGACCACGAACAGGATCAGCAGGGCGGCGACGACGAACTTCGGCCGCCGGCGCAGCCCGCGCCACGTTTCACGCCAAAAACCGCTGTGCTCAGCCATATCGGATCCGCGGGTCCAGGGCGGCGTAGAGCAGGTCGACGAGCAGATTGGAGACCAGATAGATCAGCACCAGGACGGTCACAATCGACACCACGGTGGGCGCCTCCTGGCGGGTCACCGCCTGATACAGCACACCACCGACACCGTGGATATTGAAAATGCCTTCGGTGACAATGGCCCCGCCCATCAGCGCTCCCAGATCGGCGCCGAGGAAGGTCACCACCGGGATCAGCGAGTTGCGCAGGATGTGGACCATAATCACCCGGGGCCGCGACAAGCCCTTGGCGGTGGCGGTGCGGACGTAGTCGGCGTGCGCGTTGGCGGCCACCGCGGAGCGAGTCAGCCGCACCACGTAGGCGAATGACACCGAGCCCAAGACGATTCCGGGCAGCAGCAGCCTGCCGAACGTTGCCCGTTCTCCCACGGTGACCGGCGCGATGCCAAGCCGGACCCCGAAGACGAACTGCGCAAGAAAGCCCAGCACGAAGATGGGGACCGCGATGATGATCAGCCCCGCGACCAGCACCGTGGAATCGAATATCCCGCCTCGACGCAAGCCGGCGATGACACCGAATCCGATCCCCAGCACCGTCTCGATCGCCAGCGCGATCAGCGACAGCCTGACGGTCACCGGAAACGCATGCGCGAGAACCGAACTCACCGGCAGCCCAGAATACGCACGGCCCAGGTCGCCATGCAGGATCCCACCCAGGTAGCGCAGATACTGCAGCAGGAACGGTTCGTCCAGGTGGTAGCGGGCGCGCAGTTGCGCGGCCACCGCGGGAGTCAAGGGCCGCTCGCCGGCCAACGCCACCAACGGGTCACCGGGCAGCAGGAAGACCATGCCGTAGATCAGCAGGGTGGCGCCGAGGAAGACCGGCACCATGATGGCGATCCGACGCGCGATGTACCAACCCATTGTCAACCCAATTCAGTTCTTGCGGATGTTCTCATAGTCGGGCAGGCCGTTCCAGGTGACGCGCACCGCGCTCACCCCCGGCGACCACCCCACCACGCTGATGAAGTTCCACAGCGGAACAACGGGCATGTCATGCAACAGGATTCGTTGCCCTGCGTTGGCGCGCACATACGACTCCTGCAACGTGGGAGCGGATTCAGCCGCCGACAGCGCGGTGTCGAAGTCCCGGCTGGAATACCCGACGTCGTTGGAACCCGCCCCGGTGGCGAACAACGGGCCAAGGAAATTCAGCATTGACGGGTAATCGGCTTGCCATCCAGCGCGGAAGGCGGTCTGGATGGTGCGATTGACGATCGGCGTGCGGAATCCGGCGAACGTTGGTTGCGGAGCGCCGACCGCGTCGATGCCCAAGACGTTTTTGATGCTGTTGGCCACCGCATCCACCCACTCCCGGTGGCCCGAGTCGGCGTTGTAGGCGATCGCGTACTGGCCGCTCCATGGCGATAGGGCGTTAGCTTGTGACCAAAGCCGGCGCGCGCGATCCGGGTCGTAATCCAGCGCGTCGCTGCCCGCGATGTTCGGATCGAATCCCGGCAGCGACCGGGCGGTGAAATCGCGGGCTGGAGTGCGTGTTCCGACGAATATCTGCTGGCAGATTTGCGGACGGTTGATCGCGGCCGACAGGGCCAGGCGGCGCAGCCGCCCCTCCTCGCCGCCGAAATGCGGCAGCCGCAGCGGTGTGTCGAGAGTTTGATTGACCGCGGCCGGCCCACTGGTCGCGTTGCCCCCGAGATCACGCTTGTAGATCGGCAACGCGCTCGGCGGGATGGCGTCCAACACATCGAGATTGCCAGACAGCAGGTCGGAGTAGGCGGTGTCCAGGTTGGCGTAGAACTCGATCCGCAGTCCCTTGTTGTGCGGGACCCGATTGCCGTGGTAATCGGGATTGGGCCGCAGATCGATCTTGACGTTGTGTTCCCAGGCCGGCCCGTCCGCGCTAGCCGCAAGTTTGTAGGGCCCGTTGCCAATTGGGTTTTGGCCGAACGCAGCCATGTCTCGAAACGCCATTGGCGGCAGCGGATAAAACGGGCTGAAAGCCAGGCGCACGGCGAAGTCGATCGTGGGGGCCTTGAGCCGGACGGTGAAGTGCAGGTCGTCGACCACCCGCAGCCCGGACATGGTGGTGCTCACCGGCTTCGGCGCCGCCACGTCGTCATACCCCTGGATCGGACTGAAAAAGCTTTGCTGCAGTTGGGCATTGGTGCTCAGGGCCCCGTAGTTCCACGCGTCGACGAACGAGTGGGACGTCACCGGCGACCCGTCGGTGAATTTCCAGCCCGGCTTGAGCGCGATCCGGTAGTTGACGTCGTCGTCGGTCTCGATCGACTGAGCCACCTCGGTGGAAGTCTTCCCGTCCGCATCAAAGGACATCAGGCCGGCGAAGAGCCGATCGAGGATCCGACCGCCGAAGCTGTCGTTGGCGGTGGTGGGAATCAATGGGTTCGACGGTTCCCCGCCGTTGACGACCACCACATCGGGGCTCAGGACGCCACCACCGCATCCCGTCAGAAACCCGGCCACCAAGGCTAGCGAGAAGGCTAGCGAGGCCAGCGCGGCCCGCATCCGACGCATGCAAGCGACCCTAGGGCCTACCCCGATGGGCCCGCAGTGACCGGGTGCACCTGCAATTGGCAGGCCTCGATGATGGCGGGCACGGTATAGACGGAGTTCACGCCCGGCGGGCTCACGCTCAGGTCGGTGTACGTGGGGCAGGAATTGCCGGCGGTGTCCGTGGCCAAGCCCTCCACGATGGCCTGTGCCTGGGTCGACACCGAAAGGATGACGTTGGGCGGCTCGTCCACCCCGGCCGGCAGGCCGCCCATGTAGCCGCGCGGTGTGTCGTCGGCATGAATGGCCGGTCCGCCGGCGCCCGAGTCGACCGACGGGTAGCCGGAAAGTGTGCACGGCTCTCCACCGACGAGGCTGAAGGTCAGGACGACCCGGCGGTGGCCCGCCGCGCTGTCCGTCGACGACGCGTTCACGGCGACCTGCTCTCCCCAGCAGGGCGTCCCCTCGTCGCCGGCCGCGATCGGCACCGCCCGCGCCGGCGCCGCCAGCAGGACGCCGCCGGCAACACTCGCGGCCGCCACCGAAGCCACCAAGACAGAAGCCACCAGACGAGAACGGGGCACACCGGGATTATCCGGCAAGCCGAGTCGCGATGCCCGCAAATCGGCCCGAGCATCCCCATCCGGGTCGCGTTAGGCTCACACCCGTGACCGAGACCGCAACCGAACACCCCTCCTCGTACCCGCCGCCGGAACACTTCGTCGAGCAGGCCAACGTTCGCGGCGAGCACTACCAAGAGGCCGAGGAAGACCGGCTGGCCTTCTGGGCCAAGCAGGCGGATCGGCTCTCGTGGGCAACGCCGTACACCGAAGTGCTGGACTGGTCGGATGCGCCGTTCGCCAAGTGGTTCGTCGGCGGCAAGCTCAACGTCGCCTACAACTGCGTCGACCGCCACGTCGAGGCCGGCCACAGCGACCGGGTCGCGATTCACTGGGAGGGCGAGCCGGAAGGTCATCAGCGCACCCTGACCTACGCCGATCTGCAGAACGAGGTGTGCAAAGCGGCCAACGCGCTGAGCGACCTCGGACTGGTGGCCGGTGACCGCGTCGCCATCTATATGCCGCTGATTCCCGAGGCCGTGGTCGCGATGCTGGCCTGCGCCCGGTTGGGACTCATGCACAGCGTGGTCTTCGGCGGGTTCACCTCGAAGGCTCTCAAGGCCCGGATCGCCGACGCCGAGGCGAAGCTGCTGATCACCGCCGACGGGCAGTTCCGGCGCGGCCAGCCCGCGCCGCTCAAGGAGGCCGCCGACGAAGCGGTTTCCGAGCCGGACAGCCCCATCGAGCACGTTCTGGTGGTGCGGCGCACCGGAATTGACGTGTCCTGGAACGACGACCGCGACCTGTGGTGGCACGACGTGGTCGATGCGGCCTCCCCCGAGCACACACCGGAGGCGTTCGACTCCGAGCACCCGCTTTTCCTGCTGTACACCTCGGGAACCACGGGCAAGCCCAAGGGCATCGTGCACACCAGCGGAGGCTATCTGACCCAGGCCGCCTACACCGTGCACGCCGTCTTCGACGTCAAGCCCGACAGCGACGTGTTCTGGTGCACCGCCGACATCGGCTGGGTCACCGGGCACACCTACGGCGTCTACGGTCCGCTGTGCAACGGCATCACCGAGGTTTTGTACGAGGGCACGCCCAATTCGCCCACCGAGCACCGCCACTTCCAGATCATCGAAAAGTACGGCGTCACAATCTATTACACCGCGCCAACCATGATTCGCACCTTCATGAAGTGGGGCCGTGAGATCCCCGACGCCCACGACCTGTCCAGCCTTCGGCTGATCGGGTCGGTCGGTGAACCGATCAATCCCGAGGCGTGGCGCTGGTACCGCGAGGTGATCGGCGCGGGCCGCACCCCGGTGGTCGACACCTGGTGGCAGACCGAGACGGGTTCGGCGATGATCGCGCCGCTACCCGGCGTCACCGCCGCCAAGCCGGGTTCGGCGATGAAGCCGCTGCCCGGCATCTCGGCGAAAATCGTTGACGACCATGGCGATCCGCTGCCGCCGGACGCCGAGGGCGAAGAGCATGTCACCGGATACCTGGTCATCGACCAGCCGTGGCCGTCGATGTTGCGCGGGATCTGGGGCGACCCCGAGCGGTATCGCGACACCTACTGGTCCAAGTTCGCCGACCGCGGCTATTACTTCGCCGGCGACGGCGCCCGCCTCGACCCCGAGGGCGCGATCTGGGTGCTGGGCCGCATCGACGACGTGATGAACGTGTCCGGGCACCGCATCTCCACCGCCGAGGTGGAGTCGGCGCTCGTTGGCCACTCGGCGGTCGCCGAGGCGGCGGTCGTCGGAGTGACCGACGACATCACCGGGCAGGCCATCTGCGCGTTCGTGGTGTTGCGCGGCAACTACCAGCCGCACGACGGCACGCACGACGAGCTGCGCGGCGAGGTGGCCAGGGAGATCTCGCCGATCGCCAAGCCACGCGAGATCCACATCGTGCCGGAGCTGCCCAAGACCCGCAGCGGCAAGATCATGCGCCGGTTGTTGCGCGATGTCGCCGAAAAGCGCGAGCTGGGTGACACATCGACCCTGGTCGACGAAAGCGTGTTCGACGCGATCCGCGCCGCCAAATAGCGGCGAGCGTCAGCCGGCTATCGGGACGAAGCCCGCGCCCGGCCGGTTCTTGGCGTTGATGTCGGCCAGGATCGCGTTGAAGTCCATCACGACCGCCGGGGTGTGCAGCGGGATGTACTTGATGATGCAGTCCGGCAGCACGTCGGTGAACGCGCCGTGGATCATGCCGACCAGGAGATTGTTCACCGTCACCGGCGCACCGGAATCGCCGGGACGCCCGCACACCTGCATCACGATCGTGCCGGGATCCTGTCCCATCCCCCACGTGACACCGCACGAGTTGCCGGTGGTGCGGCCTTGTTTGCAGGCGACCTGGCCGAAGGTGGGATCCGGGCCGATGCCGCGGATCACAAAGCCGTTGTAGGTGGCGACCGGCGCCACCTTGGCCGGGTCGAACTTGATCACGGCGTAATCGAGTTTGTCGTTGCCGGCGACCATGACGCCGACGGTGCCCAGCCGTTCGGCCCCCTCGACGGCCAGCTGGGCGCCCGGCCCGCCGCAGTGCGCCGAGGTGAAGCCGATGAGTTCGCCGGCCCTGTCGGTGCCGATGGTCGTCAGGGTGCACATCGTGTCCCCGTTGATGACGATGCCCGCGCCGCCACCCAACGGCAGCCTCCCGTCGGCCGCCGCGAGCCTGCCGGGCGTCCCCGCCAGCGCCAAGAGCGCGGCCACTACAGCTACCACGATGCAGCGCTGTGCCGTGCGCAAAGCAACACCCCTATCGAACGACATCCCGAGCGGCCCGGTCAGTCTAGTGGCTGAGGGGCCTCATCCGACCAGGTCGGCGCGGCGTGGCGCGTCGCCGCGCACCTTCTTGATTCGCTTCGGGCTCAACGGAATCGAGCATTAGAGCAACTTTTTCGCCGCGCTGCCCGGAACAGGCCACGCGGTGAACATGGGTATCCGGCAAACGCGGTCTTCGGTTGGCTACGTCTGGCCAGCGTCCGGCTTCGGCTCTAGGGGCCGCGCATGGCAACATGAACCGCAGTCCGGCTCCCTCGCGCGAGCCAGGCACCCAAGCGAAAGAGGACCGTCCGTGAGCAAAGCCGACCGCACCAGTGGTGTGCCCAGCACGCTGACCACGATTCCCCTGGCAGACCCGCACGCCAGGCCCGCTGAGCCGTCGATCGGCGATCTGATCAAAGACGCAACCACCCAGGTGTCCACCCTGGTGCGCGCCGAGGTCGAACTGGCCCGCGCCGAGATCACCCGCGACGTGAAAAAGGGCCTGACCGGCAGTGTCTTCTTCATCGCCGCGATGGTGGTGCTGTTCTACTCCACCTTCTTTTTCTTCTTCTTCCTGGTCGAGGTGCTCAACATCTGGCTGTGGCGCTGGGTGGCGTTCCTGATCGTGTTCGGGGCCATGGTCCTGGTCGGGGGCGTGCTGGCCCTGTTTGGCTTCCTGAAGGTGCGCCGAATCCGCGGACCACAACAAACCATCGAGTCGGTCAAGGAGACACGCACCGCGCTGACTCCGGGCCACGACAAGGCCCAGGCCGGCACGCCCGCCATCCCCGAGGGCAGCTCGGGCGACAAGGCTCCCAGCGATGCTCGCCCCGATCGCACGGGCTGGTAAGGGCTGGTAAATGCCGGCGCCGGACCCGTCGGTAATCCGCATCGCGGGACCGTGGCGTCATCTGGACGTGCACGCGAACGGCATCCGTTTCCACGTCGTCGAAGCCATGCCCGGCACTGACGAAGACACCCCCGCCACGGCGCGGCCCCTGGTCATGCTGCTGCACGGTTTCGGCTCGTTCTGGTGGTCCTGGCGCCACCAACTGCGCGGGCTGACCGGGGCCCGGGTGATCGCGGTAGACCTGCGCGGCTACGGCGGTAGCGACAAGCCACCGCGAGGTTATGACGGCTGGACACTGGCCGGCGACACGGCCGGGCTGATCCGTGCGCTCGGGCACTCGTCGGCAACGCTGGTCGGCCATGCCGATGGCGGGCTGGCCTGCTGGAGCACCGCACTGCTGCATTCCCGGCTGGTGCGCGCCATCGCATTGGTCAGCTCGCCGCACCCGGCCGCGCTGCGGCGATCGACGTTGACCCGCCGCGACCAGGGCTACGCGCTGCTGCCGACGCTGATGCGCTACCAGGTGCCGATCTGGCCGGAGCGCCTGCTGACCAAGGACAACGCAGCGGAGATCGAGCGCCTGGTCCGTAGCCGCAGCAGCGCGAAATGGCTTGCGTCAGAAGACTTCTCCCAAAGCATCGGCCATCTGCGCCAAGCGATACAAATCCCGGCGGCGGCGCACTGCGCGCTGGAGTACCAGCGCTGGGCGCTGCGCAGCCAGCTGCGCGACGAAGGCCGGCGCTTCATGAGATCGATGTCCGAACGACTCGCCATCCCGGTGCTGCACCTGCGCGGTGACGCCGATCCCTACGTGCTGGCAGATCCCGTCGACCGCACTCGCCGCTACGCGCCGCACGGACGCTACATATCCATTGCCGGCGCAGGACATTTCGGCCATGAAGAAGCGCCCCAGGAAACCAACAGATACCTGACGAAGTTTTTCGAGCAAGTTCACGGCTGAGCTGATGGTGATGACCCGCTGCGCCCGGCTTCGCCGCGCTTGCGATCATCACTAACTGATGGTGATGACCCGCTGCGCCCGGCTTCGCCGCGCTTGCGATCATCACTAACTGACGCAGGCCCCCGTCGGCACCGGTTGGGTGTCGCCGATCTTGTCGAGCTGGCTGGAGACCTCAGCGGTCGTCAACACAAAACCCGTGTCGGCATCGTCGACCGCGGCGCCGAATACCACACCCAGCACGTGACCGTCGAGGTCGATCAACGGCCCACCCGAATTGCCTTGCTCCACATTGGCTCTGATCGTGTAGACGTCGCGGGTGACCGGCGCCGGATCCCGATAGATGTCGGGTCCGCTGAGCTTGATGGCCTCGCGAATCCGGGCGGGTGTGGCAGTGAAGTTACCGCCGCCGGGATAGCCCAGCACCACCACGCTGGCACCCGATTTCGCCTCCGCCTGGGCGAAGGCCAACGGCGGCGGCGGCAGATTCGGCACGGCGAGAATGGCGATGTCGACCGACGGGTCGTAGGACACCACGGTGGCGTCGAGCGGGTTACCGCTGGCGTAGACCTGGATGCTGCTGGACCCGGCCACGACGTGCGCGTTGGTCATGACCCGGTCGGGCGATATCACGAATCCGCTGCCCTCCAACACTTTCTGGCAGCTGGGGGCCAGGCTGCGGACCTTGACCACGCTCGGCTGGGCGGCCAGCACCACCGGGTTGTTGATCAGCGCCGGGTCCGGTGACGCGACGGGAATCACCGGGGTGCGACTGAATGGCTCCAGCACCGCGGGCAGGCCGGAAGTGTTCAGCAGCGCGGACAACCGCTTGGGCACCGTCTTCAGCCACGGCGGCGCAACGTCGTTGACCGACGCGAGCACCCGCGAACCCTTGACCGCCGAAGCCAACTCGGGCTGATCCTTCGACTGCGTCAGCGGCGTCGCCAACAACCAGGCCGCGGTCAGCACCACCACCAGTTGCACGCCCACGCCGATGACCGAGTCGACCAATCGCACTGTGCTGCTACGGATCGCGCCGCGGACCGCGCGGCCCAGCACCACTCCCGCGACCTCGCCGACGACCACCAGCGCCAGGATGAGGAATAAGGCGGCGAACAGCTTGGCGCGCGGCGCGGCGATGTGGGCGACGATATGCGGCGCCAGCAACACCCCCGCGATCGCGCCCAGCAGCACACCGACAAACGACAGCAGCGAGCCGAGCGCCCCCGACCGCCAACCCGAGATCGCCGCGATGAACGCCACCGCCAGCACGGCGACGTCCAACCACTGCGAGGGGGTCATCGTATTCATCGCCGGCCGCCCTGCTCACCGACCAGCGTCATCGCCTCGTCCAGCTCACGCAGATCGTCGGTGTCCCAAGGCTTGGCCCAGCCGGCCACGTCGAGCACCGCGGAGATCACCTGGCCAGTGAACCCCCACACCAGCATCTGGTTCAGCAGAAACGCCGGGCCCGCCCAGCGACGGCCGAGGTCGCCGCGGTAGACCATCAGCCGGTTGGCCGGATTTATGAAGGCGCGCACCGGAACCCGCGACACGATCGCCGTTTCGGTTTCGTTGACGACGGCCACCGGTCCCGGATCCGGCGAGTAGGCCAGCACCGGAACCACGTGAAACTGCGACGGCGCGATGAACGTCCGCTCCATGGTGGCCAACGGATACAACCGGCTGACGTCGATCCCGGTTTCTTCGGCGGCCTCGCGCAGGGCGGTGGACACCGGCCCGTCGTCGGTGGGATCCGACGCGCCGCCGGGGAAGGCCGCCTGGCCCGCATGGTGACTCAATGTCGAGGCGCGCACCGTCAGCAGCAGGTCGGCGTCGTCGGGGGGGCCGCCGTCGGCGGGGCCGCTCTCCGGACCGGAGAACAACACCAGGACCGCGGCCTCGCGGCTGCGGCGACCGACCGAAGACACGGCTCGGGCGGCGGTCACCATCGCCAGCACATCGGCCGGCAGTCGGCGTCGGTACGCATCCGGTATCTGCCCGATGTTGTCGACGAGCGGACGCAACCAGGACGGCCCAACGTCGGGCGTCAGGGGGGCCTTAACACACATCAGCACTCACCGGCGCCTCCGTTGCGTCCTCTTATCCCGCTTACCCTCTAGTTTCCGACCGCCGCCGCGATCTCGTCGGCACTGGCAAACGCCCGCGGCAGCGTCTGGGCAACGCTACCGTCCACCCGCAGGACCACCGTCGCGGGCATCACATTTGCGACCCGCAATGCCGTCGCGACCAGACGTCGACCGTCCTGCAAGGTCGGAAGCCGAACACCGAGCTCCGCCAGCCGCAGCAGGGCCGCCGTCTCGTTCTCGTCTTGGTGCACCGTCACCACCATCACGTCGGGGCCTACGCGTCGTTGGTATTCGGCCATCGCGGGCAGTTCGCGCATGCACGGCCCGCACCATTGCGCCCACAGGTTCAGCACCACCCGGTGCCCGGCCAACGCCTGGGCGACGTCGACGGGTGATCCGTCCGCCGCGCACTCCACCACCACCCCGCGCAGTGCCGTCGAAGTCGGTGCTCCAACGCCTGCGGGGGCCGGACAGGGCGGCAGATCCGCACGTGCGCGCGGCCTGGCCAATGCGGCGGGCGTGTCCGCGTCGCGGTGTTCGCGGCCGACCGCGGCCTGCGGCGTGGCCGGCGTCGGCTGCTGGTCCCGCAGCTGGGCCGCCAGCGCCACGATCAGCGCCGCCACCACCGTCAGGACGGCGATGGTCCACCGGGTTCGTACGGTCACGAGAGATTAGAGACCGGCTAGTGCCAGCAGGTGCTCGGTTTCCGGGCCCTGCACCAGGGGCGCGGCGAGCAGCGGTTCGACGGGACCGAGGCCGAAAGACGGGCAGTCTTTGGCGAGCACGCAGACACCGCATGCCGGCTTGCGGGCGTGGCACACGCGGCGGCCGTGGAAGATCACCCGGTGGCTCAGCAGCGTCCACTCACTGCGCTCGATCAGCTCACCGACCGCGTGCTCCACCTTGACCGGGTCCTCTTCGGCGGTCCAGCGCCAGCGCCGCACCAGACGCCCGAAGTGTGTGTCTACGGTGATTCCCGGGATATCGAAGGCGTTACCCAGGATCACGTTGGCGGTCTTGCGCCCCACTCCGGGCAGCGTGACCAGCTCGGCCATGGTCGCCGGCACCTCGCCGTCGAACCGCTCGACCAGCGCCTGACCGAGCCCGATGAGCGACGCCGCCTTATTGCGATAGAAACCGGTGGGACGGATGAGGGTCTCAAGTTCGGTGCGGTCGGCCTGCGCGTAGTCCAGGGCCGTCCGGTATCGCGCGAACAAAGCGGGCGTCGTCATGTTCACTCGCTTGTCGGTGCTCTGCGCCGACAGGATCGTGGCCACCGTCAGCTCCAGCGGCGAGGTGAAGTCAAGCTCGCAGTATGCGTGCGGAAATGCTTGCGCCAGTGCACGATTCATGCGCCGGGCCCGTCGCACCAAACCAACCCTGGTCTCGTCCGCAAAGCGTTGGGGCACAACCGCCGTGGGCTTGGCCGGCTTGGAGACGGGCACTGCCTTGGAGCGCCGGGACGACTTTGCCGCTGTCACCTACGACAGAGTACTGATTTCGTGATCTCACCGAGACCTCGTGTTGATGCAAGGCCATGTTTACTCTCCTAGTGTCATGGTTGCTGGCCGCCCTCGTGCCGGGACTGCTGATGATCGCCACGCTGGGACTGGGGCGTCTGGAAAAGGAGCTGGCCCAGGCCGGCATCACCGCGACCGACGTCGACGAGTTTGTGGAGAACGCCGACGCCGTCGACGTGCACACGCTGGCTCGCGAGGGCATGCCGGAGGCACTGGACTATCTGCACCGACGTCAGGCCCAGCGGGCTGCTGACTTCCCGCCGTCGGGCCGCCATGCCAGGCCGGAGGACTCCGGCCCGCTAGGTGGCGGACACTTCGACATCGACGACGAGCCCACTTTGCCCACACAGATGCACAAGCATCCGCCAGCCAATCCAGAGGTAACCGGCACCAGACACGTCAATCGTGTGTAGCGTTGGCAGGTCGAACCGATTGGCATAACCTCAGGTTCAAGCCAGTCGCAAGAGGGTGGCCTGCACGTATCACTTCGTTGGAGAGCTGAAGAGGCAACGTGGACGAGATCCTGGCAAGGGCAGGAATCTTCCAAGGGGTAGAACCGACTGCGGTCGCCGCACTGACCAAACAGCTGCAACCGGTCGACTTCCCCCGCGGACACATGGTTTTCGCAGAGGGGGAGCCGGGCGATCGGCTGTACATCATCGTCGCGGGGAAGGTCAAGATCGGGCGCCGCTCGCCGGACGGGCGAGAGAACCTGCTGACCATCATGGGCCCGTCGGACATGTTCGGCGAGTTGTCGATCTTCGACCCGGGGCCGCGGACGTCCAGCGCGACCACCATCACCGAGGTGCGGGCGGTGTCGATGGACCGCGACGCGCTGCGCGCGTGGATCGCCGACCGTCCCGAAATCGCCGAGCAGCTGTTGCGGGTCCTTGCCCGACGACTGCGGCGGACCAACAACAACCTGGCCGACCTCATCTTCACCGACGTGCCCGGTCGGGTGGCCAAACAGCTGCTGCAGCTCGCCCAGCGGTTCGGCACGCAGGAAGGTGGCGCGATGCGCGTCACCCACGACCTGACCCAAGAGGAGATCGCGCAGCTGGTGGGCGCTTCCCGCGAGACGGTGAACAAGGCGCTGGCCGATTTCGCCCACCGCGGCTGGATCCGGCTGGAGGGCAAGAGCGTGCTGATCTCGGACTCCGAACGGCTGGCCCGCCGAGCGCGGTAGGCCGGTCCCCGCGAGCCCAACCTGGCTGCGGTCTTCGGCATTGATTTTCGCGGTGTGGTTCGGCTCGCGGCAACTAGCCGCGCAGGTGATTCAGCTGCACCTGCACGGACCATTCGGCCGCGTCCCAGAGCTTCTCGTCGACGTCGGTGTAGACGTGCTCGACGATCTGGCGCGCGCTGGCTTCCTCGCCGAGTTCTCGCAGCGCGGAACGCACCTGCTCCAAACGCTCGTGCCGGTGCGCCAGGTATCCCGATGCCACGGCCTGAAGGTCGGGCAGCTCCGGGCCGTGCCCGGGCAGCACAGTGCGCCCGCCCAGACCCCGCAGCCGGTGCAAAGATTCGATGTAGTCGGTCAGGCTGCCGTCTTCCTTATCCATGACGGTGGTGCCGCGCCCCAGCACCGTGTCGGCCGTCAGGACAGCGTCGTCGAGCACGAACGACAGCGAATCGGCGGTGTGGCCGGGCGTCGCCAGCACGGTGATCTTCAGGCCGGCCGCATCGATCACCTCGCCGTCGACTAGGTGGCCGCCGAGACCGCGCAAGAAGCCGCTGCCCGCCGATCGGACCGTCGCGCCGGTCGCGTCGACCAGCTTGTCGATGGCGTCGGTGTGGTCGGGGTGGCGGTGGCTGATCAGCACCAGCGTGATGCGCCCCAGCGCGGCAAGCCGCGCGATGTGCTCGTCGTCGTCCGGCCCGGGATCGACGATGACCAACTCGTCGCTGCCCGGGCCGCACAGCACCCAGGTGTTGGTGCCCTCGAGGGTCAGCAAGCCGGGATTGTCGGCCAACAGCACCGAGACGGTGTCCGTCACCGGCCGCAGCCGGCCGTATGCCGGATGCGACAGCTGCTCAGCGGACTCGGCTGACGTCAACCGACCTCCACGATCAACTCGACTTCCACGGGCGCGTCCAGCGGCAACTCGGCCACCCCGACGGCCGAGCGGGCGTGCGCGCCGTTGTCGCCGAACACCTCGGCGAGCAGGTCGGATGCCCCGTTGATGACGGCGGGCTGGCCGTTGAAGCCCGGCGCGGAGGCGACGAACCCGACGACCTTGACCACCCGGGTCACCGTGTCGATGTCCACCACCGAGCCCACCGCCGCGAGCGCGTTGAGCGCGCACATGCGCGCCAAGGCCTTGCCCTCCTCCGGGCTGACCCCACCGCCGACCTTGCCGGTCGCGGCCAGTTTGCCGCCCTCCATCGGCAGCTGCCCGGAGGTGTAGACCAGGTTGCCCGTGCGCACCGCCGGCACGTAGGACGCCAGCGGCGCTACCACTTGCGGCAGCACCACACCCAGTTGCTCGAGCCGGGCCCGGGCGGGGCCAGTGGTCACTTCGGCCGTTTCAGGTAGGCGACGTGCTGCTCACCCGTCGGCCCGGGCAGCACCGCCACCAGCTCCCAGCCGTCGGCGCCCCACTGGTCGAGGATCTGCTTCGTGGCGTGCGTGAGCAGCGGAACGGTGGCGTACTCCCATGCGGTGGGTTGGCTCATGACGGCAGCTTATCGGTCGGAAGGGGGCGGGCTAGCATGCGATGGTGGCAAAGACACCTAGCGCCGGCAGTTCGGTCGGCTGGCCGGCGCGCTTGTCGAAGGCGCGCTTGCATTTCGTGACCGGCAAAGGCGGCACCGGCAAGTCGACCATCGCGGCGGCGCTGGCTCTGACCCTGGCGGCGGGGGGCCGCAAAGTACTCCTCGTCGAAGTTGAAGGGCGCCAAGGGATTGCGCAACTTTTCGACGTCCCGCCGCTGCCGTATGAAGAGGTCAAGATCGCGACCGCCGAGCGGGGCGGCCAGGTTAACGCGTTGGCGATCGACATCGAGGCCGCGTTTCTGGAATACCTCGAGATGTTCTACAACCTCGGCATGGCGGGCCGGGCGATGCGCCGCATCGGCGCGGTCGAGTTCGCGACGACGATCGCGCCCGGCCTGCGCGACGTGCTGCTCACCGGCAAGATCAAGGAAGCCGTGGTGCGGCTGGACAAGAACAAGCTTCCGGTTTACGACGCGGTCGTCGTGGACTCCCCGCCGACGGGCCGGATCGCCCGCTTCCTGGACACCACCAAGGCGGTGTCCGACCTGGCCAAGGGCGGGCCGGTGCACTCGCAGGCCGACGGCGTGGTGAAGCTGCTGCATTCGGACCTGACCGTCATTCACCTGGTGACTCTGCTGGAAGCGCTGCCGGTACAGGAGACGCTGGAGGCCATCGAGGAACTTTCCGAGCTGGACCTGCCCATCGGCAGCGTGATCGTAAACCGCAACATCCCCTCGCACTTGGAGCCCGGCGACCTGGCCAAGGCCGCCGAAGGTCATGTCGACACCGACGCGCTGCGGGCCGGCCTGAAGCTGGCCGGTATCACGCTCGACGACACCGACTTCGCCGGCCTGCTAACCGAGACCATCCAGCACGCCACCCGCATCAGCGCCCGCGCCGAGACCGCACAAGAACTCGACGCCCTCAAGGTGCCGCGGCTGGAGTTGCCGGCCATCTCCGACGGCGTCGACCTCGGCAGCCTGTACGAACTTTCGGAATCTCTTGCACATCAAGGAGTTCGATGAGCGTGAAGCCGGAAACGCTTGACATGGCGGCGATCTTGGCCGACACATCGAACCGGGTGGTGGTGTGCTGCGGCGCCGGCGGCGTCGGCAAGACCACGACGGCGGCGGCGATGGCATTGCGCGCGGCCGAATATGGCCGCACCGTCTGCGTTTTGACGATCGACCCGGCCAGGCGACTCGCGCAGGCGCTGGGGGTCAACGACCTCAGCAACACCCCGCAGCGCGTCCCGTTGGCGCCCGAAGTGTCCGGCGAGTTGTACGCGATGATGCTCGACATGCGCCGCACCTTCGACGAAATGGTGATCCAGTACTCCGGCCCAGAGCGCGCGCAATCGCTGTTGAACAACCAGTTCTATCAGACCGTTGCCACGTCCCTCGCCGGCACGCAGGAGTACATGGCGATGGAGAAACTCGGCCAACTGTTGGGTCAGGACCGCTGGGACCTGATCGTGGTAGACACTCCACCCTCGCGCAACGCGCTGGACTTCCTGGACGCGCCAAAACGCTTGGGCAGCTTCATGGATAGCCGACTGTGGCGGCTGCTGCTCGCACCGGGCCGCGGCATCGGGCGGTTGGTCACCGGCGCGATGGGCTTGGCCATGAAGGCGCTCTCCACCATCATGGGTTCGCAATTACTCAGCGACATAGGGTCTTTCGTGCAATCGCTGGAAGCCACATTCGGCGGCTGGCGAGAGAAGGCGGACCGCACCTATTCGCTGCTGAAGCGGCGCGGCACGCAGTTCGTGGTGGTGTCGGCGGCCGAACCCGACGCGCTGCGCGAGGCGTCGTTCTTCGTCGATCGGCTGTCACAGGAGGGTATGCCGCTGGCGGGACTGGTCTTGAATCGCACGCATCCGATGCTGTGTTCATTGCCGGTCGAACGGGCGATCGACGGCACCGAGACGCTGGCGACCGCCGAGGGAGACGCCGCGGCCGCCGCGCTGGCCGCGGCCGTGCTGCAAATCCACGCCGACCGCGGACTGACCGCCAAACGGGAGGTTCGACTGCTGTCCCGCTTCACCGGGGCCAACCCGCACGTGCCGGTCATCGGGGTGCCGTCGCTGCCGTTCGATGTCAGCGACCTCGAGGCGCTCCGCGCGCTCGCCGATCAGATCACGGCGGCCGGCGACGATGCGAGTCGCGCTGGGGCCAGCTAGAGAACGAGCGAAAAGGGGTCCATACGGGCCCAAACCGCGCTACGCTCAAAGCAATTCAACACGCGTCTGACCCGACGCGGATTTCCGAGTGCCGTAACAGGACAGTAATGACGAAGCGCAGTACTTAGCCGACGCTGCGGTGCTTGCGCTTGTCGAAGAAGTCGGCCCACGACACCACCTCGGGGTGCTGCTTGAGCAGGGCCCGGCGCTGGCGCTCGGTCATCCCGCCCCAGACGCCGAATTCGACCTTGTTGTCCAGCGCGTCGGCGCCGCATTCCTGCATGACGGGGCAGTGCCGGCAGATCACCGCGGCTTTGCGTTGAGCGGCTCCGCGGACAAACAGTTCGTCGGGATCGGTTGCCCGGCACAATGCCTTGGACACCCAGGCGATCCGCTCCTCTGCGTCGACACTGCGCAGGGTGGTATGGCTAGTAACCAGGTTGGTTCGTCGCGCGGCCGGCCGCGTACCTGACACGAGCTGTTTCCTTCCTCCCGGTCGCGTTTTGCGACCGCCCTCCTCGAGTGCAGATCAGCTGCGGCCGTATGTCGGGGGCCACACTATGCACTTCGGTGTTACCTGAATCTCACCGTGTGTCTAAGTTAGGTGGTCAGGTGGTAATTATGCAACAGTCTGATAAAGCTTTTTCTGGCACAAGCGTCCCGTCTCGGCGCATACGGTTCGGGCAACAGTAGCCCAGCCAGTCCGTTTTGGGCGGTTGACCAGTAATGCAGGCGAAAACCCTATGAGGCGACCACTGGTCACCTGGTAGAGAGCTTTTTCGGGGTCGCGGGCGGCCAATGATTTCTGGGGACGTGCACGCGGGCGGTTAGGGTAGTACGCATGGCAGAGCGCCCCCCGGCCGTCCTGACGGTCCTCAAGCTCGCTGGGTGCTGCCTGCTGGCCAGCGTTGTGGCCACCGCCCTGATGTTCCCCTTCGTGGGTGGCGTGGGGCTGATGTCCAACCGCGCCTCGGAGGTCGTCGCCAACGGCTCGGCTCAGCTCATGGAGGGGCAGGTGCCGGCCGTCTCGACGATGGTCGACGCGAAGGGCAACGTGATCGCGTGGCTGTACTCGCAGCGACGCTTCGAGGTGCCCACCGACAAGATCGCCAACACGATGAAGCTGGCGATCGTGTCCATCGAGGACAAGCGGTTCACCGAGCACAACGGCGTGGACTGGAAGGGCACCCTGACCGGTCTGGCCGGCTACGCGCGCGGCGACGTCGACACCCGCGGCGGCTCGACGATCGAACAGCAGTACATCAAGAACTATCAGCTGCTGGTGACCGCGCAAACCGACGCCGAAAAGCGCGCGGCCGTCGAAACCACTCCGGCGCGCAAGCTGCGCGAGATCCGCATGGCCCTCACGCTGGACAAGACCTTCACCAAGCCGGAGATCCTGACCCGCTACCTGAACCTGGTCTCGTTTGGTAACGGCTCGTTCGGTGTGCAGGACGCCGCGCAGACCTACTTCGGCATCAACGCCTCCGACCTGAACTGGCAGCAGGCGGCGCTGCTGGCGGGCATGGTCCAGTCGACCAGCACGCTCAACCCGTACGTCAACCCCGAGGGCGCGTTGGCCCGGCGGAACTTGGTGCTGGACACCATGATTGAGAATCTGCCGGAGCAGGCCGACGCGCTGCGCGCCGCCAGGGCGCAGCCGTTGGGTATATTGCCGCAGCCGAACGAACTGCCCCGGGGCTGCATCGCGGCCGGCGACCGCGCCTTCTTCTGCGACTACGTCCAGGAGTACTTGTCGCGTGCGGGCATCAGCAAGGAGCAGCTGGCCCGCGGCGGCTACCTGATCCGCACCACGCTCAACCCCGACGTGCAGATCCCGGTCAAGGCGGCCATCGACAAGTTCGCCAGCCCGACCCTGCCGGGCATTTCCAGCGTGATGAGCGTGATCGAACCGGGCAAGAACGCCCACCACGTGATGGCCATGGCCAGCAACCGCAAGTACGGGCTGGACACCGACGCCGGCGAAACCATGCGACCGCAGCCGTTCTCCCTCGTCGGCGACGGCGCCGGGTCCATCTTCAAGATCTTCACCACCGCCGCCGCGATGGACATGGGCATGGGCATCAACGCCACCCTCGAGGTGCCGGGCCGGTTCCAGGCCAAGGGCATGGGCAGCGGCGGGGCCAAGGGCTGCCCCAAGGACACCTGGTGCGTGGTCAACGCCGGAAACTACCGGGGCTCGATGAATGTCACCGACGCGCTGGCCACCTCACCCAACACCGCGTTCGCCAAGCTGATCCAGCAGGTCGGGGTGTCGCGCACCGTCGACATGGCGATCAAGCTCGGCCTGCGCTCCTACGCCAACCCCGGCACCGCCCGCGACTACAACCCCGACAGCAACGAGAGCCTGGCCGATTTCGTCAAGCGGCAGAACATCGGCTCCTTCACCCTGGGCCCAATCGAGCTGAACGCGCTCGAGCTGTCGAACGTCGCGGCCACCCTGGCCTCCGGTGGCGTGTGGTGCCCGCCGAGCCCGATCGACAAGCTGATCGACCGTAACGGCAACGAAGTCGCGGTCACCACCGAGACCTGCGACCAGGTGGTGCCCGAGGGGCTGGCGAACACCCTGGCCAACGCGATGAGTAAGGACGCGCTCGGCGGCGGCACCGCGGCCGGCTCGGCCAGCGCGGCCGGCTGGGATCTGCCGGTGTCGGGCAAGACCGGCACCACCGAGGCCCACCGTTCCTCCGGGTTCGTCGGCTTCACGAGCCACTACGCGGCGGCCAACTACATCTATGACGACTCGCCCAATCCCACCGACCTGTGTTCGTCGCCGCTGCGCCACTGCGGCGACGGCGACCTGTACGGCGGGAATGAGCCGGCCCGGACCTGGTTCACGGCGATGAAGCCGATCGCCACCAATTTCGGTCCGGTGCAGCTGCCGGCCACCGACCCTCGCTACGTCGACGGCTCCCCGGCGTCCCGTGTGCCCACCGTCGCCGGGCTGGAGGTGGACGCCGCGCGCACACGCCTGAAGGAAGCCGGCTTCCAGGTGGCCGACCAAACCAACTCGGTCAACAGCACCGCCAAGCTCGGCGAAGTCGTCGGGACATCGCCCAGCGGCCAAACCATTCCGGGTTCGATCATCACGATTCAGGTCAGTAACGGCATCCCGCCGCCACCGCCGCCGCCGCCGGAAGGTCTGCCCGGGATACCCGTCCCGGTCGGATCGCAGGTGGTGGAGATTCCGGGCCTGCCGCCGATCACCATTCCGTTGCTGGCCCCTCCGCCGCCACCACCGCCGCCGTAGCCAGAGACGCGGCGTCAGCGCCCGACGGGCAGTAGGCTGCCTGCATGGCTGATGCACGCCCGACTGCCCCGCTGCCCGCCGCCTTGATTCGCACCGGCGCCGTAGCGCTCGGCTCGACCGTTGCCGGGCTCGGTTACGCCGCAGTGGTCGAGCGCAACGCGTTCGTGCTGCGCGAGCTGACCATGCCCGTCTTGACGCCGGGCTCCACGCCGCTGCGCGTGCTGCACATCAGCGACCTGCACATGACGCCGAATCAGCGCCGCAAGCAGGCCTGGCTGCGGGAGCTGTCCAGCTGGGAGCCCGACCTGGTGGTCAACACCGGCGACAACCTGGCGCACCCCAGGGCGGTGCCGGCCGTCGTCCAGGCGCTGGGCGACCTGTTGTCGCGACCGGGCGTGTTCGTCTTCGGCAGCAACGACTACTTCGGGCCGCGCCTGAAGAACCCGCTGAACTACCTGACGAATCCTGGTCACCGAGTTCGCGGAGAGCCATTGCCCTGGCAGGACCTGCGGGCGGCGTTCACCGAGCGCGGCTGGCTCGACCTCACCCACACCCGCCGTGAGTTCGAAGTGGCCGGCCTGCACATCGCGGCGGCCGGCGTCGACGACCCGCACATCGATCGGGACCGCTACGACGCGATCGCGGGACCCGCCAGCCAGGTGGCGAACCTGCGGCTGGGGCTGACGCATTCGCCCGAACCGCGGGTGCTGGACCGCTTCGCCGCCGACGGCTACCAGCTGGTGATGGCGGGCCACACCCACGGCGGGCAGCTCTGCCTGCCGTTCTACGGGGCCCTGGTGACCAACTGCGGGCTGGACCGCACCCGGGCGAAGGGTCCGTCCCGCTGGGGCGCCGACATGCGGCTGCATGTGTCCGCCGGGATCGGCACCTCCCCGTTTGCGCCGGTGCGATTCTGCTGCCGGCCCGAGGCGACCCTGCTGACGTTGATCGCCACCCCGATGGGCGGGCGAGACTCGAGCAGCAATCTGGGCCGTTTTCAGCCAGCAGCTTCGCTGCGTTGAACGACCGAACCCACATCGCGGTCCGCAGCCGCTCGCGTTCCTGGACGGACAACGCGGTCCGGCTGATCGAGGCCGACGCCCGCCGTAGCGCCGACACGCATTTACTGCGGTATCCGCTGCCGTCGGCGTGGAGCGCCGACGTGGAGCTGTACCTCAAAGACGAGACGACCCACATCACCGGCAGCCTCAAACACCGGCTGGCTCGCTCCTTGTTCCTCTACGCGCTGTGCAACGGGTGGATCGACGAGGGCACCACGGTGGTCGAGGCGTCGTCGGGTTCCACGGCGATCTCCGAGGCCTATTTCGCGTCGCTGCTCGGCCTGCCGTTCGTCGCCGTCGTGCCCGCGACGACCAGTCCCTCCAAGGTGGCATTGATCGAATCACAAGGCGGGCGTTGCCATTTCGTGCAGAACTCGAGCCAGGTGTACGCCGAGGCCGAGCGGGTGGCGCGCGAGACCGGCGGGCACTACCTGGACCAGTTCACTAACGCCGAGCGCGCCACCGACTGGCGCGGCAACAACAACATCGCCGAGTCGATCTTTGCGCAGATGCGCGACGAGCGGCACCCCATCCCGGAGTGGATCGTGGTCGGCGCCGGCACCGGCGGAACCAGCGCGACGATCGGGCGCTACATCCGCTACCGGCGGCACGCGACCCGGTTGTGCGTCGTCGACCCCGAGAACTCGGCGTTCTTCCCCGCCTACGCCGAGGGCCGGGACGACCTTGTGATGGAGGCGTCGTCGCGGATCGAGGGCATCGGACGGCCGCGGGTCGAGCCGTCGTTTTTGCCCGGCGTGGTCGACCGGATGGTCTCGGTGCCCGACGCGGCATCGATCGCCGCGGCCCGCCATGTCAGCGCCGTGCTCGGCCGCCGGGTGGGGCCGTCGACGGGCACCAACGTGTGGGGCGCCTTCGGGTTGCTCGCCGAGATGGTGGCCGAGGGCCGCAGCGGTTCGGTGGTCACCCTGCTTGCCGACAGCGGCGACCGGTATGCCGACACCTATTTCAGCGACGAGTGGGTCAGCGCCCAGGGGCTTGATCCCAGCGGACCCGCCGAGGCGCTGGTCGAATTCGAACGCTCATGCGCCTGGAAGTGATGCCCTGCCAGCGGTTTCGCCAGCCGGCGCGCGGGTGCGATAGGCTGTCGAAGCTTCAAGCGGGGTGTGGCGCAGCTTGGTAGCGCGCTTCGTTCGGGACGAAGAGGCCGTGGGTTCAAATCCCGCCACCCCGACCACGACTGGTTTATCAAGCCGGGTTTCGATGACACTAGGCGATCGCGCACGTCGACTGCGCGCTATGGGATTCCATGGCGGCGATCGTCGGCTAGTCTCGCTAACCGCTTGGTCGAACGCTCAATCTCTGCGTCGGGAACTCTTGCGCCGCTGCCTGACGGGCGGCACGGATAGCGTCGGCACAGACCGCCGCATGAACTGATCGAAGTGAGGAACTGTAAATGCGGCATACCCGTGATTAGGCGTGTAGAGAAGACCCTTCTCAATCAGCCCTGATCGAGTTGGCCCGCATTGCTCCGAACTTCGATTCAGGAGGCGGGCGACGGCGCTGGCAAGCTGCGGTTGTGGACCAAGTTCGGCCATTGCCCTGAGATACGCCTGTTCGAGTTCCGTAGCACGATCCATCCGCACTCGGAAAAAGCTGCCGTCGAGCTTGTCCTCATACACCAGCCGAGCCTGTTCGACGTCCGTGCGTGTGATGCGGTCGTTGGAAGCTATCGGCCAAATGGCATAACCGAGTTCCTGGAGGAAATAGGGGTATCGCCCAGTCACTTCACCCGCAAGTTCTAGTGCGGCGTCTTCGAAGGTGACACCCTCTTCTGCGGCAGGTTTAGACAACGCCGCACCAGCGTCTTCCTCGGAAAGCACCCCGATGTCAGGAAACTTGAAAAGCCGTTCCGCGTAAGACTTCGCTTCGCCGGCCAGTTCGGCGATCTGCGGTAAGCCTGCGCCCACCATGGTCACCGGAAGCTCTCGTTGAACAGTCTTGTGTAATGCAGCGACCAACGCCTCCAGCTGTTCACGCCGCAGAAACTGAATCTCGTCAAGCAATAGAACGACGCCGGTCTGGTGGTCTGCAGCGGCTTCACCCACGGCCACAAGTAGTTCGGTCAGGTCTGTGGAGAGGTCACCAGAGTCGGCGATCCCGTCTGCAGCATCAGTGTCGAGGCCGGCCGTGATCTTACCGTCCGGATCGATGGCTACCGTGAACGATTTGATCACTGCAGCCAGTCGCCGGGCGCGGTCGCCCCACCGCGCCTTCGGCGACATCTGCAAAAGAGCTGACCGAAATCCTCGGGCAAGCTGTCTCCGGAAGTCGTCGTTGTCGTGCTTGCTGACTTCGATCTCGATCGTGGCCCAGTTGCGGGCGTCAGCCTTTTTGTTGAATTGGCCCAGCAACACCGTCTTGCCGACTCCGCGTAGCCCGGTGATGATCATTGATTGCTCGGTACGCCCGCGTTCGAGTCGCGCTAGCAAGAGATCGAAAGAGGCGAGCTGGTCGTCTCGACCGACGATTAGGGGCGGCTTCGCGCCCGCGTTAGGTGTGTATGGATTGGAGTGCGGGTCCATTACAAGCTTTATAGCATCTTATTAGTTTTAGATAAAACCTACTTAGCCTTGTAAAGCGGTCGCCCTTGTCCCGCAGCTACCATGCGGTGAGCCGTTTACCCAGCTCAGCACCGTTCGGGATGGGTTCAAATCCCGTCACCCCGATCGCCACCCCGACCATTGTTAAATCTGGTGTCTTCGCACTGAATATCCGCCATTTCATGGCGCGCGGGCCCGCAGTCTCGACATAATCTGTTTGCTGGCACGCCGGTGCCAACAGGGGCCTGCACGCAACGTGCCCACACCGAGGAGTCACACATGAAGAACACCGGACGAATCACCGGTCTGCTTGCCGCCGCGCTGGGCGGTGCCGCAGTCCTCATCGCCCCGATCGCCAACGCGGATTCGGCGGACGACGGTTACCTGCAAGCCCTCACGAAGAAAGGCATCTCCTGGCCGAACGGCGGGGACTCGACGATGGTCAACATCGGGCATGCGGTGTGTGTCGACTGGACCCACGGATTCACGTTCGAGCAAACCTTCGCCGACGCGAAATCGGGACTCCCGCAGTTACAGGACTCCTCCATCGCCACCATCATGGGTGCGGCGACGGGGGCCTACTGCCCGCAGTTCTCGAGCAAATTTGACTGACGCCTGCCGGAGAGCTCATTCGCTGGCGAGCCGGTCCGGGCAGTAAGCCTCGACGCTGGCGCTGACGAAGTAGCCCGCTTCGTTGTAGTACCAATCCGGGTTGCCGACCCGGATGTCGGTGATGACGGCGTTGGCGGGCTTGCCCGCCTGTAGCTCCGAGCAGATTTCGTGCGCCGACGCGATCAGCGCTTGGGGGTCGGTGATCGGTCGACCCATGTTGTCTTGGATGTTTTTCAGGAACTGCGCGTCGTTCGGGTCTGCGTGCGCGGTCGCGGCCGACGCCGTCGCGCTCGCCAGGAACACCGCGATGGATAGCAGTACCTTCATCGACGACCCTGCCTCTGGATTGCTTTGCAGGACTGGCCAATTGCAGCCCCGCGATCGGCTGCAGCCTACCGTCGTCGGCGGGGATCCGCGGTGCCGGCTGCGACAGCGTTCGGGGCGCCAATCCGCGGCGGCTAGTTGAGCCACATCGGCCACACCTGTCACTGGCGGGGAAGCGATGTGCTTTGTGTCCACCAGTGAGCGACAAATCGGTGGTCGCGGGGCTGTTGCAAATGTCCGCAAATTTCATTGTGTAATCAGGGCGGTCAGACGGCGAAAATCTCGCCGTCACTTCACACCGAAAGCCCTGAGTTCACACTCAAATGCTCGCGCACACTCGATTAGAAGCTGCTGAACTACGCGCAATCCGCGCAGATCGGTGACGCCCCGTCCGGGCTGCGCAACCGGCTGCGATGCTGCACCAAATGGCAACTCGAGCAGGTGAACTCGTCGGCGCGGGCGGGAATCACCGTCACCACCAGTTCTTCACCCGACAGGTCGGCGTCGGGCAGTTCGAAAAACGTCTCACTTGCGTCGTCGTCGACGATTACCCCCGATGACGGGGGCGCTAAGTCGGGCAGGCCGGACTTGTCCATAGTCTCGACGTCGGACACGCGGCGTGCGTCATAGTCGCTAACGGTCGTCATGAGCGATCCCTTCCTGCGCAGCGGCGGGTCTGACCGACTTCCTGCAGTCACCCCTAGGTCACGCGGTGTACCCCATCGGGGTTCAATCCACACGCAGAAAGCAGAAAGAAATTGCACACGAGCCGAACCGGGGGACAAGCCGGGTTCGAGCGGCCGGCTAGAACTCGCGGCCGCGCAGCGACACCGGCAACAACAGCCAGAACAGGGCGAAAAGCGCCACCGCACATACCCCGGCGACCAGGCCCGGGGTGCGCCCAGCCACCGCAGTGAAGACGATCGCCGTCACGCCGGTGAGCGCGGCACCCAACAGCGCCAGTCCGGCATAGGCGAACCGGTGCGCCGCCGACACCAGCACCTGCAGTCGGTGCCGCCGGAACAGCAAGCGGTGCGTAGCCACCGGGGCGATCAGCAGCACCGTCGCGCCCACCGAGCACCCCACGGTGGCCAGATAGAGCACCCGCATGTGCCCGCTGAGTACGTCGAATCGCTGCTGAAACGGCAGCGTCAGGAGGAACCCGGTGAGCAGCTGCACGCCGGTCTGGACCACCCGCAGCTCCTGCAGCAGGCTGTTCCAGTTGCGGTCCAACCGTTCGATTTCCGTTTCACCGCGCTCGCGCCGGTCCCACCCCTGATCGTCTTCCGGATGATCGACATCCATAGCCGTGATCATCGCACGGCCGCACGCCGTATCAGGTGGCGCTCAGCGCGCGAATGAACCGCTCCATCACCGCGCCGGCTTCACGACGCGCCTCCGCGTGGTCATCGGCCCGCGCCACGAACAGGGTTGCTTCCCGCATCGCCCCCAATAGCGTCAGCGCTGTCGCCTCCACAGGTTGTGGCGGGATCCGAGAGGCGTCGATGGCGTTCTTGAGCAGCCCCTGCACCATCCCGATGTTGTAGCGGTTGCCGATCTCGGTCCACCGCGTCCAGCCCAACACGGCCGGGGCGTCCACCAGGACGATCCGCTGAACCTCCGGGTCGGAGCAGGCATCAAGCCAGAAGTCGGTCCCCAGCCGCATGACTTCGATCGGGTCCGTCTGTTGGGCGGCCACGATCGCCTGGGCCATGCGCTCGGCTACTTCAGCCTCGACCTGTTCGAAGACCGCCGCGAAAAGTTCGGTCTTGTCGGTGAAGTGGTGATACAGGGCGCCCCTGGTCACGCCCGCCGCGCGCACGATCGTCTCCAACGCGACATCGGCGAAGCCGTGTGCGGCAAAAAGCGGTCGGGCGGCCGTGACCAGCGCCTCGCGGGTTTCCGCGGCTCGCTCGGCCTGCGTGCGGCGCGTTTCAACCATCAGCTCTTGCCTTTCATACATACCGTATGTATCTTCATACATACAGTATGTAGGTTTCTAGTTACCTCGCTGAGAAGTTTCGAAAGTCCAGTATCAAGTCACAAGGAGGGCTACGGACATGAAGGACATGGGTTCCGCGCTGAAAGCTATCGAGGCCGACCGGGAGACCGTCTTGGCATTGGCCCGCGAGCTCGACGCCTCCGATTGGACGAAGACCAGCGGCTGCCCGGGCTGGTCGGCGCGAGATGTCTTGTCGCACATGGCTTGTAGCTTCTGGCTGGCCGTGGACCCGGCGATGCTGCCCGACCCCGCAGCGCTGCCTGCCGAACGGGCAGCCGACCTGTATGTGGAGTCGCGTCGCGACATGACGCACGAACAGATTGTGGCCGACTACGACTCGGTCAGCGCCAAGGGCCTTGAGGTGCTCGCCGCGTTGCAGGAACAGGACGCCCAGATCGTTGAGGTGCCGCTGGGAGACGTCGGAACCTACCCGGCGCCGCTCATCGCGAACGCGTTCGCCTTCGAACATTTCGTCCACCTCAGATATGACCTCCTGGCACCGGGTGGGCCGCTGAGCGGAGAGGCGCCGTCGGACGAGTTGCGGCTGGCGCCCACCCTCGACTGGATCGAAGCGGCGCTGCCCCAGCAGAACGCGGCCCTGCTGGCGCGCATGGGCAATGCCGTCGAGATAGACCTCGACGGAAGCGCCGGCCGAAAAATCCGCATCGGCGGCGCTGAGGTCGCCGCCCGCATCACGTGCGGGGCCGAGGCCTTCGTCCAGTGGGTCACGCAACGAGGCACGTGGGAAGCCTTGGGCGTGCATGCCGAAGGGGACCGATCAATCCAGGAGATCGCTCGTCAGTTCAGGGTGTTCTGATTGCCAGACACGTTGAGCTTTGGCAAAACTCGCGTTGAGGCAAACAGCTAGCGATTCAGCTTGCCGTCCCGCACGCCGGTCAGGGCGTCATCGAGGGTCGGATACAGCGGGAAGGTCTTGTCCAGACCCGTCAGGTGAATTGGCCGTCGCGTCGCCGGGCCGCGGGCCACCACGCCGAACTCAGCGGCATCGCCGAGTTTCTCGTACGTCGCCGCCAGAATCTTGAGTCCCACCGAACCGAGAAATTCCACCCCGGAAAGGTCAATGACCAGCGCGGTCGGGCCTTCGGCCACGACTGCACCGATCGCTTGTTCCAAGGCGGGCGCGGTGACAAGGTCGATTTCGCCGCTGACACTGACCACAGCGACCCCATCGTGGTCCGCAACCAGCGTGGTGATCGAATCGGGAGCTGACAATGGCGATCCTTTGTCCGTGCCTCAAGTCCTTCAGTGTGTGCCAGCCTAACCCGCCCGGCCAACTGCGAGAAGACGAAGCCCTCAACACTGCGCGTGGCGTCGCCAGGATAGTCTCCCCATAGGGGCCCGCGCCCTGGGAGAGCTGTAACACTTAGGTGCACTTGGGAGGCCTTGGGAGGCCACATGTCAGATTCACCGACAGACTCCAACGCCAACGCGACGGCTCAGGCCGCCGTCGTTTCCAGCGAGGGCTTGCTGCCACAGCTGGTCCAACACCTCCGTCGAAATCGGACGGTGCTGCGCGAAGAGTGGGCCCGCAGGATCACCGCGGCCGAACTGCTGACGGCGATGACGCCCGAGGAGATCTTCTCCGAGGCGACTGCCGTCTACGACAACTACGTCGAGGTGCTCGAGACCGGTAGCGTCGAGGCGCTGCAGGATTACGCGCGCGACCTGTCCGAGCGCATCATCCCGCGAGGGGTGGAAACCGACGAGGTACTCGGGATCGTGCTGCTGCTGCGCGACGTGCTGGCCCGCTCGCTGTTCGAGAAGTATCAGGCCGAGTTCGACATGCTGAACCGCGTTCTGGACGCCTATGAGCCGGCGGCCAACCGTATCGCCAATACCGTGGGCGTGTCCTTCGTGCAGGAACGCGAGCGCATCATCCGCCAGCAGCAGGAAGCCATCCGCGAGCTGTCCACGCCGGTGCTGCAGGTGCGCGAGCAGCTGCTGATTCTGCCCATCATCGGCGTGCTCGACAGTCAGCGCGCTCGACAAGTCACCGAGCAGTTGCTGCGCGCCATCCGGGCGAACCGCGCGAAGGTCGTGGTCATCGACATCACCGGTGTGCCCACCATCGACTCCACCGTGGCCAACCACCTGGTGCAGACGGTTGACGCGTCGGGCTTGATGGGTGCGAGCGTGATCATCACCGGGCTGTCCTCCGAGATCGCCCTGACACTGGTGACGATCGGCCTGGACCTGTCGAAGATGAATGCCGTCGGCGACCTGCAGGGCGGCATCGAAGAAGCCGAGCGCCTGCTCGGGTACGAGGTCACCCGCACCGGCGAGCAAACCGGCTAAGCGCGACCGTAACCAGCCATATGCCAGTACCGATCCTGAAACAGGGTGCGATTCTGATCGCAACGGTGCAAGCTGCGCTCACCGATTCCGACACCGAGCGGCTGCGGTATGACCTCATGGAGAGGGTCAGCCGGTTTCGCGCGCAGGGCATCGTCGTCGACGTCACCGCCATCGACGTGATGGATTCCTTTGCCGCGCGGTCGCTGCGGACGATCGCGCACATGACCCGGCTGCGCGGCGCCATCACGGTGATCGTGGGCCTGCAGCCAGAGGTGGCTTTCGCGATGGTGCAGTTGGGCCTGGCGTTCGACGACATGAACACCGCGCTAGACCTCGAAGAAGGGATAGCGCTCCTGAATCGCAAACTGGGACTGGGCAAATCGACGATCGGGCGCGACGGTGGCGGGTGAGATCGTCGTCGCGATCAACAACCCCGACGACATCGTCAACGCCCGCAAAGCCGGGCACGAGCTGGCCCTCGGTCTGGGATTTTCTCTAACTGACGTCACGATGATCGCCACGGCGATCTCGGAAGTCGCGCGCAATATCACCAGCTACGCCGGCCACGGTGCGGTGCGGGTGGAGGTGGCCGACCGGGAGGGCCGCAGGGCGCTGATCATTCGCGCCGAGGACGAGGGCCCCGGCATCGCCGACATCGAACGGGCGATGGAAGACGGCTATTCGACCGGACGCGGGCTGGGTCTCGGCTTGCCCGGTTCGCGGCGCCTGATGGACCGCATGATCGTGGAATCCGAGCTCGGGCGCGGAACGGTCATCGAGATGTGGAAGTGGGTGCCGGCGCGTGCTTGAGCAGGGCCGGTGGGGGCCGATCGAATGGGCGGCGGCGGGACGTCCACGCCCCGGCGAGTATGTCTGTGGCGATCAAGCGATCGCGGCCAGCATCGAGGACCAAGGTGCCCTGTTCGGTGTCGTGGACGGCCTGGGCCACGGCCCGTCCGCCGCGAACGCGGCAATCGCCGCGGCGGAGGCGGTTCGGAAAGCCCGCGGCGAACGGGTTGAAGTTTTGGTCCAGCTCTGTCACCGTGTGCTAGAAGGAACCAGGGGAGCCGCGATGACCCTGGCACAGTTCGATTTTCAGACTGGCCAGCTGTACTGGACCGGGGTGGGCAATGTCACGGCCAACCTGGTAGCCAAGGCTGCCCCGGGTGTCAAGGTCCGTTCTTCCGCACGCTTGGCCGCTGGCATCGTCGGCTATCGAATACCGGAAATCTTTCCGGCGCAAGTGATTCCGGTACGCACCGGCGATTTGCTCATCATCGCCAGCGACGGAATCACCGAAGACCACCTCGAACACATCGACTTCGCCGCCCCGGCCACGGGCATCGCCGAACAAATTTTGGCGAAACACTCGAAAGAATCGGACGACGCCATGGTGCTCGCCGCACGTCACCGAGGGGTCTCGGGTTGACCCACGCCGACGACTTCCGCGCCCAATACCTCGCCGCGCTGCGACGGTATCTGCTCACCCACGACGAGGACAGCCTGGCCGTCGCCCACGAACTGGGCCGCCGCGCCCTGCAGGACCAGATCAGCGTGCTCGATATCGTCGAGCAGCACGTCCACCTGATTCTCCAACTCTCGCACGACGTGCGCGTCGACGCGCCGGTCGCACTGGAATTCCTCTTGCAAACGCTGGCCCCGCTCGACATCGCGACCCGGGGGTTCCTCGACGGCACCAAGGCCTATGCCGAACAGCGCGCCCGCGCCGAGGATCTGGCCGACCGGGACAAATTCCACACCGCCCTGGTGAATTCCCTACAAGAGGGGTTTTTCGTCGCCGACCACACCGGTGCGGTCGTCGACATCAACAACGCGTTCGCCGAGATACTCGGCTATTCCTCCGAGGGCCTGCCTTACCGCTGGCCCCACCCATGGCTGGTCGACAAGAACACCGCCGCGGAACAGCAATCCCGGGTCCGTAGCTACGGCAGCGCCGACTACGAGACACCTATTCGCCGCAAAGACGGCCACCTTGCCTGGGTGGCGGTGAGCATCAACGCAGTCCGCGGCAGCGGCACCGACGAAGACGGCAAAGACGTCTATGTCGGAACCATTCGCGACATAACGGCGGAAAGGGCTTTCGCCGCACGGGAAAGCGCGGTCCTCCGGTTGGCCACCGCCGTCGCGGTGGCCAAGAGCGTGGACGAGGTGCTGTCGATCACCCTCGAGGAGTGCCGGGCGACGGTCGACGTGCAGCGCGTGATCGCGGTCATGTGGCCGCCCGGCGAGCATTCGCAGGGCGAACCGGTGGTCCAGATGGCGGGCGAGCCACACGAATCGACGTGGCGCGACCTGGATCCGTGGCTGCGCATGATATTCGAATTCGCCCGACACCAGCTGCCGCTGACGGCCAAGGCGGTTGATGGGCCCGAATCACCCGGTAAGGCAAAGGGATTGGTGGCGGTGCTCTCGGGCGCGGGAGACATGGCGCTGTGGTTGGAGCTGCGCGTGCCGCGGTGGGTCAGCGGCGAGGATCGACTGCTGGCCACGGTTTTGATCGGCCACCTCAGCCTGGCGATGCAGCATGTCCGCCAGTTCGAGAGTGCGCGCGAAACGGCGATGACGTTGCAACGCGCGATGTTGCCGCCGCTGCAACCGCCGCCGGGCTTCGCCGTCCGTTACGAACCCGCCGTGCCGCCACTCGAAATCGGCGGCGACTGGTACGACGTGCTTCCCGTCGGCGATCACCGCATCGGCATCGTCGTCGGTGACTGCGTCGGTCGTGGCTTGCCGGCCGCCGCGATCATGGGCCAGCTGCGCAGCTCGGCGCGCGCCCTGTTGCTCACCGGTGCCGAGCCGGCGGTGCTGCTCGAACAACTCGACGCCGCGGCGGCACTCATTCCGGACGCCTACTGCACCACCGTGTTCCTGGCGATCCTGGACACCGAATCCGGAGTCTTGGAGTACAGCAACGCGGGCCACATGCCCGCCGTGTTGGCGTCGGCCGGATCCGGGACGACGGCGTTGACCGGTGCGCGATCGGTGCCGCTCGCGGTGCGCCGCGACGGGCCTCGCCCGCAAGTTTCCCAGCTGCTGCCGCCCGGCTCGACGCTGATGTTGTTCACCGACGGTTTGGTCGAGCGCAAGCACGAGTCGATCGACGACGGAATCGCCCGTGCAGCAGACGTTTTGGTAGGAACGACGAAGTTGCCGCTGGACGCCGTGGCCGACGCGATGCTTGGCGAGTTGGCTCCCGCGGCAGGCTATGACGACGACGTCGCGATGGTCATCTACCGGCACGAGCTGGTGCCACTTCGGATCGAAAGCGAAGCCAGCGCTGACAAATTATCGGGCATCCGTCGTCGGCTGTCCCGTTGGCTGCGCGCGGCCGACGTCCCCGACGAGCTGGCCGCCGACATCGTGCTCGTCATCAGCGAGGCGTGCACCAACAGTGTGGAGCATGCATACCGCGGTCAGAGCGCCGGGACCATGCTGATCGAGGTCGAGGCCCTCGAAGGCGAAGTCCGCGCGCGAGTCGGCGATTGGGGCTCGTGGAAGCCACCGCCCGCGCAACCCCGCAACGGGGGGCGCGGGCTGCCACTGATCAAAGCCATCAGCAGCGCGGTCGAACTGGACTGCACCGAAGACGGAACAACGGTAGACATCAGCTTTCAACTTCCGGCACCCGCCGGAGCGGTCAACCGCTGAGCTGTTTGCGCGCGTCCTGAGCGGGTACGTTCACCTTCGTGACTAGCGCATCGCTCAGCATTGAGCCTGTTCTGCCTGAAGCGCACGGACCATTGTCGATGGCCGTGCGTCGCACCGTGACCGGACCCGCGTCGCGCAACCAGCTCGCCCGCATCACCGCATCGGTGCGCGATTCGGACCCCTACGGTCTCGACCTTCAGCTGGCCCTGTTCATGTGCTATGAGCTGCACTACCGCGGATTCGCGGGCGTGGATGCGACGTGGGAATGGAACCCGGCGCTGCTGCACTTGCGCGCCGAACTCGAACACGCCTTCCTGGCGGGGATCCGTCGCGACGTCGGGCCCATCGAGCCCGGCCACACCGCGGCGGTCGAAATGGAGGCGGCCTCGGTCGAACCCATCGACGGAACGGGCCCCTCGTACTATCTGCGCGACACCGGAAGCTGGCAGCAGATGCGTGAGTACTTCGCGCACAGGTCGCTCTACCACCTCAAGGAAGGCGACCCGCACGCGTTTGCGATCCCGCGGCTGATGGGCACCGCGAAGGCGGCCTTCGTGGCGATCGAATTCGACGAATACGGGGCGGGGCAGGGCCCGCGGTTGCACCAGCAGCTCTTCGCCGACCTGTTGACCGCGGCCGACCTGGACGCGACGTATCTCGGTTACCTGGACGCCGTCCGGGCCGAGTCGCTGGCGGTGGTCAACGTGATGTCCCTGTTCGGTTTGCACCGCTGGTTGCGCGGCGCCGCGATCGGACACTTCGCCGCGACGGAAATCACCTCGCCGCCGGGCTCCCGACGGATGGTGCAGGCCCTGCAGCGGCTGAACGCGCCGCCGGCCTGCGTCGCGTTCTACGCCGAGCATGTCGAGGCCGACGCGGTACACGAACAGGTGGTGCGCCATGACGTCGTCGGTGATCTGGTGGCCCGCGAACCTCACCTCGACCGCGACGTGGTGTTCGGGATGCGCGCGCACGCGGTCGTGGAAAAACGTCTGGGGGACAACATGATGGCGGCGTGGAAGCTGGGCCAGTCGTCATTGCGACGACCGCTCGACTAACTAGTCGGTTAGGTGCTGCCCTGATCCTTTGCCGGGACGGACCGGCATCGGCGATGACTGGTGTCGCACAGCGGATATTCCTTGCTGCGCGCGCAGGTGCAGATCGCCACCATGAATCGATCGGATTCCACGACGCGGCCGCCGGCCACTTCGATCCGGGCCGGGCCCGAGACCAGCACGGGCCCTTTGGGAACCACCTGTACCCGGGTGCCGGTCATGGTTTGTCCGCCCGGATGACCACCAGCTCCTCTTCCCGGCAGCCGCGACGCAGACGACCGGTGGCCTCCAACCACGCCGCTCGCGCGGAAAGCACCGGACCGAATGGAATCCATTGGGAAGCGATCACCTCGGCCTCCAACCCACTCGCTCGCAACGCATCCAGCGATTGTTGCACACCGGCGAATGCGGACTGCACCAAAAGCAGAGTCCCCTTTTTGCACAACAGGTTTGACGCCGACCTGCACAGCGGGTCCAACACCAGCCGCCCATCCGGGCCGGCATTCCACGCCCAGGCCGGGCCGGCATCACGCGGGATGACTTCCGAGTCGTCAACCGGCGGGGCGGGCACATACGGCGGATTCGACACCACGACGTCGAAGGGAGCGCAGCCGAAAGCCCTTGTCCACGAGCCTTCCCGAACGTCGACTTCCACACCGGCGTCGAGGGCATTGTCGCGCGAGCATCGCACAGCGTTGGGGCAGATGTCGAAAGCGGTGACGCTGGCGCAGCCCAACTCGGCGGCCGCAATCGCGACATAGCCGCTCCCGGTGCACAAATCCAGCACCCGGCGCCCGGGTACGATACCGCTTTGTCGCATTGTTTCTACCAGCAGACGCGAATCTTGTTGCGGCCGATACACCTCGGAAACTGCCGAGGCGCCAACCAGGCCAGGGTAGGTGGTCGTCAAGCGCGGGCCTTTCTGTCAATTCGCCGCGTGTGATCGCGACATTACGAGACTGTGCCCGCAAACGGCTGGTCTAAACCGTGGAGACGGGGGATAACTGCTTTATCACCGTCGCGCAGAAGGCCGGGAGATCGGCTGGTGACCTGCTCGAGATTAAATTCCCGTCGACCACAACCTCCTGGTCAACGACATGCGCGCCGGCATTGCGCAGATCGGTGCGAATGCTCGGATACGACGTCAATGTCCGCCCGGCCACCACGCCCGCCTCCACTAATGTCCACGGGCCGTGGCATATCGCGGCAACGGGTTTTCCCGAACCCACGAACTCCGCCACGAACGCGACCGCCGATCTGTCCAATCGCAGCTTGTCGGGATTCACCGTGCCACCGGGCAACACCAGCCCGTCGAATTCGTCGACGGACGACTCCGCAACCACTCGGTCGACGGGGAAGGTGCCCGCCGGCTCGAGATCGTGGTTGCGTGCCTGGATCTCACCGGATTCCAGCGACATCACCTGGACTTGCGCGCCCGCCTGCTGCAGGGCGTCTCGCGGTTGCTCGAGCTCCACCCTCTCCACGCCGTCCGCTGCAAGAATGGCGATTTTCTTGCCTTGCAATTGATTTGACATCGGCATCGAATACCCGGGCCAAGGACCACCAAACGTGCGTCAGTTCGCGGCGGCACGCAACGCCTGCAGCAACGGTTCGGCGGCTTCTTTGAGGAACAGCTCCTGTGCGTCACCGCCGACCTGGACGAGCGCGATATCGGTGAACCCGGCCTCCCAGTAGGGCCGGACAGCGTCAACGATCGCGTCCAGGTCCGGCCCGCAGGGAATGCTCCCGGCGACGTCTTCGCGGCGCACGAATTTTGTCGCACCGGCGAACCCGGCCGGCGTCGGTAGGTCGGCGTTGACCTTCCAGCCGCCGGCGAACCAGCGGAATTGGTCATGGGCGCGGTCGATGGCCGCGTCGCGATCGGGATCCCAACACACCGGTATCTGCCCGACAACTCGACGGGCGCCCACGCCGTTGGTGGCTTGGCAGGCGGCGTGCCAGGCGTCGACGAGCTCTCCGTTGGGTTCGACCGCCACCAGATGGTCGGCGAGTTTGGCGAATTTATCGATCGCCTTCTTCCCGCCCATCGCCACGGCGATGCCCACCGGCACCTCGGGGAGGTCCCAGAGTCGCGCGGCGTCCACCTGGAAGTAGTCGCCGCGCCAGTTCACCAGCTGCCCCCCGAACAGCTCGCGAATGATCTTGATGGCTTCGCGCAGCATGTCTTGCCGACGCTCGACGGCTGGCCAGCCCTTGCCCACCACGTGTTCGTTGAGATTTTCGCCGCTGCCCAGTCCCAGGGTGAATCGGCCGTCGGCGAGGATCTGCACGGTGGCCGCCTGTTGGGCGACGATCGCGGGGTGATACCTCATCGTCGGGCAGGTCACGTAGGTGTACAGCTCGACATGATCGGTCGCCTGCGCCACCGCGCCCAGCACCGCCCACGCGTTCGGCGCATGTCCTTGCGACGTCAGCCATGGCGAGAAGTGATCGCTGCACACCTCGAAGTCGAAACCGCGTTGTTCAGCCGAAATCGCGTACCGGACAAGGTCTTTCGGGCCGCTCTGCTCCGTCATCAAGGTATAGCCGAAATTGGTCATACCGGCACGAATACCCCGGCGTCCCGCGGGCAAACGACGCGGCTACAGGCGGTCTTTGACCGCCGCGGACAGTCGCGCGCCGTCGGCCTTCCCGGCCGCGATCGTGGTGGCCGCTTTCATCACCAGTCCCATCTGCTTCATGGTGGGCCGCTCGCCGAGGGTCTCGGCCACTTCGGCGATCGCGGTGTCGGCCACATCGGCCAGCTCCGCGTCGGTAAGGGGGGTGGGCAGGTACTCGTCGATCACCCGCGCCTCGGCGTGTTCGTTGGCGGCGAGCTCACCGCGCCCGTTTTGGGTGTAGATCTCGGCCGCCTCACCGCGTTTGCGGGATTCCCTGGCCAGCACCTTGATCACCTCGTCGTCGGAGAGCTCTCTGGCCTGCTTGCCCGAGACCTCCTCGGTCTGGATCGCGGCCAGCACCATGCGCAGGGTCGCGGTGCGCAGCTTGTCCTGGGATTTCATCGCCTGGGTCAGATCCGCCCGCAGCCGGGCCTGCAGTTCTGCCATGGACCAGACGGTACGCGCCGCCGGCATTCCTGACGGCCACTCGTGGGCAAAGCGGGTGGAAATGCCCCCAGCTGAAAGCGGCAGGGCAGGATGGGCAGGATGAACGCTGTGACCGACGACGAAGGCCTTCACACCCGGTGAGCACGCCGCCGCCTGGCTACCCCGGATATGTGCAGCCGGGGTACAGCGCGCCCCCCGGTTATGGCGGCCCACCACCCGGCTATGGCGGATGGCCGCCGCGCTCACCTGGCTACGGCCCGCCGCCTGGCTACGGCCCGCCGCCTGGCTACGGCCCCCCGCCGGGCTACGGCGAGCCGCCTGGCTACGGTCCCCCACCGGGGTATGGCCCGCCGGCGGGGTACGGCCCGGCCAAACCCGGCATCATCCCGCTGCGGCCCCTTACGCTCAGCGACATCTTCAACGGCGCGGTGGGTTACATCCGCGCCAATCCGAAGGCGACGCTCGGATTGACCGCGATGGTGGTCGTACTTATGCAGATCGTCTCGCTGGCCGCCACGGTGGGACCCTTGGCCGGCTACGGCCGAATCGCCACGCAAAGCCCCGACGAGCCGCACTGGGGCGTGCTGGGCACGCTGATGACATCGTTGGGCGTGGGCATGCTGGTCACCTGGCTGGGCGGCATGTTGCTGTCCGGGATGCTCACGGTGATCGTCGGGCGGGCGGTGTTCGGGTCGCCGATCACGATCGGCGAAACCTGGGCCAAGATTCGTGGCCGCATCCCCGCACTGCTGGGCCTGGCGTTGCTCGAGGCGGCGGTGGTGGCGGCTCTTATCGGACTGGTGGTGGTGGTCATCGCCGTGATCGCGGCCGTCGGCAACCCGGCGGCAGCGATCCTGCTCGGATTTCCGCTGTTGCTCGGGATGGCCGCGGTGATGGCCTACCTGTACACCGTGGTGTTGTTCGCGCCGGTGCTCATCGTGCTGGAGAGGCTGCCGGTCATCGAAGCGGTCACCCGATCCTTTGCTTTGGTGCGCAACAGCTTCTGGCGAGTGTTCGGCATCCGGCTCCTGACGTTCATCGTTGCGAGCGTGGTCGCGAATGCGGTCGCCGCGCCGTTCAGCATCGGCGGCCAACTGATGATGGTCGGCGCCGGATCGATCAGTGCCGTGCTGATCGCTACCACGATCGCATCCATTGGATCTGCGGTCGGCCAGATCATCACCGCGCCGTTCAACGCCGGGGTCATCGTGTTGCTCTACACCGACCGCCGGATGCGCGCCGAGGCATTCGACCTGGTGCTGCAGACCGGCGCCGCCGGTGGTCCCTACGCGACCGAGTCCACCGACCACCTCTGGTTGCGGCGCCCGGTATGAGGACCAGCTGACCGTGCCTTCCATCGACATCGACCGCGATGCCGCACACCAGGCCGCCCAGAACGAGCTGGACAAGCCGATTTACTCGCGGGGCTCCGCGGCGCAACAACTCGATGAATGGCTCAGCGACAAGTTGTATCGACTGTTGGAGGCGACGTCCAAGATCCCGGGCGGGTGGTTCACGGCCACCGTGCTGCTCGTCCTGGTGGCCGTCGCGGTGGCGGTCGCCATCCACGTCACGCGACGCACCATGCGCACCAAACGCGGTGGCGATTACCAATTGTTCGAAACCACTGCGCTCACCGCGGCGCAACATCGCGCAACCGCTGAAGCCTTTGCAGCGGAAGGGAATTGGGCCGCAGCGATACGACACCGGCTGCGCGCCGTCGCCCGTCAGCTGGAAGAGACCGGCGTGCTCAGTCCCAATCTCGGCCGCACCGCCAACGAGCTGGCCGTCGACGCGGGCGCGGCGTTGCCGCACCTGGCGGGCGAGTTGTCTACGGCGGCAACGGCGTTCAACGATGTCACCTATGGCGAGCGGCCCGGGACACCGGCGGCCTACCAGATGATCGCCGACCTCGATGACCACCTTCGGTCGCGATCACCGGCTAGCGCCCCGGTGACCGGAGACACCGCGGCAGCCGAGTCATGGGCTCAGGTCAGGTGATGGTGACCGGCACGGCAACACCTCCGCAGTCCGTGGCCGCGCCGCGCCGTTGGCGGGCCTGGCGGTGGCCGCTGGTCACACTGCTCGTGGTTGCGGCGATGGCGGCGCTCACCACCTATCTGACCGCACCCCGGCCCGGCCTCCCGATGGATCCCGAGTCCACCGAACCCGACGGCGCCCACGCGTTGGTGACATTGTTGCGCGACAACGGCGTCGACGTCGTCGCGGCCGACCGTATCGCCGACGTCGAAAAGGCTGCGCGCCCCGACACGCTGACCTTGGTGGCCGAAACCGAATACCTGGCCGACACCACGCTGCTCGACCGCCTGGCGAGCGTTCCCGGCGACCTACTGCTGGTGGAGCCGACGGCACGAACCCGCGAGGCACTGGCGCCGGATTTGAGCAAAGCGACCACGAGCGCTCTCAGCAGCGACCCCAATTGCACTCTGCGCGAGGCCGTTCGAGCCGGCTCAGTTCGCTTCGGGCCGAGCGACACCTACGACGTCAAGGGCCGAGTGGCGACGCGGTGCTACGACGGGGCTCTGATTCGCTATCGTGACGGCGGCCGCACCGTCACCGTCGTCGGCAGTAGCGACTTCATGACCAACGACGGCCTGCTGCATGCGGGCAATGCCGCGCTGGCGATGAACCTCGCGGGTGATCGGCCCCGCCTCATCTGGTACGCGCCGCACCACGCCGAGGGCGAGAACCCCACTCCGACATCGATTTACGATTTGATTCCGGAGAGCGTCACCTGGATCACCTGGCAGCTGGTGCTGGTTGTGGCGCTGGTGGCCTGGTGGAAGGGACGGCGGATCGGTCCGCTGGTGGCCGAGGAGTTGCCCGTCGTGGTACGGGCTTCGGAGACGGTCGAGGGCCGCGGCCGGCTCTACCGGTCCCGCCGGGCACGTGACCGCGCCGCCGACGCGCTGCGCGCCGCAACGCTGCGGCGGCTACTGCCCCGGCTGGGCCTGGGAACGGGCGCGCCGCCTCCCGTGGTGGTGACGACTTTGGCTCAACGCAGCGGGGCGGACGCAAACTTCTTGTCCTATAACCTTTTTGGCCCGCCCCCGGCCACCGACAATGACCTACTCCAGCTGGCGCGCGTACTCGACGAAATCGAAAGGCAGGTCACCCGCTCGTGACACATTCAAGTGCTGCCCCTTCCAATCCTGCTGACCCACCAGCCGACTCGGCACGCGAAGCGCTACTGGCCTTGCGCACCGAGCTCGCCAAGGCCGTCGTCGGACAGGACGGCGTCGTCAGCGGCCTGGTGATCGCGCTGCTGTGCCGCGGCCATGTGCTGCTCGAAGGTGTTCCGGGAGTGGCGAAAACACTGTTGGTGCGGGCCATGGCCGCCGCCCTGCAACTGGAGTTCAAACGGGTGCAGTTCACTCCCGACCTGATGCCCGGCGACGTGACCGGCTCGCTGGTCTACGACGCCCGCACCGCGGCATTCGCGTTCCGCCCGGGTCCGGTTTTCACCAACCTGCTACTCGCCGATGAGATTAACCGCACACCACCCAAGACACAGGCCGCGCTGCTCGAAGCGATGGAGGAGCGTCAGGTCAGTGTGGACGGCGAACCCAAGCCGCTGCCCGACCCGTTCATCGTCGCAGCCACCCAGAACCCGATCGAATACGAGGGCACCTACCAATTGCCCGAGGCGCAATTGGACCGGTTCCTGCTCAAGCTGAACGTGACGCTGCCGTCACGCGACTCGGAGATCGCCATCCTGGCCCGGCACGCGCACGGTTTCGATCCGCGTGATCTGTCCGCGGTCAAGCCGGTGGCCGGGCCCGCCGAGTTGGCGGCCGGCCGCGACGCGGTGCGCAAGGTCCTCATCGCCGACGAGGTGCTCGGCTACATCGTCGACATCGTCGGAGCAACCCGCTCCTCGCCCGCGCTGCAGCTAGGGGTGTCGCCGCGTGGGGCCACCGCACTGCTGGGCACCGCGCGCTCCTGGGCGTGGCTCTCCGGACGCAACTACGTCACCCCCGACGACGTCAAGGCGATGGCCCGCCCGACGCTGCGCCACCGGATCATGCTGCGCCCGGAGGCCGAGCTCGAGGGCGCCACTCCCGACGGCGTCCTCGAGGGAATTCTGGCGTCGGCTCCGGTGCCCCGCTAGTGATCCTGACTGGACGCACCGGCTTGGTGGCGTTGCTTTGCGTCGTGCCGATCGCGTTAGCGCCTTGGCCGGAACGGTCTTTCGTCGTTCTGCTGGGTGCGCTGGCGCTTTTGGTGGCCATCGACATCGGGCTGGCGGCCAGTCCCCGCAGGCTGCGCTACACCCGGTCGCCGGACACCTCGGTCCGGCTCGGCCAACAGGTGGACGCCGGACTGCTTGTCCACAACGACGGCCGGCGCCGATTCCGCGGCCAGATCCGCGACGCCTGGCCACCGAGCGCGCGTGCCCAGCCGCGCACCCACACCGTGGGTATCGCGGCCGGGCAACACCAGCACGTCGGCACGGTGCTGCGGCCGGTCCGCCGCGGTGATCAGCGCGCGGCCGCGGTCACCGCCCGATCGATCGGGCCGCTGGGGCTGGCCGGGCGCCAGCGTTCGCAGTCGGTGCCCGGTCAGGTCAGGGTGCTGCCGCCGTTTCTGTCGCGCAAGCACCTGCCGTCGCGGCTGGCGAAGTTGCGTGAGATCGACGGGCTGTTGCCGACGCTGATCCGCGGGCAGGGCACCGAATTCGATTCGCTGCGTGAGTATGTCGTCGGCGACGACGTCCGCTCCATCGACTGGCGCGCCACCGCCCGCCGCGCCGACGTCATGGTCCGCACCTGGCGCCCGGAACGCGACCGGCGGGTCGTCATCGTGCTGGACACCGGCCGGATGGCGGCCGGTCGCGTCGGCGTGGACCCGGTAGCCGCCGATCCCGCGGGGTGGCCGCGGCTGGACTGGTCGATGGACGCCGCCCTGCTGCTGGCCGCGCTCGCGTCGCGGGCCGGCGACCATGTCGATTTCCTCGCCCACGACCGGATCAGCCGGGCCGGGGTGTTCGGCGCATCGCGCACCGAGCTGCTGGCTCAGCTGGTCGGCGCGATGGCCCCGCTGCAACCGACCCTGGTCGAATCCGACTGGCGCGCAATGGTTGCCACCATCCTGCGACGCACCCGACGACGCTCACTGGTGGTGCTGCTGACCGACCTCAACGCGACCGCTCTCGACGAGGGCCTGTTGCCGGTGCTGCCGCGGCTGTCAACCAAACATCACGTGATGATCGCGGCGGTCGCCGACCCGCGCGTGGACCAATTGGCCGCCGCGCGTTCCGATCCCGCCGCGGTGTACGACGCGGCCGCCGCCGAACGAGCCCGCAACGATCGACACGCAATCGCATCGCGCCTGCGGCGCAGCGGGGTCGACGTGGTCGACGCGGCCCCCGCCGAACTCGCGCCCGCGCTCGCCGACCACTACCTGGCGATGAAAGCGACCGGGCGGCTTTAGCTTTCGCGCCGCGCTCAGCGGGTCGGCACGACGTCCGGCGCGTCGTCGATGTCGCCGGTCTCGCCGGCTTTGACCGCGCGGCGACCGAAGTACGCGACGTAGGACAGGAACGCCAGCTCGGCGACGATGCCGATCCCGACCCGAACCGCTGTGGGCAACGGTGACGGCGTCACCAGCGCTTCGATCAGACCGGAGACCAGCAGCACGGCCGCCAGCCCCACCGCAACCGACACCACGCCGCGGCCGTGCTCGGCGAGCACCTGTCCGCGCGGACGATCACCGGGCGAAATCACCGACCAGCCGAGCCGCATCCCCGTCGCCGCGGCGAGGAACACTGCCGTCAGCTCCAACAGCCCGTGCGGGGCGAGCAGTCCCAGCAGAATGTTGCCCTTGCCGGCGTGAAACATCAGGCCGGCGATCAATCCCACGTTGGCGGCGTTTTGGAACAGCACGAAGGGGATCGGCAGCCCCAGCACGACCGAGAACGCGATGCATTTGGCGGCCACCCAGGAGTTGTTCACCCACACCTGCAGGGCGAACGCCAACGCGGGGTGCTCGCTGTAGTACGCCGAGACGTCATGGTTGACCAACTCGTCGATATCGTTTGGTGTTCCGATCGCGGACTGCACCTCCGGATTGCCGGCCACCCAGAACGCGATCACCCCCACAACGGCGAAGAACACCACCGCCGTCGCCAGCCACCACCGCCAGGCGCGGTAGGCAACCACCGGGAAGGACACCGTCCAAAAGCGGGTGAACGCACTGCTCAGCGGGGCATGCGCGCCGGTCACCGCGGCACGAGCGCGGGCGATCAGGCTCGAAAGCCGGCCGATGAGCAGCGAGTCCGATCCGATCGTGCTGGCCGACCGCAGCATCGACAGATGCGTGGACACCCGCTGATAGAGCTCGACCAGTTCGTCGACCTCGGCACCGGTCAGCGACCGGCGTCGCTTGATGAGCTGCTCAAGGCGATCCCAGGTGCCCCGATGAATCAGCACGAACGCGTCGACATCCACCCTGGCAGCGTAGCGACGATCGCGAGCTCGGCGGTGCCGAGTGCAGCGGGTCGGCGCGCAAGGTGACGAGCCGATCGCGAGCTCGGCGGTGCCGAGTGCAGCGGGTCGGCGCGCAAGGTGACGAGCCGATCGCGAGCTCGGCGGTGCCGAGTGCAGCGGGTCGGCGCGCAAGGTGACGAGCCGATCGCGAGCTCGGCGGTGCCGAGTGCAGCGGGTCGGCGCGCAAGGTGGCGGGCCACGAACCTGTACCGTTCGGTGGTATGCCCGAGGTGGTGACCGGTGACGCCGTCGTACTCGATGTGCAGATTGCCCAGTTGCCGGTGCGGGCGGTAAGCGCGCTGATCGACATCATGGTGATAATCGCCGGCTACGTGGTCGGGTTGTTTTTGTGGGCGGCCACCCTGACCCAATTCGACGAGGCATTGACCACGGCGATCCTCATCATCTTCACCATGCTGGTGATGGTCGGATACCCGCTGGTGTTCGAGACCGCCACGCGGGGAAGGTCTTTGGGCAAGCTGGCGATGGGCCTGCGGGTGGTGTCCGACGACGGCGGCCCGGAACGCTTCCGGCAGGCGCTGTTTCGCGCGCTGGCGTCCGTGGTGGAGATCTGGACACTCGCCGGAAGTCCCGCCGTGATATGCAGCATCCTGTCGCCGAAGGCCAAACGGATCGGCGACATCTTCGCCGGCACCGTGGTGATCAGCGAACGCGGCCCGCGGCTGGCGTCACCGCCGATGATGCCGCCGTCGTTGGCCTGGTGGGCGTCGTCGCTGCAACTGTCGGGGCTGGACGCCGGTCAGGCCGAGGTTGCGCGCCAGTTTCTTTCTCGCGCAGCACAACTCGATCCGCGGCTGCGCCAGCAGATGTCGTACCGAATCGCCGGTGACGTGGTGTCGCGGATCGCCCCGCCGCCCCCGCCCGGCGCACCGCCGGAGCTGGTGCTCGCCGCCGTGCTCGCCGAAAGACACCGCCGCGAGCTGGCGCGGCTGCAGGCCGTGTTCCCCGGTCCCCCCGGCCCGTGGCCGCCGACCGGGCCCGCGCCGTGGCCGGGTGCGGCGCCGCCGCAATCGGCGCCGCCGCCGGCGCCTCCCCAGACTGTGCCACGGCCCGAGCAGGGCCCGACGTCATCGACCGGTGGTTTCGCGGCGCCGGAGTGACGTCGTCTTCGCCAGTTAATTTCCGCCGGGTTAGCCACGCTCGGGCATCAGCGCGGCGCTCACTGTGCCCGCAACATCGAGCGCCATCGCGGCCACTAGCCGCCTGAACTGGGGATTCACCAGCTAGCATCGCGCTTCTTCGGCCGATTTGCATATCCGCCGAATTAGGTTAGCCTACTGTAACCAAGGTCAGGCTCACCTAACCCCTCGAAGGAGCCGATCCGTGGCGGACGTCGCAATTCGTCTCCCCGCATCGCCAGTAGTCGTCCGGCGCCAGGCCGGCCGGCCATGATTGCGCCGCTGTGGTTTGCCTCGCCCCCGGAGGTGCATTCGACGCTGCTAACCGCCGGCGCCGGCGCTGGTCCGCTGCTTGCCGCGGCGGAGGCATGGCGGGGCCTGGCCGCCGAATATGCCGAAACTGCGGCCGAACTCGACGCGCTGCTGGCCGCCGTTCAGGCAGCCGCGTGGCAGGGGTCGAGCGCGCAGCGCTTCGTCGCGGCCCATCAGCCCTACCTTTACTGGCTCGGCGAAGCCAGCAAGGTGGCCGCCACGGCCGCGACCGGACACGAAACCGTCGCGGCCGGCTACGCTGCCGCACTCGCCAGCATGCCGACGCCCGGCGAGTTGGTCGCCAACCATGTGCTGCACGGCGTCTTGGTGGCCACCAATTTCTTCGGCATCAACACCATCCCCATCGCGCTCAACGAAGGCGACTACCTGCGCATGTGGATCCAGGCGGCGACCACCATGGCTGCGTATCACGCCGTAGCGGGGGAAAGCATCGCCTCCATCTCAGCGACCTCGCCCGCGCCGCGGATCGTCACCGCCGAAGCCAGCCCGGTCGAAGACTCCGTCTCTGGGGACCCGACCGAGCTGATCATCGAGGCGCTGCAAAATATCCTCACCCGCATCGGCGATCTGGCGGCGCAGTACCTCCCGGGCCCGGTCGGCAGCGCTGTCAGCCAAATGCTGGACTCGGTGGTCGCTTTCATGTCCACCCAGCTGTTCTTGATTCCCTTTTATTCGATAGTCGACCCTGCCATCTACTTCGGCCCGTTCATGCCGTTGCTGCTTCCGTTCCTGGCCCCGATCGGGCTCGTCGGATTGGTCGGCCTTGCCGAGGCTGTAACCCCCGAAGACTTGCCTCCGGCGGTTCAGGGGGCGACTTCGCAGCCCGGCAACCCGATCATGGCGGCGCCTGGGCAGCCCACGCTCGCGGGCACCGGCACCACCGCCGCAGCCCCGTCTGCCGGCGCACCGGCCACGTCCGTGCCGGCGTCGGCACCGCCGGCCAGCGGAAGTGTCGCCCAACTGTTCTACGCGATCGGTGGCGGCCCCGACGGCGAGGGTTTCTCTCCGACGTCGGGCACCACGCGTCGCGCCGCCGTGGCCGCCGGCGCCGTTGCCCCGTCCGCCAAGATGCCGGCGGACAGCCGCCAACTGCGCGCCAAACGGAAGGCAGGGCTGCGCCAGCGCGTCCATAAGTATCAGTTCGCCTACCTCGGTGCCGACATACCTTCGCTTGTGCCCGACGACCCGACGCCGGCCGAAGGCATCTTCGCCTCCGTTTCCGGAGCGGGTCCGCTCGGGTTTGCCGGGACGAGCCCCAAACCCGTTGCTGCGGAGGCGAAAGGACTCACGCGCCTCGGCGGTTCCGAACTCGACGACGCCCCGCGCGAGCCGATGCTGCCCCACACCTGGGACGGCGATAGCGCATGAAAGCTGTTGTGGTCGGCGGGGGAATCGCCGGACTCGCGGTCGCGAGCGGGCTGCAGCGAGTGGGCTGGGCGACGCTGGTGTTGGAGCGCTCTGCCGATCCGCGACCGCCGAGAGCTGGATTGTCCATAATCGGCAATGGCTTTCGAGCCCTCGACGCCCTGGGACTCGGGTCGTCCGTCCGCATGATATGCGCCGACACCCCGCCATACCAGAGGTCGGGGATACGTCGCGCGCCCAACGGACGGTGGCTGGTGCGGCTCGCGGCGGCCGTCGACCGCACCGAGTTTCCGTTGCCCGACCGAATCTTCAACCGTCGCACAACACGCATACAGCAGTGGGAGCTGCCCGTGGAGCAATTGGCATGTTGATCGAGATCACGTCCGTGAGCCGGACCTATCAGCGCGGCGAGGAACTCGTCAAGGCGGTGGACGACGTGACGCTGACCCTTGGCAGCGAGAACCTCGTTGCCATTACGGGAGCGTCCGGCTCGGGTAAAAGCACCTTGCTGCACCTCATCGGCGGCATCGACCGGCCGGATGCGGGTTCGATCAAGGTCGACGGCGAGGAGCTGTCGGACAAAAGCGACGACCAGCAGTCGGAATACCGCCGACGCAAGGTTTCCTTCATCTTCCAATTCTTCAACCTGCTACCCACTTTGACCGCCTGGGAGAACGTCGCCATGCCCAGGGTTCTGGACGGATCGTCGATGAAGGTCGCGCGCAACGACGCGTGCGAACTGCTGGAGCTGGTCGGGCTGGGCAACCGGATCAACCACAAACCCTCCGAATTGTCCGGGGGCCAGATGCAGCGCGTGGCCATCGCGCGTTCGTTGATCATGAAACCCGGCGTCGTGCTGGCCGACGAGCCGACCGGAAACCTGGATTCCGAATCGGGCAGCAGCGTGCTTGAACTGCTCCGCAAGATCGCCGACACCGGCGAATCATCGGTGATCATGGTGACGCACGATCCGGCCATCGCCGCCGAGGCGGATCGGGAAATAGTCATGCGGGACGGCAAGGTCGTCGAAAGCCGGTCGCGGGCTTAAGGAATCGTGGCTTAGAGATGATTGCGTCGGCGGCTGCCCGCTTCAAGATTCTGAATGTGCGTTACGCGCTCGCGCACTGGAAGCGATCGTTGAGCTGCGTGGTGGCGGTGATGATCGGCACCGCCCTGCTGGTGGCGATCGGCGGCATCTACGGGTCGCTGACGAAATCGGTGGCGACGATGTCCGAAGACCTCTACGGCAAAGCCGCGTTCGAGGTCACCGGCGTCGCGGACAGCGGGCTGACCGAATCACTGGTGACCGAGCTGCGCGGAGTCGACGGGGTGGCCGCCGCGGAACCGATCGTGAAAGCCACCATCAACGTACCCCGCTCCGGCACAACACTATTGGGAGTCAGCTCCAACTTGCGGGTCCTGGACAACCGGGTGGGCAACGAGCTCGTCCAGCAGGCCGAGCAGGACAAGTCGCACGGCTCACTGGCCGACGGCGCGGTCGCCGGTCCCGGCCTGGCCACGGCGGCGGGCGGCACCGTCGACCTCAACTCGGTGCCCGTCAAAGTCGTGTTCGTGCCCAAGGGAGATCTCGCCGAAAAATACAACTCCGGCGACTACCTCATCGTGCCGCTACCGATGGCCCAGCAGTTCCTGCACCAGCCCGGCCGAGTGAGCTCCGTGTTCATCGTGGCCAAACCCGGCGCCGATCTGGGGACGTTGAACGCCGCACTGGTGCGGGTGGTGGACCACCGGGCAGTGGTCGCCGAGCCGCAGTTCCGGGTGACCCAGGCCGACAACTCCGTCTCGCTGACCCGGGACACATTGCTTCTGGTCGGTTCGATCGCGCTCGTGGTGGCCATGTTCATCGTCTTCAACACGATGAACATGGCGGTGGTGCAACGCAAGCCGATGATCGCCACACTGCGGGCGCTGGGTGCCCGGCGCGGCCAACTTGCCAGGGACTTGCTGCTCGAGGTCGCGGTGATGGGATTTTTGGGCGGCTGCGCTGGGGCGCCGCTGGGCGCGCTGCTGAGCTACTTCGCGATAAAGCGGCTGCCGCCGTTGATGTTGCAGTCGGTGGATGTCAAACCGCAATTCTTCTTTCCCGGGGGCGCGGTCGTAGTGGTAATAGCGCTGGGCGTCGTCGCCTGCGTGTTGGGTGCCGCCTGGCCCGCGCTTGTCGTGTTCAAGGCGTCGCCCATCTCCGCGATGCGCCCCGCGGAGCTGGAAAGCCTGGGCGCCGACCGTACCAAGCCGAACTGGGCGGGAGTCGTGCTCGGCGCAACGCTGACCGTCGCGGCGTTTCTGAGCGCGATCCGGCTGCACGACGAAATCGCCTTTGCTGGTGGCGTTTTGGTCTTGATTGGCATACTGCTGCTGTGCTGGGCGCTCGGCCCCTTGCTGGTGGCGGCCAGCGGCAAACTCGCGGCGACGATGGGGCCCAGTGGGCAGGTCAGCAGGTCGACGATGACTCAATCCGCCAAACGGACGTGGGCCAACGTGATGATCGTGACGATCGCGGTCGCGCTGGGCAGCGTCACCAACGGTGTGTTGTCGAACGTGGTGGACTCCACCGGTAACTTCTTCGCCCCGCTGGCCAAAGCGGACGTATACGTGTCCACCACGGCGAAAGACGTTGTCCCTGTGGGCCCGATAGTCCCGGTAGGGGTCGACGAGCAGCTGCGACAGATCCCGGGCGTAGCCTCGGTGATTCCGGTGCAGTACGCCTTCGTGAACGTCGGCAACGACCGAGTTCTGGTGGTCGGCGGCGCGTCCGGCACGGTTACGCCCGCGTTCTCCGCGATGAACCCGTCGGTGCGGGCCAAGGTGGCGGTGGGCGACGGTGCCGTGGTGTCTCGCCAGCTTGCGCGCCGCTTGCACCGCGGCGTTGGAGACGAGCTGACGCTGAGCACGCCCTCCGGTGAGCGATCGGTGCACATCCTCGAGGTGGTCGACTATCTCACCTCGGAGCGGGGCATGATCGCGCTCTCCCTGCCGACCATGCAGACGTGGTTCCAGCGCGACGGCGCGACCTACCTGGAGGTCCATGTCGACGCCCCGAAGGATGCGGGCAGGGTGTTGCGTCAGGCCGAGAAGATCGCCGCCGCAAAGGATTTGTTCGCCTACAGCGGGCAGGACGCGGTGGACTCGGGGAAGGCAGCGGTCGCCCAGATGGGGTCGCTGGCGGTATTCGTCCAGTGGATCGTGGCGCTGTTGGCAGCGATGGCCCTGTTCAACGCGTTCATGATCTCGGTGATCGAGCGCAGGCGCGAGATCGGGGTGCTACGCGCCATGGGCGCATCGCGCGCGTACATCGCCAAATCAATCCTGGTCGAGTCGAGCAGTGTCGCGCTGCTGGGCGGCGTTCTGGGGCTGTTGACCAGCCTGGTGGTGCACCGTCTGGGCACCTTGATCATGAGCACGGTGACGGCCATGACGGTGCGGTTTTCGGTGTCGCCCGTCGACTTATTGAGCCTGTTGGTCGCGGTAATCCTGTGCTGGAGTGGCGCATTGCTGCCCGCGTCGCGGGCGGCGAAATCGACAATCGTGGACGCGCTGGAAGTGGAGTAGCTGTGGGGGATTACAAACTGGCGACCGAACCCACCGGGCTCACACGCTTCCTGCGCATGCCGCCTGAGGAGCGGTTGGCATGGGTGCGAAGCTCCGAAGGTATCACCGCACCGGGCACGAGGCGGCTGGCCCGGTTTCTGGCGTTCGCGCGCCCGAGGACATGCATCCCGGGGATGTTGGCCTTTTATTTCGCGACGGTGGTGTGTGGCGGGGTGCCGGTCGCCGACCTGATCGTGGGAATGGTGGTGTCCTACCACATCGCCGCGATCGCGAACTTGTACAACATGTACACCGACATCGAGGAGGACAACGAGAACATCCCCGTACGGGTTCTAGACCTTGGTCTCTACGGCAGGGCCCGCCTGCTTCGTGATACCCATCTGCTGACCGCGGGCGTCTTTTTGCTTTCACTGCTTGTCAATTGGTACTTCGCCGCGCTGACTCTGCTGGCTCTGATCGGATGTCAGCAATACTCTTTCCCGCCGTTTCGGATGAAGGCGAGGCCGCGCGTCGGGATCCTGTACTTCGCCAACGCAGTTGCCTATCCCTACCTCAGCGCGGCACTTGCCGCGCCAGAAAAGCTGCGCGTCTTCGGCAAAGAGGAGTACACCGCCCTCGCGGTCTACTTGTTTTTCTGGTTCTGCGCCAAGGGCCTGATCAAAAACGTGCCGGATTACGACGGGGACCGACGGGCGAATTTGGCGACGTCGGCGACGTTGAGCGCCAGCAGGCGCCACGCGGCGATCATCGCCGCCGTAGCGACCGTGCTCGTTTACGCCGCTGTCACCGTCCCGGTGGCCTTCGGCTTCATCGGGGGAAAGTATTTGATCGCCGTGCTGTGGCTGCCGGTCGCTTCGTTCCAAGCTTGGCGCCTGGTGTACGAGTCTGACCAGAAGTCGTGGAACGACATGCTGCGCGACGACATGTTCGTCTCCGTGGGGTATCTCTCGACGCTCATCCTGATCGAACGCATCTCTTTCATCGCCGTCACGGTGGTATTCGCGGGGTTCGCCGTGATGCTGCTCTGCGACTGGCTGGGGTTGGACACCAGACGGAGAGAAGACTTCGAGTTGCCATGAGAATCGACTTCGACCTCTCCCGAAACGAATTGCATCTCGGTCCACTGCCAGGAGTGCAGAGGGTCCTCGATTCGAGTGCCGCCAGCCTGAACCGCTACCCCGCGGACGCCGGCATCGCGCGGCTGGTGGAGCAGATCAGCGCGTTGCACGACGTGCCGCGCGACCAGGTGGTCGTAGGGGCGGGAAGTGTCGGCGTGCTCGACGCCCTCCTACACGCGCGACCGCAGGTCAACACCTCAACAGCGTTCGGAACGCCCACTTTTGACGAATACGCGGCGCTCGTGACACGCGCCGGCGGCAACTGCGCCGCGGTCCCTAGCACTCCACCCGGGACGCAGGCCCTGGACGCCATCCTCTCGCGCGTCGATGCCTCAACGCGGCAGGTCATCCTTGCCGCGCCGCACAACCCGACAGGCTCCACCGTCAGCGTCGATGAACTCATTCGCTTCCGACGGGCTCTGCCGAAATCGGCACTGCTCGTTGTCGATCAGGCGTACGCGGAGTTCGACATGACCACGACGTCGGACACGCTGTGCCAGATCGTGACTGAGCTGGATGGCGTACTGGTCCTGCGCAGCTTCTCCAAGGCTTACGGACTCGCTGGACTGCGAATCGGCTACGGAGTCTTCAGCAGCGCGGCGCTCGCGGCCAAAGTCCGGATCGCGGTGCCCACCTATTCGGTGAACTCGGTTGCAGTGGCAGCCGCCGGTGAGTCGTTGCGGCATCAACGGGAATTGCGGGAGAGGGTGGCGGGCGTCGTTGAGAGCCGTCGGCGCCTGGAGGCATTTCTGATCCGGCACGGCCTGTTCTGCGGGACCGAGTCTCAGGGGAACTTCGTTTGGCTAGCGACCCGGGAGTCGAATTCGTTGTTCTGGCATCTGCGCAGCGATGGCATCGCCTCACGCGAGTACCCCGGGCTAGGCGTGCGGATCACGATCCAATCGGAGATCTCCGTTGATGCGGTATTAACGTCTCTGAGAACGCTTCTGGCGCAACGTCACGTCCGCGGCCGCGCATTCGCCGACTGCAATGCATAACCGCCACCTGTTCTCCAACGCTCTCGGACGCCGGCGATTCGCGGACGAGCTGGTGGACTATTTGATCAGCCTCGGCGTCGAGTATCTGTTCGGCATGCCCGCGGAGTCGGTGAATTCGTTGGTGCACGCGGCGAGCCGCCGCAGTGAGATCGAGGTCGTCAGCACCCGGCACGAGGCGGCGGCCGCACTCATGGCGGTCGGGTACGCGCGGACCAGCGGCCGATTGGGCGTGTGCTTTGGAACCGCGGGCCCCGGGGCCACCAACCTGTTGACCGGAACCTACGAGGCTTTCGTCGGACGGGTGCCACTACTCGCGATCAGCGGTCAAGTGCCAGTTGCCAGCGTGGGCCGAGACTCGTTCCAGGAAATCGACTCAGCAGCCCTTTTCTCGTCGTGCACCGCCTCCTCCGTCCAAATCAACGCCACCAGCCAATTCGAGCGGTTCGCCCGGTCGTGCACGTTGGCGATGCACGAGGCCACCGCCTGCCACGTCGCGATCCCCGGCGACGTGCTGTACAGCCCCATCGGCGCGCTCGACACGGGGTTCCGCACCCCCGACGTACCGAGTCCGTCGGTGGCAAGTAAAGAAGAGCTGCGCGAGGTCCTGGAGTTCCTGGACGCGGATGACCTGGCCATCGCCGTTTCGGATGACACGTATATCGCTCTGGCTCAAGAGCTTTCCGCCCGGCTTGAATGCTCGGTGCATAGCCTGGCAGATGACAGCCAAATTCACGCCGGCAATGTGTTGCTCGTGGGCCGTTCGAGCCCGCTGATCAAGCAGCGCGTCCACGCGCACGCCAACCTGCTCGAACTCACCGACCGTCGGTTTACGGCCCGCTCGACACCGTATGCCAGGCAGATCATCTGCGACGTGGACGCCACGCTGCGGGCCGCGCTCGGTTCGAATGCCAACGGCGAATTTCGCGACTCCGCTTCAGGACCCTGGCAGTTGTTTTCCGACCTCAACGAGGTCAGCGCCGTTCTGCCGGACAGCATTTCGCTCAACACAGCAGTCGTGTCTAGCCTAGCCGGTATTCAAGGAGCGGCGCTGCCGCTGGGCATCGGCGGGGCACTGGCCGATCGCGCGGCGTCGCGCAACCTCGTCGTCACCGACTATCGCCAGCTCGGCCAATTTGTCGCGGAACTGTCCAGTCTGCCCAGCTCCGTTGACCTCGCCGTGATCTGTGTGGTAGATGATCGCGAAACACTCTCGCGCATAACGCGTCTCGGTCCTTCCATGTCGCTGCGCACCGCTACCGCGGAATCCGTCGAGGACCTCTCCCGCGTGCTTTCAGTCAGCGCCGCGCCACGGTGCCCAGCCCTCATTGGCCTGCTGCACAATGCTTTTGCGCCGCCCGTCCCGCCGCAGCGGCTCGGCGAGCTTTCGCTCGCCGCACACCTCCGCATCAATCTCGCGACTCCGGTCCAGATCAGCGAGTCCTGCGCTTCGGTTCTCCCGTTCCTCGGCGCTACGCAGCGCAGCGTCAACGCCCAAGCCCCCTCGATGAACGCGTCCGCGTTGCGAAAGATGGGAGTCGCGTCGGCGGGCACGGTGGCCGCTACCGGGGCTGCGCTGCTGTTGCAGCTCAACGGGATTTACGACGCGGCACTGGACAACGCCAGGATCCTGGTCGTTACCGTTGAGCCGCAGGCCTGGTCACTCGACGCCTGCCGGTTGCTGGACGGGGTCACCGCCGCGCGCTACGTCGTTGACAACCCAACTACCGCAGCGACAACGGTGCAACGGGCCTGCGCCACCGCCGCCTCGCCAGGGGCTGGCATTGTGCATCTCCAGGTGCTGCCGGGCGCACTCGACGTTGAATGGTATGAGCACGAGCCGGGCCCGGCCGAGACGGTCACACCGCGGCATCCTGCCGCTGCCCCGGACCCGTCCGCGCTCAAACGCGCGGTCGCCGCGCTGCGCGACGCCCGACGGGTCGCGATAGTCGCCGGCAGGGGCGCGGCCGGGTGCTCGAATCAACTCGCCGAACTATCCGGCTTGTTGGGCTGCCGCGTGCACCTGACAATGGGTGGCGATTCGGTGATCTCAAGCCCAATCGTACGATCGCACAGCAGGATTGGCGGATCGGGTGACTTGCGGGCGTTTCACGAGGTCGCCCGTGCCGACGTACTGCTTCTGATCGGCGTGTCCAACAGAGGCTCGGCCTTTGAGTTGAGGGTGTCCGGTCGAACCATCGCGGTGAACCTCGACCCCAACACGATGCTGCGGCTCGGCGAGCACGACATCTGCGTCCTCGGCGATGCCATGGCGGCGCTGGAGTCGATCGTCGCTGCGCTGCGTGTCGACTCGCCGTCGCGCCCACCGGCGCCCCCTCGCCCGTCGTCACGGAGGAAATCATCTATCGCACAACGTGTCTCGAGACGCGCGGAGAACGCGCCGCTGCGCGCGTCGAGTCTCACCCAGGCCCTCGACGAGGAGCTGCGTCGATACGACGGGAGCTGCACCGTCTGCGCGGACGTGGGTGTCAACACGTTGTGGGTCTACCGATACATCACCTCCATGACGCACAGCATTTGGTCAGCATCGTTTGGCACCATGGGTTTTGCGGTTCCGGCCGCCATCACGGTGGCTCGAAATTCCGCGGCGCCGACGCTGGTGGTCGCTGTCGCGGGCGACGGCGGAACGGGGATCACGCTGAGCCAGATTGCATCGTCGGCCGGTCTCACCGCACCCGTGGTCTTCGTCGTCGTGAACAACATGGCGCTCGCCGCGATCAAATACGAAAACGAGATCATGGGCTGGCCGGACCGCGGATCCGCCCTTCCCGATATCGATTTCGCGCAATACGCCGCCTCCGTCGGAGTGCCGTCGCGGCGAGTCGACACCCTGCGTGAATTCCGCGCCACCTTCAAAGAGGCGATCAGCGGGGGCGGCCCATATCTAATCGACGCGCGCTGCGTCCTCAACGATGCCCCGGTCCAAGCCGGGAAGAAAAACTGGCGGCAGGTAATGGGCTTCTTTGTCGCCTGGTCGCAAGAGGGCCGCGCCGGCCTCGACTCATTCGGTGAAGTCCTGCGTGCCGTGGTGCGCGCAAAGCTTGACGAGAAGGGCATTTCGCCCGGCACAAGAGAGGTTGATGACGCGTTGACGGTCCCGCAAAGCAGTTGCCCGGTAACCAAAGCTGACCATCCAAGGCTGGCCTGCGCCCAGCCGTCGCCGCTCGGGGGCCCGCGGTCCACGGGGCGGCGCAGCGTGGTCAGCTCGCTGCGACCGGACCCCCTGTGGCCGACCCGGCTGTCCGTGTCGACGTTGTCCGGCGCCGCGCGCGGCTTTGGTCGTCCGACTCCGCTTCCCCCCGGGCCTAAGGGGCTTCCCGTCGTCGGCTCGTTCTTCCAATTACGCAGGGACCCTTTCGAGTTCATGAAGCGGGGTGCGGCCCGGTACGGCGATATCTTCCGGGCCCCGCTGCCGTTGCTCGACCTCGTCGCGGTGACGCATCCGGATCTGGTGCACGAATTCATGGAGGAGCCGACCGGCCGCTTCAGCCGATACGGCCCGGTGCGGCCGATGTTGTCGATCATCGGCGCGAACAGCATCATGCTGGACGGCCCGAAACTGCGCGAACGCCGGGGGATGTTGACGCCCATGTTCGCCCGCAGGCACCAGACGAACATCGCCGAGGTTGTCTCGAGTGAATTGGCGCGCCGGCTGGACGGATGGGCAGCGTGGGCCGCGACGGGCCGGCCGGTGAACTTGCAGGATGAGATCTTCCAGACGACGCTGTCGGTCTATCTGCGGGCGTTGTTCTCCGTCTCGGTCAGCGATCCCGAGCTCCGTCAACTCGACGCGGACATGCGGGCGATCACCGGTCTGCTGGGTCTGACCACGCTGATGGTGCCGTTCCCCAGACTGAACGTCGCGCCGGCGCTGGCACGCACCTACCGGCTCGTCGGGCGTCTCATCCGAGAGCGCAAAGCTCGCCCGTTGGACGTACCCGACTTTCTCGATACGTTGCTCGAAGCCAGATATCAGGACGGTTCGCCAATGTCCAAGGCGGACTTGGCAGCAGAGATTGTCGGCCTACTCGGCGGCGCCTACGACCCCAGCGCCGCTGCCCTGACGTGGGCCGTCGCGTTGCTGGTGAACCACCCCGACCAGTTGGCAACCCTGCTCGACGAAATCGATGCGCTCGGCGGGGCGCCGCCCGGCTACGACGACCTGCCCAGGCTGGAATGGACCAAGGCGTGCTTCGACGAGGCGCAGCGCATGCAGGGGCACCCGTTTTTCCCGCGATACTGCATGGAAGACACCACCCTCGGGGACTACCGGCTGCCCAAGTACACCCTGCTGGGCGCGTCGATGTCGGTGATCCACCGCGACCCGCGCTGGTGGCCCGAGCCGGATCGGTACGAGCCCGCCCGGTTCCTGGACCGCGAGCAGATTCAGGCACGACCGCGGCTGGCGTTCATGCCCTTCAGCGCCGGGCAGCACTTTTGCATGGGCACCCAAATGGCGTACATGACGGCGCAATTCTTTCTGGCGACGTTGTTTCAGCGGTACCGGCTGAGCGTGCCGCAGGGGTGGCGACCCCAGCCCCACTTCACCTTCTCGGTGACCGTCAAAGGTGGGCTGCCCGTGAGGTTGTCCGAGGTATGACCGGTGCATCCGTCAACGGGGTTAGAGTCGCGGACGTGCCCAAGATCAGCGCCGCATCCGTCGAGGAGCACCGCGAGTCGGTGCAACGGCGCGTCTTCGAGGCCTTCGCCACGCTGATGACCGAGTACAGCTTCGACGCGATCACGATGGCCAAACTCGCGACGCGGGCGGGCATCGGGCGCACGGCGATCTACCACCACTTCGCCGACAAGGAAGCGGTCGTCGTCGCGTTCGCATCGCACGAAACGAGCCGCTACATCGACGGGCTGCGCGCGAATCTGGCCGGTGTCGAAGACCCGGTGCAACGGCTGGGGATCTACGTCCGGCATCAACTCACTGCCGGTCAGGAATTTCACATCGGGCTGGGGCCACAGCTTTATCGCACACTTTCGCGGGACGCGATGAGTGCAATCCGCGAACATGTGACGGCGGTCGAGGACGTGTTGCGGGAGATACTGACCGCTGGCGTCTCGACCGGACAATTCACGGTCGAGGATCAGGCGGCGGCGATGTCGTTGATCCACGCCTGCCTTAGCCCTCGCGACCTGCCGGCCGCCGAGGTCGAGCGATTTGTCTTGCGTGCGTTGGGGGCAACCCCCTCGTGAAGACAACCTCGTCCGACTGTGCTAGTTTTTTTGACAAGTTGTCAATATCTTTTGGGAGCCGAGCATGTCAGTGAGCGCCGCCAAGCGCGCGCGACCCCTGTCCGTCGCGATGAAAGAGGGGTCGGCGGCCGAGCACGACGCCGCCGAAGGGTCCTCGTTCGTCGCGGAACTGCTCGCCGGTCGGATCAACGGCCAGGGCTATGCCGATTACCTGCGCCGGCTGCGCGTGGTTTACGGCGCGCTCGAGGATGCCGTGCGCGCCCGCCGCGACGACCCGCTCGTCTCCGCCGTGTACGACCCGGAACTGGAGCGGCTCGCGGCCATCGACACCGACTTGGCGCACTGGGCCCCAGGTGCCACCCACCACGTCGAATCCCCCGCCGCCCAGGCCTACCGCGATCGGGTCGCGGCCGCGTCCTGGGGCGGCGCCCTGGTGGCGCATCACTACACCCGTTACCTTGGCGACCTCTCCGGCGGCCAGGCCATCGGCAAGATCCTCAACCGCACTTTCGATCTCGGCGGTGCCGGGTTGGCCTTCTACGAATTTCCGATGCGGGCCAAGCCCTATAAGGACTCCTACCGGGCCAAGCTCGACGGGCTCAGCCTCGACGCCGACGAAATCGATCGCGCGGTCGACGAGGTGAAGGTCGCCTTCTCGCTGAATCAGGCGCTGTTCGACGAACTCGCCGACAACATGCCGGCCTATCGGCGCTGACTCGCGTTACTGAGCCACCGTCGCCGCCATGATGACGACGTCGGCGACCAGCAGCGCCCACCCGCACAGCGGAACCGCGATGCCGCCTCGGCGCTTCGCGGTGAAGAACGAAACGAGGATGACGACCAGGGCCACCGCCGGCGCGCCGTAGAACGCGACGCCGAAGTTGATGCCCTTGTCCAAGCCGGGACAACTGTGGTCGGTGCAGGCGTCGGTGCTCATCACCGCGCCGAGCGCGAAGAGCATCACGATCGCCGCAGCCGGGACCGTGGTCAGCGCCAACCCCCAGTTGACCCATGGCCACACGTCCCCCCGGTGGCGGCGGCTGCCCTGCGCGGGCTCGGTCGCGCCGGCGCGTTGATCGATTGTCAGGTTGTGGTCATTGCCGTTCACCCGACAACTGCTACCCGGCGACAAATGAATGCAAACCACGGAGGTAATTGCATCGCGATAGTTTCCGATATATCGTGATGTTCTGCGATACACCGGAAGCGCATCACGGCGCTTCCCCGAAAACCAAGGACTACACCCATGAGCAACCCATTCACCCCCGGCGGCGGCGATTTCCCCGGCCGCCCCGGTTTCGGATTCGGCTTCGCACCCGGCCCCATGGACCGACGTGCCATACACGCCGCCCGCAGGCAGGCGCGACACGAATTCCGCGAACATCTCCGCGAGCACGGCAGGGGTTTCGACCCCATCTTCGGCGGCGGCTTCGGGCCCGGCGTCGGTCCGGGTTTCGGCCCCGGATTCGGCCCCGGATTCGGGAGGGGCCGTCGCGGCAGAGGCCGCGGTGGCCACAGCCGCGGCAGGCGCGGCGATGTGCGCGCGGCCATCCTCAAGCTGCTGGCCGAGCAGCCGATGCACGGCTACGAGATGATCCAGCAGATCGCCGAACGCAGCAACGGATTGTGGAAGCCGAGCCCCGGCTCGGTGTACCCGACGCTTCAGCTGCTCGACGACGAAGGTTTGATCACCGCGAGCGAAACCGACGGCAGCAAGAAGCTTTTCGAGCTGACCGACACGGGCCGCGCGGCCGCCGAGAAGGTAGAGACCCCGCCGTGGGAGGAGATCACCGAGGACGCCGACCCCGGACAGGTGAACCTGCGGGCCGCCATCGGCCAGTTGTGCGGCGCGGTCGCGCAGTCCGCGCACGCCGCGACCGAGGAACAGCAGCAGCGCATCGTCGAGCTGCTGAACAATGCGCGACGCGAGGTCTACGGCATCCTCGGCGAGGACTGAACCCTTTTCTCCGCCGCGAGCGCGCTCAAAATGCCGGCCAAACCGGCGTGTCGCTGTACATATGAGCGCGCTCGCGGTTAGGAGATATCGACCCAGTCGAGGGTGCGCTCTACCGCCTTGCGCCAGCCGGCATAGCCCGCGGCGCGCTGGTCGTCGGACCAGTTCGGCGTCCAGCGCTTGTCCTCTTGCCAGTTGTCCCGCAGATCCGACGGGTCGGCCCAGAACCCCACCGCCAGACCAGCCGCATAGGCCGCGCCCAGCGCGGTGGTCTCGGCGACCACCGGCCGCACCACGTCAACACCGAGCACGTCGGCCTGAATCTGCATGCACAGGTCGTTGCCGGTGATGCCGCCGTCGACCTTCAACACCTCAAGGCGCACACCGGAATCCGCGGCCATCGCGTCCACCACATCGCGGCTCTGATAGCAGATCGCCTCCAGCGTCGCGCGCGCCAGATGCGCGTTGGTGTTGAACCGTGACAGCCCGACGATCGCGCCGCGGGCATCCGAGCGCCAGTAGGGGGCGAACAAACCGGAAAACGCCGGCACGAAATACACGCCGCCGTTGTCGTCGACCTGACGGGCCAGCGACTCGCTCTGCGCCGCGCCGCTGATGATGCCCAATTGGTCGCGCAGCCACTGCACCGCCGAACCGGTCACCGCGATCGAACCCTCAAGCGCATACACGGGTTTGGCATCGCCGAACTGGTAGCAGACGGTGGTCAGCAGGCCGTTGTCGGATCGCACGATCGACTCGCCGGTGTTCAGCAACAGGAAATTGCCGGTGCCGTAGGTGTTTTTCGCCTCGCCGGCGGCCAGGCATACCTGCCCGACCATCGCGGCGTGCTGGTCGCCGAGAACGCCGGTGATCGGCACCTCGCCACCGAGGGGCCCGCTGTCACGCGTGACGCCGTATGGCTGCACCGGCGACGACGAGGCGATCGCCGGCAGCATCGCCCGGGGGATGGAGAAGAACGACAGCAGCTCGTCGTCCCAGTCCAGCGTTTCGAGGTTCATCAGCATCGTGCGGCTGGCGTTGGTGACGTCGGTGACGTGTACGCCGCCGCGCGGACCGCCGGTCAGATTCCACAACACCCAGGTGTCGGCGGTGCCGAACAGCGCATCGCCGGATTCGGCGGCCGCACGCACGCCGTCGACGTTCTCCAAGATCCACTGCAGCTTGCCGCCGGAAAAGTAGGTGGCCGGCGGGAGCCCGGCCTTGCGGCGGATGACATCGCCGCGGCCGTCACGATCCAGCGCGGACGCGATGCGGTCGGTGCGGGTGTCCTGCCAGACGATCGCGTTGTAGTACGGTCTTCCGGTCTTTCGATTCCATACCAGAGTGGTCTCGCGCTGATTGGTAATGCCCAGCGCCGCAATGTCTTTGGGAGTCAGATCGGCCCGGTTCAACACCGACGTCAGCACCGAAGACGTGCGCTCCCAAATCTCGACGGGGTCGTGCTCGACCCAGCCGGCTCGGGGCAGGATCTGCTCGTGCTCGAGCTGGTGGCGAGCCACTTCGGCACCGTCGTGGTCGAAGATCATGCACCGTGTGCTGGTGGTGCCCTGGTCGATGGCGGCGATGAATTCGGCGGACTCTGCGGATTCGGCCAACTCGCGCTCCTGCGGTGAGATCGGACACTCCGGGTGATGGTCTTACTTGCGTAACCGACCGTAACCCTGTTCCATCGGCCGTGTGGGCGAAGAGATCAAGCGCACCACATACGACCACGGTCACCGCCGCGAGTACCGGCGCAAGGTGCAGCTTTGTCTGGACGTCTTCGAGACGATGCTCGCCCAGTCCAGGTTCGACTCCGAGCGCACACTGACCGGCATGGAGATCGAATGCAACCTGGTCGATGCCGACTATCAGCCCGCCATGTCGAATCGCATCGTGTTGGATGCGATCGGCGATCCGGCCTATCAAAAGGAATTGGGCGCCTACAACATCGAATTCAATGTGCCGCCGCGGCCGCTGTCCGGGCGCACCAGCGTGGACCTGGAGGAAGAGATCCGCGCCAGCCTGAATGAGGCCGAGTCGAAGGCGAGCGCGGGCATTGGCCCGGGCGGGGCCCACATCGTGATGATCGGCATCCTGCCGACGCTGATGCCCGAGCACCTGCGCGACAACTGGATGAGCGAATCGACCCGCTACACGGCGCTCAACGAGTCAATCTTCTCCGCCCGCGGCGAGGACATTCCGATCAACATCTACGGCCCCGAGCCGCTGAGCTGGAACGCGGCGTCCATCGCACCCGAATCCGCTTGCACCAGTATGCAATTGCATCTCCAGGTCGCGCCGGAGGATTTCGCCGCGAACTGGAACGCGGCCCAGGTGCTGGCCGGCCCGCAGCTGGCGCTGGCGGCCAATTCGCCATACTTCTTCGGGCACCAGCTGTGGTCGGAAACCCGCATCGAGGTGTTCGCCCAGTCCACCGATACCCGCCCCGAGGAACTCAAGACCCAGGGCGTGCGGCCGCGGGTGTGGTTCGGCGAACGATGGATCACGTCGATTCTCGACTTGTTCAAAGAGAACATCCGCTACTTCCCGTCCCTGCTGCCCGAGGTTTCCGACGAGGATCCGGTCGCCGAGCTCGCGGCGGGGCGCATCCCGCACCTGTCCGAGCTGCGCCTGCACAACGGGACGGTCTACCGGTGGAACCGGCCCGTGTACGACGTCGTCGATGGTCGTCCGCATCTGCGGCTGGAGAACCGGGTCTTGCCGGCCGGGCCGACCGTCGTCGACATGTTGGCGAATGCGGCCTTCTACTACGGCCTGCTGCGCAGCCTGTCCGAAGCCGAGCAGCCGCTGTGGGTCCTCATGAGTTTCCCTGCGGCTCAACGGAATTTCCTGCAGGCGGCCCAGCACGGCATGGACGCGCGGCTGCAGTGGCCGGGCTTCGGGGACGTGACGCCCCAACGATTGGTGTTGGAGACGCTTCTGCCGATGGCGCACGAGGGGCTGCGCCGCTGGAACGTCGACGCCGATGTGCGCGACCGGCTCCTCGGTGTCATCGAGGGACGCGCCAAGACGGGCCGCAACGGCGCGTGGTGGCAAGTGACGACGGTGCGGAGCCTGGAAGACGGCGGGATGCCCCGACCGCAGGCGCTGGCGGAAATGCTGCGCCGGTACTGCGAGCACATGCATGCCAACGAGCCGGTGCACACCTGGTAGCCGCCGGTAGGTTGGGAACCATGAGTTCTGAGCTACCCGATTGGGACGAGGTATACCGGGAACAAAGCGTGTTCGAGGGACCGCCGCCGTGGAACATCGGCGAGCCGCAACCCGAACTCGCGGCGCTGATCGCGGCCGGCAAGGTTCGCGGCGACGTGTTGGACGCCGGTTGCGGGGTGGCCGAGCTGTCGTTGTCGCTCGCCGCCGAGGGCTACACCGTCGTCGGCATCGACAACTCGCCCACGCCCGTCGCGGCGGCCACCAAGGCCGCGCAGGAGCGCGGGCTGAGCACGGCCAGTTTCGTGCGGGCCGACATCACTGAGTTCTCCGGGTATGACGGCCGCTTCAACACGGTGATCGACAGCACGCTGTTTCACTCGCTGCCGATCGAGGGACGCGACGGCTACCTGAGTTCGGTGCACCGCGCGGCCGCCGCTGGCGCGGCCTACTACGTGTTGGTGTTCGCCAAGGGCGCCTTTCCGGCGGAGTGGGACACGAAGCCCAACGAGGTCGACGAGGACGAACTGCGCACCGCGGTGAGCAAATACTGGGAGGTCGACGACATTCGGCCGGCCTACATCCACGCCAACATTCCATCCGGGCCGGAGGGGCCGTTCCCGCCGCACGACCGCGACGAGAAGGGCCGGATGAAGTTGCCGGCGTATTTGCTGGCGGCTCACAAAGCGGGCTGAATCCACGCTGAATCAGGACCGCCCTGACTCAATTCGCTCGGTCGCGCTGCACCGGCGACCGCGTATTCGACAGGCGCTGAATAACGCTGCACCGCAACCATTGTCGGCACCTGCCGCTACCCACCGCCCCGTGCAGTGAGCACCCGCAACACAAAATAACGGTTTGAAGATTAACGTCGCAGGGCGCTCGCAATAGCGGTACTGTTCGTTCGCCGGGCGCTCCAAACCGATCGACCGCATCTCGGGCGTCCACAACCTGGGGAGGTGGGGGAATGTCGTTTGTGGTTGCTGCCCCGGAAGCGGTGGCGTCAGCAGCTTCGGATTTGTCCAGTCTTGGGTCATCAATCAGATCGGCCACCTTCGCGGCGGCGCCGTCGACGACATCGGTGGTCGTCGCGGCGCAGGACGAGGTGTCGGCGGCGATCGCGGCGTTGTTCGGCGGCTACGGCCAGAAGTTTCAGACGCTGAGCGCGCAGGCGGCGGCGTTTCATGAAGCGTTTGTGCACGCACTGAGCGGCACCGGGTTGCTATATGCAGGAGCCGAGGCCGCCAACGTCTCGCCACTGCAGTCGGTCGCGCGGAACTTGTTGAGCGCGGCGGCGGCTGGGCACGGGCCCGTGGAGGCCCTGACGGGGCGCCCGTTGGTCGGCGACGGCACCAATGGGGCACCGGGGACGGGGCAGGCCGGCGGTGACGGCGGCTGGCTGCTCGGCAACGGCGGCAACGGCGGCTCGGGGGCACCCGGGCAGGCCGGCGGGGCCGGCGGGAATGCCGGCCTGATCGGTAATGGCGGGCTCGGCGGTGCCGGCGGTAGCGCCATCGTCAACGGGGGCACCGGCGCTGCCGGCGGCCGTGGCGGTGACGGCGGCTTCCTGTGGGGCAGTGGCGGGGCCGGCGGGACCGGCGGGACCGGCGGGTCCGGCACCGTCATCGTGTCCGCGGGGACCGGCGGGGTCGGCGGCGCGGGCGGCGCCGACCGGGCGCTGTTCTTCAACTCCGGCGGCGCCGGTGGGACCGGCGGGACCGGCGGGACCGGTGCGGGAGGCATCGGGAGCCTGGCGCCCCTCGTCCCTGGCGGCGAGGGATTCAAGGGCGGCTTAGGTGGTGCCGGCGGAGCCGGCGGAGCCAACGAAGGTCTGTTCGGTTTCGGTGCGCTGCTCGGCGCCGGCGGGCCCGGCGGTGTCGGCGGGCACGGCGGCGTCGGCGGTGTCGGCGGGGCCGGTGCCAGCGGAGTGGGCGTGGGTTCGTTCGGAGGTGTGGGCGGAGTCGGCGGGACGGGTGGTGACGCCGGGATCGGTGGCGTCGGCGGCTTTAGCGGATTCATAGGCCTGCCAGGCTTGCCCGGTGTCGCGGGAGTTGGCGGCACTGGCGGCACCGGCGGTAACGGCGGGGCCGGTGGCGCGGCGGTTTTGCCCGGCGCGCCGGGCCTCAGCGGCGGGCAGGGTGGCCAGGGCGGCGCGGGAGGCTTCTCGGCGGGCGGCACCAACGGCACCGGCGGCGTCGGCGGTAACGGCGGCGCCGGTGGCGCCGGCGGCGCGGGCCTGCCGGACGTCGGTCTGGGCGGTGGCGCCGGCGGCACCGGCGGCACCGGCGGCAATGCCGGCGCTGGGGGCGTGGTCGGCACCGGCGGGTTCGGCGGGTCGGCGGGTGCCTATGGCACCGGCGGCCAGGGTGGCACCGGCGGTGACGGGGCGTCCGGCAACAACGCCCTGCTGCCCGGCGGCGACGGCGACGCCGGCGGCCAGGGCGGCGCGGGCGGCGCCGGCGGCAATAGCGGTACCGGGGGCACCGCCGGCAGCGGCGGCGTCGGCGGCAACGGCGGCACCGGGGGTAATGGCGCCGCCGGCACGCCCGACCTCGGCCTGGGTCTGGGTGCCGGCGCTGGCGGCAACGGCGGTCACGGCGGCAACGCGGGTGCCGGCGGCGCCGCGGGCACCGGCGGCACCGGCGGCACGGTGGGCGCCTGGGGCGATGGCGGTCAGGGAGGGAACGGCGGCACCGGCGGGGCCGGCATCACCAACTTGGTCTCGGGTGCCGGCGACACCGGCGGCCACGGCGGCCAAGGCGGCCAGGGTGGTTCGTCGGGTGTTGGTGGCACGGCCGGCAGCGGCGGGTTGGGCGGTGACGGCGGCACGGGCGGTGGCGGCGCGCTGGGCCTTATCGGCGCGGGTGGTAACGGCGGCGCCGGTGGCAACGCGGGCGCCGGCGGGGCCGGCGGCGCCGGCAACGGCGGCATCAACGGCAGCGGCGGTCAAGGCGGCACCGGCGGCACGGGCGGTAGCGGCGGCCAAGGGGGCACCGGCGTTATCAACGGCTTCGCCGGGGGCGACGGCGGCAACGGCGGCAACGGCGGCACGGGCGGGGCGCAGGGCACCGGGGGCACCGGCGGCACCGCGGGCGCGGCCGGTGCCGGTGGCACCGGCGGCAACGGTGGCACCGGCGGCATCGAGGTCGCGTTGGGCACCGGCGGAACCGGCGGAACCGGCGGAACCGGCGGCACCGGCGGCACGGATGCCGGCGGCGGCGCCGGGGTCGGCGGCCAAGGTGGGACGGGTGGAACCGGCGGTGCCGGCGTCGCTCTCGGGACCGCTGGCAACGGCGGCACGGGCGGTGTCGGCGGCAAGGGCGGTTCCAGCACCACGGCGGCCGGCGGTACCGGCGGCAGCGGCGGAACCGGCGGAACCGGCGGCGCCGGCGTCGTTCTCGATACCGCTGGCACAGGCGGCACGGGCGGCCACGGCGGGCAAGGCGGAGCCGGCGACGCCGGTGCCGGCGGCGCGGGCGGCACCGGCACCGCCGGCGATGCGGGCATCGGCTTGTTCGGTGGCGGTGGCGGCAAGGGTGGCGCCGGTGGCCCCGGCGGTCCCTAGCGCTCCCTACACGGCTGCCGTCGCGGCGGCCAACCCTTCGGCGAACGTGGTCAGGTCGTCGGGAAGGGTGTCCGCGTGCGGCGAGATCCGCAGCACGGGTGTGGTCAGCTCGCGCGGCGCTCGCTCCGGCCCGGCGCACGTGGTCAGGATCCGCCGTTCGGTGAGCAGCCACTCCCGCACCGCGCGCGGGTCCGCGCCGTCGAGGGGCGCCAGGGTGGTGATCGCGCTCGGCTCGTCGACTTCTTCGACCACCGCCCACCCGGGCACCTCGGCCAGCACGGCCCGGCTGATACCACCCAGCTCGGCCAGCCGTGCCCGCACAGCCTCGGGGCCGTACGCCAAATGCTCTCCCAATGCGACCGAAAACCCCACTCGGGCAGCAACATTGGCTTCGCCGAAGCCGAGTTGCTGGGCCACCGTCAACGGCCCCGCCCATTGCGGAGCCGGCAGCCTGGGACGCAACCGCTCCATCAGGTCGGGCTTCACGGCCAGGACACCCACACCCCGCGGGCCGGCGATCCACTTGCGCGACGACGAATACGTCACGTCGGCGCCCACCGCGCAGTCCACCTGGCCCAGCGCTTGCGCGGCGTCAACGACCAACGGCAAGCCCAAGTCACGGCAGAGCTGCGCCATCATCGCCAGCGGCTGCACCACGCCGCTGTGGCTGGCCACCGGGGTCAGGTGCACCAGATCCGGTGGGTCTTCCTCCAACTGGTACGCCGCGTCATCGAGCGCCAGCCTGCCGTGGTCGCGGGTCGGCAGCGTGCGCACGGTGAATCCGTAGGCGCCCATCACCGCCAGGTTGGGACCGTATTCGCCGGGCAGGCAGGCCAGCGTCCGGCGCTCGGCCGGCCAGCTGCCGAGCAACAGATCGAGCGCGTTGAGCGAGCCGGTGGTGAACACCACCTCGGCGTCGGGCATGCCGCACAACGCGGCGACCGCGGCTCGCCCCGCGTCCAGCACGGGGGTGGCGGCTTCGGCCGCGACGTATCCGCCGACCTCGGCCTCAAACCGGGCGTGTTCGGCCGTGGCGTCGAGCACCGCGAAGCTCTGGCGCGAGCAGGCGGCGCTGTCCAGGTGCAGCCCGGCCATCGGGGGGCGTGCCGCGCGCCATCGTTGCGCCAGCTCGTCGCTCGGGCTCACTTGACCGCCAGCGACAGCCCGAAGTCGCCGGCATCGTCTGTCCACCAACGGATTCGACGCAGCCCCGCGTCGGCCAATTCGGCACTCACCCCGTCCGGTCGGAACTTGCATGACACTTCGGTCAGCATCTCTTCACCGGCCGCGAACTCGACCGTCAGGTCGAGCGCGCCGACTCGCACCCGCTGGCCGCGCTGCGAACGCAGCCACATCTCGATTCGCTCCTCGTCGAGGTTCCAGCGTGCGACATGTTGGTAGGCGTCGATGTCGAAGTCGGCGTCGAGTTCCCGGTTGATCACCGCGAGCACGTTGCGATTGAACTGGGCCGTCACCCCCGCGGCGTCGTCGTAGGCGCGCACCAAGCGGTCGGCGTCCTTGACGAGGTCGGTGCCCAACAGCAGGGTGTCCCCGGGCCGCATGACGTTGGCGAGGGTCGCCAGGAACTGCGCGCGCGGTTCGGGTGTGAGGTTGCCGATCGTAGATCCCAGGAACACGAACAGACGCCGACCGCCTTCGGGAATCTCGGTCAAATGTTCCTCGAAATCGCCGCAGACGGCCTTGATTTCGACGCCCGGGTATTCGCCCTGGATGGCTGTCGCGGTTGCTGAGAGCATCCCGGCGTCGACGTCGAACGGCACGAATCCGCATAGCGACCCGCGGTCGCGCAGCGCGTCGAGCAGCAGCCTGGTTTTCTCGGAGGTTCCGGCGCCGAGTTCGACGAGGGTGTCGGCCTGGCTGGCGGAGGCGATTTCGGCCGAGGACGCCCGCAGGATCTGCGCTTCGGCGCGGGTCGGGTAGTACTCCGGAAGCCGGGTGATCTGGTCGAACAGGTCGCTGCCCACCGAATCGTAGAACCACTTGGGCGGCAACGACTTCGGGGTCTCCTGCAGGCCTTCGAATACATCGCGGCGCAGTGCGCGATGCGCCGAGTCGGCGCCGAGATGGTTGGCCAGCGACAGCGTCATGAAGGTCCTTTCGCGGGATCTAGCGGCGTCAACACGACACCGCCGGCAGTGACTTCGACGAGGTGCCGGTCCGGCACGTCCTCCCAGTCGTACTCGTCGTCGTACGGCTCGCTGGCCAGCACGACCCCGTCGTCACGGCGCAGGATGGACAAGGTATCCCCCCACACCGTAGCCAGCATTCGAGAACCGTTGGCGGCCAACACGTTAAGCCTCGCATCCGGGTCGGCGGCACCGATCTGCGCGACCGTTTCACCCAGCGCGTCCAGGCCGCGCGCGAATATGGTGGCCGCGAGCATCGCACTGTCGCAGACTGATTCGGCAAGCAAGCCAGTCGGCAACACGGCCCGGTCCACGACGCCGTTGTGCGACAACAACCATCGGCCGTCGGTGAACGGCGCGGTAGCGCTGGCTTCGATCGGCATGCCGACGGTCGCCGAGCGCACCGCGGCAACCACGCAGTGGCTGCGCAGTGCGGGCGCCATCGAGTCGAACGACGCGTCGCCCCACAGCGGCGCCGGGCTGCGCCAGCGCCGCGCTACATTGTCTTGCAAGGAAGAATCGAAAAGCCCTACGCCCCAACCGTCGGCGTTCATCAGGCCGTGCTTTTGCCGGCGCGGGGCATAAGACTGCACCCGCAGCGAATGCGGGGGGTCGAGCACCAACGAGGAAATTGCGACCTCGCGCCCGAGCCAACCGAGATGACGGCACATCAGGCGTCCTCGACAGACCACGCCAACCGGACCCCGGAGAAAATCTGCCTGCGGTAGGGATGGTCCCAGTTGCGAAAGCTCGGCCGCAGGATGGCGGACTCCACCGCCCACGATCCGCCGCGCAGCACCCGGTAGTCGCCGTCGAAGAAGGGCTGCGAGTACCGCTCGTAGATCATCGGAACGAACCCGGGCCAGGGCCGCAGCGGTGAGCTGGTCCACTCCCACACATCACCGAGCATCTGCTCGACCCCGTAGGCCGAGGCGCCGCGCGGGTACGCGCCGACCGGCGCGGGGCGCAGCGCGGCGCCGCCGAGGTTGGCGTGGGCCTCCGTCGGCGCCTCGGCTCCCCACGGATAGCGACGGCGGGCGCCGGCCGCCGGGTCCCAGGCGCAGGCCTTCTCCCATTCCGCCTCGGTCGGCAACCGCGCCCCGGCCCAGGCCGCGTAGGCCTCGGCCTCGAAATAGCTGACATGCTGCACCGGCTCATCGGGCGGAACCTCTTCGGCGTGGCCAAATCGGTTGCGGCCGTACGAATTCCAGAATTGCGGCGCGGTCAGGTTCGCGGCCTGACGGTGTTGCCAACCGCGCTCGGACCACCAGCGCGAGTCGTCATAGCCGCCGTCGTCGATGAAGTGTCGCCATTCCCCATTGGTGACCGGAACCCGGCCGATGCGAAACGCCGGCAGGTCGACGACGTGGGCGGGACGCTCGTTGTCCAACGAGTACGGCTCGCTGCCGGCATCCACGCCCAACACGAACGGCCCGCCGGGCACCAGCACCGACGTTCCGGCCAGGCCCGGCCTGCCGGCGGGCAGCGTGACGGTGTCCGGCAACAGCGGCGCGCCGGTGCGCAGGTTGAGCGCCTGCAGCATGGTTTCGTCGTGCTGGTTTTCGTGGCTGACCACCATGCCGAACACAAACTCGCCGTCTTGCCCGTTGCTGTCGGGGAGCGCGTCAAGGGCGTCGAGCACGGCCGATCGCACTGTGCGGCAATAGGAATGCGCCCGCTTCGGAGACAGCAGCGGCAACTCGGCACGGCTCGCGCGGGAGTGTTCGAAGGCGTCGTAGAGGCCCTCGACGGCAGGCGGCAAAATCCCGGGCCGGTTGAGGTCACCACCGCGCAGCAGCCACAGTTCTTCCTGCTGACCGATGTGCGCCAGGTCCCACACCAAAGGGCTCATCAATGGGTCGTACTGCCGACACAGTTCGGCGTCGTCGAAATCGACCAGCCGCAGCGTGCGCGTGCGCGCCCGCGCCAAATCGTCGGCGAGCCCTTCGCGGCGTAGCGCCCGCAAGCGCGGCGCAGCCGGGCGCAGCGGGTCGGAATCATCGGCACATGACGACCGCAAGCGCGGCGCAGCCGGGCGCAGCGGGTCGGAATCATCGGCACATGACGACCGCAAGCGCGGCGCAGCCGGGCGCAGCGGGTCGGAATCATCGGCACATGACGACCGCAAGCGCGGCGCAGCCGGGCGCAGCGGGTCGGAATCATCGGCACATGACGACCGCAAGCGCGGCGCAGCCGGGCGCAGCGGGTCGGAATCATCAGCAGGAGTCACGGGCCCCCTTGTGTCAGCTGCGCGGCCCGCGCAACCTCGGCCGCGATGCCGTGGTCGATCACGCGGTCGGCGAAATCATCACCGGGGCAACGGCCCTTTTCGACGTACCGCACGAGTCGCTCCATCGCGTCGGTGAGCTCGGCGGGCGCCCTTTCCGCGGCGACGGCGACGCAGCGGTTGGCCGCCTCGTAGAGCCGCCGATCACAGAGCCCGAGCCGGGCCGCGTTGTCCCACGCGGTGGCCACCGGCTCGACGGCCTCGGCGGCGATGGCGGCGGCCTCCGGGTCGTCGAGAAGCGCGACCAGCGTGTAGACCACCGCGGGCCAGAAGTCGTCCGGCATGCTATCGAGGTAGCGGATTTCCAGCCATTGCCGCGGGCGCACCGGCGGGAACAGGGTGGTCAGGTGGTATTCCAAATCGGCGACGGTGGGCCGGCGATCGCCGAGCAGCTGTAGGCCGTCAGCCCAGTCGGCAAAGGGCACCCAGTGCGTGACCGGTGCGCAGTCCGCGGTGCCCGGATTGTTGACCAGCATCACGGGCGCTTTGAGCGCGTAGCGCGCCCAGTCGGTCCCCGGGTCGTCGCCGCTGACACCCAGGATCGGCCCGCAGCGCGCCGAGTCCATCTGACCCCACACCCATTGCCGGGTGGACACCCAACCGGAGAATTCGCCGCCCAGCATCGGGGAGTTGGCCGCGATCGCGATCATCGTGGGCCCTAGCGCGTGCGCCAGCCGCACCCGCGCGGCCCAGCCGGCCTGCGGGCCGGCGTCGAGATTGACCTGGACCGACGCCGTCGACGTCATCATCGCCGCGCCCGCCTTTCCGGAATCGCTGGCGGCGAAGAATTGCTCCATCGCGCGGTAGCGTGACCCGGGGTTGATCCGCTGGGGCGAGCGCAGCGGGTCGGAGCCCAGAAAAACCAGTCCGAGCCCGGAATCGGCGAAGACCCTCCGCAGTACGGCCTGGTCATCGCTCATCGCAGCGATGGCCGCCACGACGCCGTCCTCCGGCGGGCCGGACAGCTCGACGGCACCCCCGGGCTCCACGGTGACCGCGCTGCCGCCGGGCAACCGGGGCAGCTGCTTGAGTATCGCGGTGATTTCCTCCCACCGCGGCCTGCGGTAGGGATCGGCCGGGTCGAAACAGTGCGCCTCCAGCTCCAGACCAACGCGGCCGAGGGGTCCATCCGTCAGGCAGCCCTCGGCGATGTACTCCGCGGCCGTGGACGACGAGTCCACCTCCGCTTCGGCGGGGCACGGGGTATCCAGGGTTTTCTTCGAAACCGGCAGAGCGCTGCTGGCGGCGAGCGTCATATCACGATCCCTCCGGATGCGCAGCTAACGGAACGATAGCCGCCACCACTTCATCTACCAGACGGCACCGACATATTCCCGTTCCCGACCGCTTTGGCTGCACGGCTCAGCTGGGTACCCAAAATCATTCGCTACTGCCCCAACGCGTTCTGCATGGCGCCGGCCAGCACGTTGACCGCGGGCCCGGCGTTGCCAGATTGGCAGACCTTGGCCTGCACCAACACATTTTCACGCAGCCGGGTTTGATCGAAGCACCGTCGATCGGTGCCCGCTTCTTGCTTGATCCAGTTTGCGTCGGCACCGGTCGCCGGACCGCCATCGAAGGACCACACCTGCGTGGTCCCGTTGTCCAGGTGCAGTGCGGTGGTCTGTCCCGCGCAGCCCACGGTTCGGTCCACCACTCGATGAAAGGCCCGGCCGGCGGCGTCATTGGTGGCGAATACCCCCACTGCCTGCTTGACGAGGTGGGTTTCGTCGGTTGCCGACGTCTGTGCGGTGGCTCCGTTGAACGACGCCAGGTCGGGGTCGTTGTACACCTCCGGCAACCCGATGTCGGCCCAGTTGTTGCACACCGGAAGGTCGACCCAGAAACCCTGGAATGGCTGGGTGAACACCGACTCCCACCCCATCGGGCCGCCGACAATGTTGCCGACCGACCCCTTGCCGAGGACCGCGTAGGACACCACTCCCGGATCTGACGGGTGGGCTTGCGCGGCCGGGCTCCCGAAGGCTGCGCCTACGCCCAGCACGACGCTGGCCACCGTCGCGGACATCCGCATGGCTCTCGATCATGCCAGGCCCACGACGATCCCGTCGTCCAACTCCTACTGCCCCAAGTTAGTCCGCACTCCTTCTCCGACCTTCTTGCCGAGATCAGGTGACAGCACCGACTCCTCGACACTGCAAGACGTAACCAATGATGTTGTGCGCCAATCAATCTCAGCTTTTGGGGTTGCTACCCTCGGCGGTCACCAAACCGACACCGAGTCCGGTTTGCGGCGCTAGGGACGTGGCGACGGGGCGGGAGGCGGGGACGGAGGCGTCGGCAACTGGCTCGGGCCGCCCGGGCCCATCGGACCAGCGAACGGACCGCCGGGACCACCAGGTCCACCGACCGGCGGCGGAGGCATGCCGGGCCCGCCAGGCTGCCAGGGTCCATAGACCATCGGCGGCCCCCACGCGGGCGGCCCACCGGGCTTGAACCCGCCATGGTGAAAGTGGTGACAGTTGTTGTGCCCGAGGATTATTGCGCCGGAGAAAAAGATGACCGACAAGATAAAGAGGATGCCGGCGACGATCACGACCCACGCCGCCACGGCGTAGAGTCTGGGCGGTTTGGCCCGCGGCGGGGGCGGCGGTGGAGCCGCGGCGACGGACGTCGGCGGGGTCGAGGGTTCGGGCGTTTCAGTCATGCCTTGAATATTGCCTAGCTGATAACCGCAGTAACAGGTTTCGGTCACAAACTTGCTGTGAATTGAGATGCCGCAGTTGGGCGGCGGTTATGGCGACCGACGCGTAGCCCGGCGCTCAGGCGAGCGCCGGGCTACTAGGTTGGCCCGCCGGGGTTATACCTGCAGTCCCCTACGGCGTGTGCGATGGCACGACCGACGACGGGATCTGACTCGGTCCGGGCGCGCCCGGAGCCGCGGGCGCAGGCGCACCCGGCGGGATCGCCCCCGGTGCACCCCAGGGACCGCCGGGCCCGCCAGGACCACCGAATCGGTGCGGATGCCCCATCATCGAGTGGTGCCTGTGGCCGTGGTGATGCCCGTGACCCGAATGCTTGCCGAGGGCGTAGCCGCTGAAGAAGATGACCGAGACGATGAAGACGATCCCGGCGACGATCGCGACCCAGGCCGCGAATTGGAAGACCCGAGGGGTCCGGTGTACCACCTCGACGGGAGCGTCGGGCGGCGGCGCAGTTGCGGTAGCAGTCCGCACGGTGGGGGTTTCAGATGTTTCACTCATGAGACACATGATGCGGGCGTGACCAATAGCCGCCGCTATGCGTTAGTTAAGTACCAGCTATGAGCTAAAAACCGCCGCCTACCTGCCAATAAGCTATTCGGCCCCGCGTCCGGTCCGCTGCTGCAACTCATCGATGAGCTCCGACGCCTGCGCCTTGGTCAAATCCTCCGGAACCTCCAGCCGCGCCTCCTGCGCCAGCGTGTTCAGGTAACTGCGCTGGGGACCGGTCATCGGCTCGTCGCCGGTCACCCAGTCGGCCGTATCTTTCTCCGGGTTCATGTCGTTGGTCGTCATGACGACGGGGATAGCCGTCGCACGCATGTTCGAAACACGTTTCGAATCCCGGGCCGCGGGTGACCCTAGCGGAATGAATAGCAACCCGCGGTCGGTGCCCGCCGACGCGACGCAGCCAACCGAAGAGCAGCGCGAAACCGAAGAGCGCATGGAACATCAAAACGACGACCCGGACGGCCCAGGTTTGCAACAGACACACGATCAGCTCGCCGACTAGAGCACTCGCTAAGGAGAGCCGGGGCTTGTGGGGCGATCATGGTTTTGCGAAACATCATCGGCAGGGCGGCGGTGGAACGGGGGTGGGAACTTATCTGGTCGTCGTCCGTCATGCAGCAATACAACAAAGGCGACACCACCATCAAGGTCCGCTACCTGCATACCGGAGCCATCTGGCACGCCGAGTGGTCACGCGAGGGAGTGCGCCATGACCTCGACCCGCAGCACCCCAACAAGCGGGACGCAATCATCTCCTGGTTGGACGAGTTGGAAGAATAGCCCGGTTCTCCGCAATTGCTCAGCCGGTGGTGTGGACGATCAGGACGTCAGTCTTGGCCTTGCGCGAGACTTCGGACGGAACCGATCCCAGCAGTCGCCCAGCGACGGTGCTCAGACCGACGTTGCCGATGACCAGCAGGTCGGCATCGACTTCCTCGACGAGGTGCACCAGCGCGTTGACGGGGGCGCCGACGATCGCCTTCTCCACGACGTCCTTGGCTCCGGCCTGGTGTGCCCGCTCCCGGGCGTCCTGCAGGATCCGGTAATACGGGGCCTCGCCCACCAACCGGTAGTCCTGGCCGTGATCACTCCCGGGTGGAATGGCGTAGCGGCCCTTCTCCTCGGGGACCGGGAGATGCGCCGTCGCGACGATCAACTTTGCGCCGTGCTCCGCAGCAATCGCGCTTGCGCGGTCCACCGCACGCATCGAAGAGTCCGAGCCATCGGTGCCGACTACGACGGTCTGATAGGCGCTCATTTCGGGAAGTCTAGGGCGCGGGGGGGCTCGTTAGAAGAACCGGTCCGGCGTCGGGTCTCCGCAGCAGCACTGGGTAAGGCAGGCCCGCGGCTACGGCTCTCCGTTTGCACCGTTCTTACCGATGAGTCCGGCCTTACCGCCGGCGCCGCCCGGGCCGGGGCCTAAGACGCCGCTTCCGCCGGCGCCACCGTGGCCGCCGTTGCCAACTAGCAACGCGTCGCCGCCCGCCCCGCCCTGATGGCCGAAGCCGTTGCCCGGACTATCCCCGCCCTGACCGCCGGCTCCTCCGTTGCCGATCACCCCGGCCGCACCGCCATCGCCGCCGAAGCCGGAAGAGTCGCCGCTTCCCCCATGGCCACCGTGGCCGCCGTTGCCGATGAGCATCGCGCGGCCGCCGTCGCCGCCGTTGCCGCCTTCCCAAAACCCTTCGGGACCGCCCTGCCCGCCAGCGCCGCCGTCGCCGCCGTTGCCAATCAGCCCGGCATTACCTCCGGCCCCCCCAGTGCCAGCCGGGGAGAGCGCGCCGTCGGCGTTGCCCCCGGTGCCACCAGCCCCACCGGCGCCGAACACCAGGCCCCCGGCACCGCCGGCACCACCCCGACCACCGGCATACAAGCCTTCGCCGCCATTGCCGCCCATGCCCCCGGTGCCGAGAAGTAGCCCACCGGCACCGCCGGCACCGCCAGCCCCAGCGAATCCGCTGCCTGGATCGGAAAAGGACAACGAGGGCTGACCGTCACCGCCCTTGCCGCCATTCCCGATCAGGCCGGCCGAACCGCCCTTACCGCCGGCACCACCGGGCACGCCGGACGCGCCGTTACCGCCGTTGCCGTACAGCCAACCGCCGTCGCCGCCGGCCTGGCCCGTCCCCGCCGCCCCGTTGGCGCCATTGCCGACCAGCGGGCGCCCCGTCGCGGCGGCGACGGGCGAAAACACCGCCAGGCTCTGCGCCGCCGACACCACCGCCGCCAACGGCGACACATTCGCCGCCTCGGCGGCTGCATAGGCGCTCCCGGCTCTGTTCACCGCGCCCTCAAACTGCGCATGAAACGCAGCGGCCCGACCGCTGAGCGCATGAAAGTCCCGCGAGTGACTCGAAAACAGGGCCGCGATGGCGGCAGATACCTCATCCATCGCCGCGGCCACGATCCCCGTCGTAGGGGCCGCCGCGGCCGCATTGGCGGTGTTGAGCTCCGAGCCGATACGGGCCAAATCCGTCGCCGCCGCGGTCAGCATCTCGGGCAATGCGATTACGTACGACACGGCCGTTCCCCTTTCAGTCCCCGCGATACCGCTCCACTTGGGAACCGTCACACGCACAAGGTGGGACGACCTCAGTAGCGCACTACTGCAGTTCGCCCTCCGATCAGGGCTTGAACGGATTGACCGCGAACTGGATCACCCGGTACGGCGCCGAAACCCGAGCACGGGTATCCCACTGGCTGACGAAGATCCGCAACTCGTCGAGGGTCGAGCCGGGTGAGATGTATCCGCCGTAGGGCTGCGCGAGTCGATTGTCGTAGGGCGGCGGCAGGCTTTCCGCCGGGTCGGGCCACTCATCGTGCTGCACCACCGTCGTCACCGGGGCATCGCCCAGCGACGTCGGATCGATGGCGACCCGGACCTCCATGTTGCCCGTGTCGGCGTTGAAATAGGACAGCACGGTTTTGCCGTCGATCTGGCGGACGGACATCTCACCCACCTTGTCCGGCCATAGCGGCGTGGGCTTCTTGCCCCAGCCACCGTCGGGTCCGGTGGCCCACCCCTGCCATGTGGACCGGTCGATGAAGGTCTGCGGGGTCGCCCGATACAGCGTCACCGGATCTCTCCGGGTGAAGCTGTTGGCCACGATGTACACCCACCCACTCGGCGAATCGGGGGTCGGGATGGGGTCGTAGTACCCGCTGATCTGCGTCTGCGCGCCGCCCTGGTACGACGCGGCGCGCCGGGTTCCCGCGATGGTCTGCCACCCGGCGCGGGCCGGCTCGGCCAGCACCAGCCGCGAATTCTGCGGTTCCAGGTTCTTCGTGGTGGTCACCATCAGGTAGTTGTGCCGGTTGATCTCCACCACTCCGGCGGGCAGCTGCGAGGTGCCGGGCGGCGTGGGGTCGGCCAGCAGGGGCTTGCTGATTCCGGTGACGCCCGTGTACCGCACGCCGGCGGGGTCATCGACCGACGACGTGTCGACGTGCAGCGCGATGGGCGAGTACCAGCCACCGAACCCCACGCCCTGGCCGGCGAAGCTGTCGCCGCAGACCTGCAGCAACTCGGTGGGGAAATCGACAAACTCACACAGGTCGGTCGCGCCGATGCCGTAGTCACCGGTGGGGGTGCCGGTGCCGGCCGTCGGGCCGATCCGCAATACCTGACCCCGAGCCAGCGGCGGCAGGATCGGCTGAGGGACAGGCGCCGCAGGATCGGCGTGGGCGACCGAAAAGCATTGCGGGGCAAGCAGACACGCGGCAAACACGAAGCGCCGCGCGGCCGTGATCACAACTCGGCGGCCAGCAGCTCGGCGATCTGGATGGTGTTCAACGCCGCCCCCTTGCGCAAGTTGTCGCCCGAGACGAACAGCGCCAGACCCCGTCCGCCGGGCACGCCCTCGTCGCGCCGGATCCGGCCGACCAGCGAGTCGTCGACTCCGGCGGCGGCCAGCGGCGTCGGCACGTCAACCAGCTTCACGCCCGGCGCCCCGTCGAGCAGTTCGGTGGCCCGCTCCGGCGACAGCGGCCGCGCGAACTCGGCGTTGATCGACAGCGAATGCCCGGTGTACACCGGAACGCGCACACAGGTGCCGCTGACGGGCAGGTCGGGAATGCCGAGGATCTTGCGGCTCTCGCTGCGCAGTTTCTGGTCCTCGTCGGTCTCCCCCGAGCCGTCGTCCACCAGCGACCCGGCCAGCGGCAGCACGTTGAAGGCGATCGGCGCGACGTAAGCCTTCGGCGCGGGGAATGCCAGCGCGGCGCCGTCGTGCACCAGCTGTTCGGCGTCATCGACGACGGCGCGGGCCTGCTCGCCCAGTTCCGCCACCCCGGCCAGGCCGGTGCCCGACACCGCCTGATAGGTCGAGGCCACCAGGCGCACCAGCTGGGCTTCGTCGTGCAGCACCTTGAGGACGGGCATCGCGACCATGGTGGTGCAGTTCGGGTTGGCGATGATGCCCTTCTTGAGAGACCCGGGCCCCGCGGCGACATCTCTTGCGAAGTTCACCTCCGACACCACCAGCGGCACGTCCGGGTCCTTGCGCCACGCCGACGAGTTGTCGATCACCGTCACCCCCGCCGCGGCGAACCGCGGCGCCTGCACCAGCGACATCGTCTTGCCCGCGGAGAACAGCGCGATGTCCAATCCGGTCGGGTCGGCCGTCGCGGCGTCTTCGACCTCGATCTCCTGGCCGCGGAACGGCAGCTTGCGGCCCTGCGAGCGGGCCGACGCGAAAAACCGCACCGAGGTCGCCGGGAAGTCGCGCTCGTCGAGCAATGCGCGCATCACCTGGCCCACCTGACCGGTGGCACCGACTACACCGATGGCAACCATCTATCTCCCCGTCCCCGCATACACCGTCGCCGTCTCCTCGCCGCCGAGGCCGAACGCCTCATGCAACGCGACGACGGCCTTGTCTAGTTCAGTGTCGCGGCACAGCACCGAGATGCGGATCTCGGACGTGGAGATCAGCTCGATGTTGACACCCACCTCGGCCAGCGCCTCACAGAAGGTCGCCGTAACGCCGGGATGGCTGCGCATGCCCGCCCCGATCAGCGACACCTTCCCGATGTGGTCGTCGTAGAGCAGCTGGGTGAACCCGATCTCGTCCTTGAGCGAGTCCAGCTTGGCCACCGCGATCGGCCCAAGGTCGCGCGGGCAGGTAAAGGTGATGTCGGTCTTGCCGCTTTCGACCTTGGACACGTTCTGCAGCACCATGTCGATGTTCACGTCGGCGTCGGCGACCGCGCGGAAGACCCTGGCCGCGTAACCGGGGATGTCGGGGATGCCGACCACGGTGACTTTGGCTTCGCTGCGGTCGTGCGCGACTCCGGTGAGCAGGGGGCTTTCCATGGTTACGTCCTTGATCGATCCGACGACGACAGTGCCCAATTTGTCCGAATAGGACGACCGGACATGCACGGGAAGGTTGTAGCGCCGCGCGTATTCCACGCACCGCAGCATCAGCACCTTGGCGCCGCAGGCGGCCATCTCGAGCATCTCCTCGAAGGTGACCGTCTCCAGCTTGCGGGCGTTGGGCACGATCCGCGGGTCCGCGCTGAAGATCCCGTCCACGTCGGTGTAGATCTCGCAGACGTCGGCTTTCAACGCCGCGGCCAGGGCGACCGCGGTGGTGTCGGAGCCGCCGCGTCCCAGCGTGGTGACGTCGCGGGTGTCCTGGCTGACGCCTTGGAATCCGGCGACCAGCACCACCCGGCCTTCTGCCAGCGCGTCCTGCACGCGTCCCGGTGTGACGTCGATGATCTTCGCGTTGCCGTGCGTGCCGGTGGTGATCACGCCGGCTTGCGAGCCGGTGAAGGAGCGGGCCTGCGCACCCAGCGATTCGATCGCCATGGCCACCAGGGCGTTGGAGATGCGCTCGCCGGCCGTCAACAGCATGTCCAGTTCGCGAGGCGGCGGCACCGGGCACACCTGCTGAGCCAGGTCCAGCAGGTCGTCGGTGGTGTCGCCCATCGCCGAGACCACCACGACGACGTCGTTGCCTTGCTTTTTGGTCTCGACGATGCGTTCGGCGACGCGACGGATCCGGTCGGCGTCGGCCACCGAGGATCCGCCGTATTTCTGCACGACGAGCGCCACTGTTGCTCTTTCGGGTGGGATTTCAGGTCGACAACAGGATACGTGCGCCCGGCGTTCGATCAGACGTTGAGCCCCGCAGCGCAGATAACCTGCGCAACGCCGTCCGCCGAGTGGGCGGGTGCCCTAGGAGTAGTGCGAGTTCACCGGGCCAGCGGGCTGTAGAAGACCAGGCCGTTGCCCTTGTTGTCGTAAACCACGGCGCGACGCTCGTGCGCGTCGTCGTAGGGGCCCTTGACGATGCCCCCGCCACTGGCCTCGACGGCCTTGGCGGCCGCGTCCACGTCAGCGGTCTTGATGCCGACGACCACCTGCCCGGGGATGGGATGGTCCACCGGGGTCGCCAGCGCCAGCGTGACCGCGCCACCGTCGAGGGCCGCGAAGTGGGCCCCGTCCCGGAACTTCAGCGGCATGCCCAGGGTCTCGCTGTAAAACCGGATTGATTCGTCCAGGTCATCGGTCGACAAGACGATCATCCGTACTTCGTGCTCGCTCACTGGTCCCTCCTCGCGAAAGATCGTTGTCAGATTAAGTCCGTCGTCGGCTCCTCGAAATGGCGGGCTCCGCGGCGTCGGCGGCCGGTGGACGTGACCGCCGTTTTGGCGCCGGGCTAAAGCACGGTAAAGTGCACAAACGTGCAGCGGGTGCTCCTCCTCGGACGCCGCGACGGGGTCTGATCCAGACCGGCTTCCCGTCGCGGGCGTTCGCGATGCGCCGGTCTGAGGTTTCCTTCTGATATCCCCGGAGCAACTACCGTGAACAACTTTCCTGAATCCGCCAGCCCCGACGCCTATAGCTCGGCGCGGACGATCGTAAAACCCGCCGGCCCGCCTCGGCCCGGCCAGCCCAGCTGGAACCCCCAGCGCGTCACCTCGATGCCCGTCGGCCGGTACCGGCCCTTCGCCGAGGAAGTAGAGCCCATCCGGGTACCCGACCGGACCTGGCCCGATCGCGTCATCGCTCAGGCACCCCTGTGGTGCGCGGTCGACCTGCGCGACGGCAATCAGGCGCTGATCGACCCGATGAGCCCGGCCCGCAAGCGCCGCATGTTCGACCTGCTGGTGCGCATGGGCTACAAGGAGATCGAGGTTGGCTTCCCGTCAGCCAGCCAGACCGACTTCGACTTCGTCCGCGAGATCATCACCGACGGCGCGATCCCCGACGACGTGACGATCCAGGTGCTGACCCAGTGCCGACCCGAGCTGATAGAGCGCACCTTCGAGGCGTGCCGGGGCGCGCGGCAAGCGATCGTGCACTTCTACAATTCGACGTCAATCCTGCAGCGCCGCGTGGTGTTTCGCGCCGACCGGGCCGCCGTGCAGGCGATCGCCACCGATGGCGCGCGCAAGTGCGTCGAGGAGGCCGCCAAATACCCGGACACTCGTTGGCGGTTCGAGTATTCGCCGGAGTCCTACACCGGCACCGAGCTCGAGTACGCCAAGCAGGTGTGCGACGCCGTCGGCGAGATCATCGCCCCGACGCCGGACGACCCGATCATCTTCAACCTGCCCGCCACCGTGGAGATGGCCACGCCCAACGTGTATGCCGATTCGATCGAGTGGATGAGCCGCAATCTGGCCAACCGGGAGTCGGTGATCCTGAGCCTGCATCCACACAACGATCGCGGAACCGCCGTCGCCGCAGCCGAATTGGGCTATCAGGCGGGCGCCGACCGCATCGAGGGCTGCCTGTTCGGCAACGGCGAGCGCACCGGCAACGTGTGTCTGGTGACGCTGGGCCTGAACCTGTTCTCCCGCGGTGTGGACCCCCAGATCGACTTCTCCAACATCGACGAGATTCGGCGCACGGTGGAGTACTGCAACCAGCTGCCGGTGCACGAACGCCACCCCTACGGCGGCGACCTGGTCTACACCGCGTTCTCCGGCAGCCACCAGGACGCCATCAACAAGGGCCTGGACCAGATGAAGATCGACGCCGACGCCGCGGACTCCGACGTCGAGGACATGCTCTGGCAGGTGCCCTACCTGCCGATCGACCCCAAGGACGTCGGGCGCACCTACGAGGCGGTGATCCGGGTCAACTCGCAGTCCGGCAAGGGCGGGGTGGCCTACATCATGAAGGCCGACCACGGCCTGGCCCTGCCGCGGCGGCTGCAGATCGAGTTCTCGCAGGTGATTCAGAAGATCGCCGATGGGGAGGGCGGTGAGGTCTCGCCCAAAGAGATGTGGGACGCGTTCTCCGAGGAGTACCTGAGGCCGATCCTGCCGCTGGAACGGGTCAGGCAGCACGTCGATGCCTCCGAGGAGGACACCGGCACCACCAGCATCACCGCAACGGTCAAGGTCAACGGCGTCGAGACCGAGATCAAGGGCGCCGGCAACGGCCCGCTAGCCGCTTTCGTCGACGCGCTCGGCGGCGTCGGTTTCGACGTTTCCGTCCTGGACTACTCCGAGCACGCCATGAGTGCCGGCGAAGAAGCCCAGGCGGCGGCCTACGTCGAAGCGTCCGTGGCTGGGCGCACGGTCTGGGGTGTCGGGATCGCGCCGTCGATCACCGCGGCGTCACTGCGCGCCGTCGTCTCGGCGGTCAACCGGGCGTCCCGAGACTAGGGCGCTACGCCTCGTCCTACGGATAGTGGCCGCCGGCGGCTTAACTGGCAGGGCCGGTTCCACGTCGGTCAACGGTGGCCGCGTCCAGTGTTCGGCTTGGCCGTCGTGGAACGCTGGCTGCGCCGAGCCGCTCCCCCGCTTCTAGTCGCTTCGCCCGCGCAAGGACGGTCTCAATCACGTGTTCCGAGGCCCAGCCTTCGGTGATGTCGGCGGAGAGGTTTGCGATGCCGGATCGAACGTGAGCAACGAGTTCATCGAGAGCGTGTTCGGCAACTGCGGCCGGGAGACCCATCGCCCTCGCCTCGTCGGCAAGTGCCTGTCGATCTACCTTGGCCAGCGTCTGCTGGGCGGCGATCTTCGTGCCCATCGTTCCGGACAGGTCGGGATACTCCAACGTGCATAGCGAGTCATACAGAGGAGCTGTTTCGACTGTTCCCTCAGACAAGATCAACGAGTAGTTCTTACCGTGGCCATCCTCGTCGCCGACGAGCGCGCGGAACGCAACTTGCTTGTAGATGGCCGTTATTTCCCGCTGCGGGGATTCGGCGAATTCGCGAAGCACACGCACCATACGATCGGACGGCCGACCGATCAGGTACTTGTCTTTCGGCCGCAGCCCGACGGCCTGGCACATGTCTTCCTGGTGCAGGCGTTCGATCGTTCCGTCGCTGGTGACGCTGCGGTCATATCGCTCGACAACGAGCACGGCAGTGTCGCCCATCCGCTCGACCCACGCCTCGTTGTGCGACAGGGCGCATGCCCGCGACAGGCTCAGTATTAGCGCCTCGTTCTCGGCGCTGTGGGGCCACACCGTGGTGGGCTTGACGATGTGCGTAGACGGATAGCCGTCGATGGGTATGCACCACCGTCCGTCGACACGGGTCAGCAGCAGTTTGTCCTGAGCGCCGGCAAGGGACATCCGGATTCCCTTGGCGGGGTCGGCCCCCAGTGGCTTCATCGGGAGATTTCGGATCAGATCGGCAAGGTCCTGTTCGGTCAGCGGGTTAGACGGATGGCCTCCAGATGGCAACCCTTCTCCGCTGGGCACGGCGACGACTGCGCCGGCACACTCCCGCCCGTATTCTGCAAGCAGCGCCACGACGTCGGAGGGGGTCGCAGGAGCGCCCGCCAGATCGAGTTCAACCCCGCGCAACCGAGCGGCGGCCGTCTGCAATGCACGACCTTCCGGAAGCAGGCCCTCCAAGAATGCCCGTGAGGCCGTGGGTGCATTCGGTCCGGCCGTGGACGGCAGGGAGCAGGACAGGATGGGCGCACCACCGCCGTAGCCGTGACGACCCTCGTCGGTGTACTCGATCACCACTTTGCGCCCGCCTGGTTTCAGAATGGCTTGCGCAGTGAGTACTCCGCCCAGCCATAAGTCGATATTCATCGGGCTTTCCAGCCCTGGCGCGGGCGGACAACCAGTTCGAGTTCGAGCGCCGCAAGTGCCTCGAACAGCTTCTCCATCGCCTTGGTGGTTTCGCCGGCCTCGAGTTGGGCGATGGAAAAGCGGTTGGTTCGAGATCGCTCAGCAAGTTCGCTCTGGGTCATGCCCCGAGCCTGGCGCGCGGCGCGCAGCGCACGCCCGAGCGCTGGCGCCGAACGTGCGATCATCTCCGATGTTGACATTTCATCACATTACGTATGAGGAAATCTGATGTCAAGAATTCATCACATAGCGCTTCAACGGTGTCGATGTTTGATTTTCCCAACATCGAAAACGCGGGCAGTCAGCGCGATGTCGCCGAACCGCCGCGTGGGCCGCGTGGGTCAGAACAGCGCGAGCTGGTGATCGACCGTGGTGAGGTCGGTAAATTCCTCCATGCCGGTGCCGCCCACCACTCGTCGCACGCAGTCCATGAACTGCACGTCGGAAACCACTGGTACCCCCAGTTGTCGGGCCAGGTAGCCCTTGCCCTGCTCGGGGGCGGGTTCGTTGCAGATCACCAGCGAGGTGTCGCGGTCGACGACGTCGGTGTAGGCGAGCCCGGCGTGCAGGATCCGCTCGACGAGTTCCTCGTGGGTGCGTCCCACCTCGGCGGCCAGGGCGACGCGCATGCCCTGGATTAGCGGCCGGCCCGCGACGTAGGGCCCGGGGTTGAGGTAGGGGCACGGCATTCGGGACGCGAGCACCTTCAACGGTCGCAGTTCATCATGGGTCACCCGGCCGTTGGGCCAGCGGTGTCGCGTCACCGGATGCACCGGCAGCCAGACGTCACGTTCGCGTGCCCGCCGCAGCGCCGCTGACAGCACCCCGGTCAGCACCATGGCGTCGTCGAAGGCGTCGTGTGGACGTTGCTGGATCACACCCCAGTGCGCGGCGAGCGTCTCTAGCCGCAGGTTGTCGATGCCGAGGTCGAGCCGTCGGGCCAGTTCGACGGTGCACATGACGGTGTCGACGGGCAGCTCGGCGCCTGCGATCTCGGCCTCGGCGGCCAGGAACGCATAGTCGAACGCGACGTTGTGCGCTACCAGCGTGCGGCCCCGCAGCACCTCGACCACGTCACCGACAATGTCGCCGAATTCCGGCTGATCCTCCAGCATGGCGGCCGTCAGGCCGTGCACATGGGTTGGGCCCGGGTCCACCCCGGGATTGAGCAGGCTGACCACCGATTGCTCCACGCGGCCGGCAGCGTCGAGGCCAAGGGCGGCAATGCTGATAATTCGGGCCTGACCTGGCCGAAAGCCCGAGGTCTCGACATCGACGACGGCCCATCCCCCAACCGGCTGGCTGGCCGGCCGACCCCAGGGAATCCGGTTCATGGCTTGAGAATGGCACGCCGGACCGACATTGCCTGGATCGCCGCGGGTCGTGTCGCGTCTCAATTCGACGCAGGCGACCCGCTGCGCCCGGCGCAAAGCGCCGCGCTTGCGATCGCCCTTGACCCGATGAGGACGACCCGCTGCGCCCGGCGCAAAGCGCCGCGCTTGCGATCGCCCTTGACCCGATGAGGACGACCCGCTGCGCCCGGCGCAAAGCGCCGCGCTTGCGATCGCCCTTAAACTGCGCGGGTGGTAACCACCCGTGCGCGCCTGGCCCTCGCCGCCGGTTCCGGCGCGCGATGGGCGTCGCGGGTCACCGGACGCGGGGCCGGCGCGATGATCGGCGGCCTGGTGGCGATGACGCTGGATCGCTCGATCCTTCGTCAGCTCGGCGCGGGCCGGCGAACCGTCGTCGTAACCGGGACCAACGGCAAATCCACCACCACCCGGATGACCGCGGCCGCGTTGGGCACGTTGGGACCGGTGGCCACCAACGCCGAAGGCGCCAATATGGATGCCGGCCTGGTAGCCGCGCTGGCCGCCAACCGGCAGGCCCCGCTGGCGGCGCTGGAAGTCGACGAGATGCATGTGCCGCACGTCTCGGACGCGGTCGAGCCGAGCGCCATCGTCCTGCTCAACCTCTCGCGCGACCAGCTGGACCGGGTCGGCGAGATCAACGTGATCGAACGCGCGCTGCGGGCCGGGCTTGCGGAGCACCCCAAGGCGGTGGTGATCGCCAACTGCGACGACGTCCTGATGACCTCGGCCGCCTACGACAGCCCGAACGTGGTGTGGGTGGCCGCGGGCGGTTCGTGGGCCAACGACTCGGTCAGCTGCCCCCGCAGCGGCGAAGTCATCGTCCGCGAGCAGGGCCACTGGTATTCGACCGGCGCCGACTTCAAGCGGCCCAGTCCGCACTGGTGGTTCGACGACGACACCCTCTACGGTCCCGACGGGCTGGCGTTGCCGATGCGGCTGGCGCTGCCCGGCTCGGTGAACCGCGGCAACGCCGCGCAGGCCGTGGCCGCCGCCGTCGCGCTGGGCGCCGACCCGGCGGCGGCGGTGGCGGCGGTCGCAGGGGTCGACGAGGTCGCCGGGCGCTACCGGACCGTGCGCATCGGCGCACACGAGGTGCGGATGCTGCTGGCCAAAAATCCGGCCGGCTGGCAGGAGGCGCTGTCGATGGTCGACAAGCACGCGGCCGGGGTAGTCATCTCGGTCAACGGGCAGATCCCCGACGGCGAGGACCTGTCCTGGCTGTGGGACGTGCGCTTCGAGCACTTCGAGACAACGGCCTTCAAAAGGCCGATAGTCGCCGCCGGCGAACGCGGCACCGACCTGGCGGTGCGTCTGGGGTATGCCGGCGTCGAGCACACGCTGGTGCACGACACGGTGGCGGCCATCGCGTCCTGCCCACCCGGCCGGGTCGAGGTCGTCGCCAACTACACCGCGTTCCTTCAGCTGCAGCGCAGGTTGGCCCGTCATGGCTGATTCGGTCGTCCGCATCGGACTGGTGCTGCCCGACGTGATGGGCACCTACGGCGACGGCGGCAACGCCGTGGTGCTGCGCCAACGGCTGCTGCTGCGCGGCATCGCCGCGGAGGTTGTCGAGATCACGCTCGCCGATCCCGTTCCGGAGTCGTTGGACCTCTACACGCTGGGCGGCGCGGAAGACTACGCGCAGCGACTGGCCACCAGGCACCTGATCAAATACCCCGGACTGCAGCGCGCGGCGGAGCGCGGTGCGCCGGTGCTCGCGGTCTGCGCGGCCGTCCAGGTGCTGGGGCACTGGTATGAGACGTCGGCGGGTGAGCGGGTCGACGGCGTGGGCCTGCTGGATGCGACCACGTCGCCGCAGGACGCGCGCACGATCGGCGAGCTGGTCGGCAAGCCGTTGGTGGCCGGGTTGAGCCAACGTCTCACCGGTTTCGAGAACCACCGCGGGGGCACCGTGCTCGGCCCCGCGGCGGCGCCGCTGAGCGCCGTGGTCAAAGGCGCGGGCAACCGGCGCGGTGACGGTTTCGACGGCGCCGTTCAGGGCAGCGTGTTCGCGACCTATATGCACGGACCGTGTCTGGCCCGCAACCCGGAGCTCGCCGATCTGCTGCTCGGCAGGGTGGTGGGCAAGCTGGCGCCGTTGCAGTTGCCCGAGGTGGACCTGCTGCGCCGCGAGCGGCTCACGGCGCGGTGAGGCGCAGTCGCGTCATCGGCGAGAGTGTTTTCAATCCCGCAACGCGCGCACGCCGGCACGAGAGAATGGGCCCCTCATGACAAACGCGTCGGTATCGATCAGCGGACTCGCGGTTGTGTTCAGCGTTGCCGCGATCGGATTCGCCGGTGCGGCCCAAGCCGCTCCCGCCCCACACGCCACCGCCGAAGGGATGCACGGCGACCCGGCCGCGGCCGCGCCGTTTTGGCGCTACCAGCGACAGGATTACGACTGCGGTGAAATGGCCGCGGCCGACGTGGTCGGTGAGATCACCGGCCGCCAGCCCACCGAGGACGAGGTCACGGCCGTGGCGGAAACCGTGCTGAGCGTGAACCACTCCGGACCGATTTACAAGCCCGGCAGCAGAACGAGCAACAGCGACCTGCAGCCGCTGCTGGCGCACTACGGAATTCCGGCCTCCTCGCTCCACACCAACACTGACGCGCTCATCGAGGATCTGGACCACGGCCGCAAGATCATCGCCGGCGTCAACGACAAAATCATCTGGAACAAGCGCGGTGACCGCAGCGTGGAGAACCACTTCGTGGTGGTCACCGGCATCGACACCAGGGCCGGGATGGTGCACCTCAACGACACCGGTTCCTCGGTCGGCCGCGACGAGCAGGTGTCCGTCGCCACCTTCGAACAGGCCTGGGCGACCAGCAACAACTTCGCCGTCGTCACCGGCTAGATCGTCGCGAGCGTGACCGGGCCGCGAAAATCCGGGCGGGAAATCGCAGCCACGTCACGCTCGCGCAAGAACAGATCGGAGTCGCGTCAGACCATGGCGCGGCGGCCGCTGAGCGCGCGGCCCAACGTCAACTCGTCGGCGAACTCCAAGTCCCCGCCCATCGGCAGCCCGGACGCGATCCGCGTGACTGTCAGTCCCGGGATGTCGCGCAGCATCCGGACCAGGTAGGTGGCCGTCGCCTCGCCCTCGGTGTTGGGGTCGGTGGCGATGATCACCTCGGTGATGTCGACGTCGTCGACGCGCTCACCGATGCGGCTGAGCAGCTCGCGGATCCGCAGTTGGTCGGGACCGACGCCGGACAGCGGATCCAGCGCCCCACCCAGCACGTGATAGCGGCCGCGGAATTCGCGGGTGCGCTCGACGGCCTGGACGTCTTTCGGCTCCTCGACGACGCAGACCTGCGAACCATCGCGGCGGGGGTCGGCGCAGATCCGGCAGCGCTCCTCGTCGGAGACGTTGCCGCACACCGCGCAGAACCGCACGCCGTCGCGGACCTTGGCCAACACGGCGGTGAGCCGGTCGATGTCCGGCGGTTCGACTGACAGCAGATGGAACGCGATACGCTGCGCGCTCTTGGGTCCGATACCGGGCAGCTTGCCAAGCTCGTCGATCAGATCCTGGACAGGTCCCTCAAACATCGGTGGAAGTCAGAACCCCGGCGTCGCAGGCGGGGCCTGGGGGGGCTGGGGCGGCTGCGGGGCCTGGGGCGGCTGCGGCGGCGTTAGCGCACCGGTGAGTGCCCCCAGCCGTTCCTGCGCCATCTTGGTGACCTGTTGAGAGGCGTGGGCCATCGCACCGACGATCAAGTCTTGCAAGGTCTCGACGTCGTCGGGGTTGGCGACCTTGGGGTCGATGGTCACGCCGATCACTTCCCCGCTGCCCTTGACGACGACCTTGACCAGGCCGCCGCCGGCTTCACCGTGTATCTCGGCATTCGCGAGTTGCTGCTGGGTCTCCAGTAGCTTCTGCTGCATCTGCTGTGCCTGCGCCAGCAGTGCCGACATATCGCCTCCGGGTTGCATGACAGTCCCCTCGCGTTTCGATACCGAGTTCATCTCGCCTGTGGATATCGGGCGATTCGAGACACCCAGCGTAGACCGCGTCACGTTACCTTGGCGCAGTGAGCTCACGAGTCAGCCTTCGTGTCGGGGTGGGTGTCGGGATCAGGATGGTCGTTGGCCTGCTCGTCGCGGCCACCACAGCAACCATCCCAGCCACCGCGCCCGCCTGGGCGGCCCCCTCCAACATCGCCGGCATGGTCGTGTTCATCGACCCCGGCCACAACGGGGCCAACGACGCGTCCATCGGCCGGCAGGTGCCCACCGGTCGCGGCGGCACCAAGGACTGCCAGGCCAGCGGGACGTCGACCAACGACGGGTATCCCGAGCACACGTTCACCTGGGACACCGCGCTGCGGGTCCGCGCCGAGCTGAACGCTCTGGGGGTGCGGACCGCCCTGTCGCGCGGCAACGACAACGCGCTGGGGCCGTGTGTCGACGAGCGCGCCAACATGGCCAATGCGTTGCGCCCCAACGCGATCCTGAGCATCCACGCCGACGGCGGGCCCGCAACGGGGCGAGGGTTCCACGTCAACTACTCCGCCCCGCCGCTCAACGCCGCGCAGGCGGGACCGTCCGTCCAGTACGCCCGGATCATGCGTGACCAGATGCAGGCGTCGGGCATCCCGCCGGCGACCTACATCGGCCAGGGCGGCCTGTACGGCCGCGCGGACCTGGCCGGCCTGAACCTGGCGCAGTATCCCGCGATCCTGGTCGAGTGCGGCAACATGAAGAATCCGGTGGATTCGGCGTTGATGGAGTCGCCCGACGGGAGGCAGAAATACGCCGACGCGATGGTGCGCGGCGTTGCGGGCTTCCTGGCCAGCCAGGGCCAGGCGCGCTAGAGCAGGGCTAGCCCAATGGTCGCGACCCGCTGCGCCCGGCTTCGCCGCGCTTGCGATCGCTCCTATTTTTCCAATTCCCGCTTGAGGTTGGCCAGCACCTCGCCCTGGATCTTCTTCAGCCCCAGCGGCGCAAAGGTCTTCTCGAAGAAGCCTCCGATGCCGCCCGCGCCGTCCCACGAGGTCTTCACGGTGACGCTGGAGCCGGGCCCGGCCGGGGCCACCGTCCAGTTGGTCACCATGGACGAGTTCGCGTCCTTCTCGATGACGGTGTGCCCGGCGACGTCGACGTTGACCTGCACGTCGCGCACGCGTGATTTCGTCGCCTGCAGCTTCCACTTGGCGACCGTGCCCGCCCCCTGCCCGCCCTGCAGCACTTCGTATTCGCTGTACTGCGGCGACAGAATTTTCGGCCGGACCGTCTGGTAGTCGGCCACTGCGGCGAGCGTGGCCGCGGGCTCGACGTTGACCAATATCGTGCTGGCCGCGCTGACCTGTCCCATCAGGCGCAACTCCTCCGTCGTTGATGTGCGGTGTCACCCCTTGCCTTAGGTGCAGGGGGCGCTATCCGGGACTAGGGTATATCTGGTGCCTGTCCAAGCTTCTGCACTGGCCACACACACGGCGGGCGTCGAACGGTTGATGGCGAGTTATCGATCCATCCCCGCGACGGCATCCGTCCGACTTGCCAAACCCACCTCAAACCTGTTCCGCGCCCGCACCAAACGCACTGCGCGCGGCCTGGACACGTCGGGTTTGAGGAATGTCATCGGCGTCGACCCAGAGGCCCGCACCGCCGACGTGGCCGGCATGTGCACCTACGCAGACCTGGTGGCCGCGACTCTGCCGTATGGCCTTACGCCACTGGTGGTTCCGCAGTTGAAGACCATCACCCTCGGCGGCGCGGTCACCGGTCTGGGGATCGAATCGGCGTCGTTTCGCAACGGTCTGCCGCACGAGTCGGTGCTGGAGATGGATATCCTCACCGGCGCTGGGGAATTGATCACCGCGACCGCCGACCAGCACGCCGATCTGTTCCGCGCCTTCCCCAATTCGTATGGAACGCTGGGGTATTCAACCAGACTGCGGATCGAACTGGAGCCCGTCGCGCCCTTTGTCGCGTTGCGGCACATCCGGTTCCACTCGCTGACGGAACTGACCGCTGCGATGGAACGGATCATCGACACCGGCGGAAGCGACGGCACCCCAGTGGATTACCTCGACGGTGTGGTGTTCAGCGCCGACGAGAGCTACTTGTGCGTCGGCACGCGGACCACCACCCCGGGCCCGGTCAGCGACTACACCGGGCAGCGCATCTACTACCGGTCGATTCAGCATGATGCCGGTATCACGGACGACCGGCTGACCATCCATGACTACCTCTGGCGCTGGGACACCGACTGGTTCTGGTGCTCACGCGCGTTCGGCGCGCAGAATCCGCGCCTGCGCCGCTGGTGGCCGCGTCGCTTCCGGCGCAGCAGCTTTTACTGGAAACTCATCGCCGCAGACCAGCGCTTCGGCATCGCCGACCGGATCGAACGACGCAACGGCCGGCCGCCACGCGAACGGGTGGTGCAGGACATCGAGGTGCCGGTGGAACGAGCCGTCGAGTTCTTGGAGTGGTTCTTGGACAACGTGCCCATCGAGCCAATCTGGCTGTGCCCGTTGAGACTTCGCGATCGTGAGGGTTGGCCCCTGTATCCGATCCGCCCGGACCGCACATACGTCAACATCGGGTTCTGGTCCTCGGTGCCGGCCGGGGACAGCGAGGGGGCGACCAACCGGCGCATCGAAGCGAAGGTGAGTTCGCTCGACGGGCACAAGTCGTTGTACTCCGACTCCTACTACACCCGCGACGAGTTTGACCAGCTCTACGGCGGGGAGACCTACAACACGGTAAAGAAAACCTACGATCCGGATTCACGTCTTCTTGACCTTTACGCAAAGGCGGTGCAACGGCGATGACGGCAATCAGAGAGTCGGCGCGCGCATCACACAAACTGAGCATGGCCGAGATCCTGCAGATCTTCACGGCGACCGGCCAGCAACCACTGAAGTTCACCGCCTACGACGGCAGTTGCGCCGGAGACGACGACGCCGACCTGGGGCTGGATCTTCGTACCCCCCGCGGCGCCACCTATCTGGCGACCGCTCCCGGCGAACTCGGCATCGCCCGCGCTTACGTGTCGGGCGATTTGCAGACCTACGGCGTGCACCCCGGTGATCCCTACGAGCTGCTGAAGACGCTCACCGAAAGGGTTGACTTCAAGCGACCGTCGTTGCCGGTGCTAGCCAACGTCGTGCGATCGATCGGCGTCGAACATCTGTTGCCGGTCGCGCCGCCCCCGCAAGAGACCCCGCCGCGGTGGCGCCGGGTCGCGGCCGGCTTGATGCACAGCAAGACCCGCGACGCCGAGGCCATCCACCACCACTACGACGTCTCCAACACGTTTTACGAATGGGTGCTGGGTCCGTCGATGACCTACACCTGCGCGGTCTACCCGCACGCCAACGCGACGCTGGAAGAGGCGCAGGACAACAAGTACCGGCTGATCTTCGACAAGCTGCGGCTACAGCCGGGCGATCGCCTGCTCGACGTCGGCTGCGGCTGGGGCGGCATGGTGCGCTACTCCGCCCGACGTGGGGTGCGCGCCGTCGGCGCCACGCTGTCGGCCGAGCAAGCGAAGTGGGCCCAAAAGGCCATCGAGGACGAGGGGCTCGCGGGGCTGGCCGAGGTCCGGCACTGCGACTATCGCGACGTACCCGAGGCGGGATTCGACGCGGTGTCCTCGATCGGGCTGACCGAGCACATCGGCGTCAAGAACTACCCCGCCTACTTCGGCTTCCTCAAGTCGAAGCTGCGCACCGGCGGGCTGCTGCTGAATCACTGCATCACCCGCCACGACAACCGGTCGACGTCCTTCGCCGGCGGATTCACCGACCGCTACGTGTTTCCCGACGGCGAGCTGACCGGCTCGGGCCGCATCGTCACCGAGATCCAGGAAGTCGGCATGGAGGTCTTGCATGAGGAGAACCTCCGCCACCACTACGCGATGACGCTGCGCGACTGGTGCCGCAACCTCGTCGAGCATTGGGACGAAGCGGTCGGCGAGGTCGGGCTGCCGATCGCCAAGGTGTGGGGCCTGTACATGGCGGCATCACGAGTTGCCTTCGAACGCAACAACCTTCAGCTGCATCATGTGCTGGCGGCCAAGGTCGACGCGTGGGGCGACGACAATCTGCCGCTGCGGCCCTGGTGGACCGCCTGATTGCGGCGACGACGGCAAGCGATTGGACACCGCGCCAACACGGCCTCTATGCTTAAAGGAATAGCCTAGTTCCTTTTGCGAGGGGTTTGGTGTTGATCATTTCGCTGTGCGAGGTTCGGTTCTGATGGCATCCCGGAGCGCATCAGACGACACCACCCGGCCGCAGCGGCGGCCCGCCTCGGTCAGTCCGGGCCGCCCACCCAACTCCGAGCTGGAGGCGCGCCGCGGCCGCATGCTGGAGGCCGCCGCGACGGAGTTTCTGTCTCGCGGCTACGCCGACGCCAGCATCGCGCGCATGGCCCGCGCCGCAGGCATGTCTAACAAGACGTTCTACGCCCGCTTCCCCAACAAGGACGCACTGCTGCTCGAGGTGGCCGGGGAGCTGGCCTCGGCCTCGCTGAATGCCGCGGTCGGGGCGGTGGCCGACGCCCAGGCAGATCCGGAACACGGCTTGCTGGCATTCGGGCTGCAGATCGCGCGGGGCTGGCAGTCGCCCTGGGTCGTGGGTCTGTACCGGCTGGTGATTGCCGAGGCGCCCCGGTTTCCGGAGCTGGCTGGGATGTATCACACCACCATGGCGCAGCTGCGCACCGCACTGTCCGATTACATGCGCGAACAAGCCAAGCGGGGTGCTCTCGACATTGTTGACCCCGACTCCGCGGCCCGCCAGTTCGGCATGCTCAGCTTCGGTGAGGTTCGGGAGCGGGCGTTGCTCGGGGAACCGTTCACCGACGAACAGCTTCAGGCGATCGTGCGGCGCGGCGTGCGGGTGTTTCTGCATGGCTACGCCCGCCGGTAACCCGCCCTTTCGCCGAGGCGATACATGACCTCGCGCTCTCGTCGGCGGGAAGGATGAATACCAACACGAAGGCCACGACGCTCAGGGAGGCGCTTACCGCCATGGCCGCGGTAGCGCTGTGAGCGAAGGCCAACGCGACGCTGTTGGGTACGCGGTCAAAGTGAAGCGTGCCGAACAGTACGGTGCTGGCGACGGCGGTACCGATCGAGCTGCCTACGCGCTGCGTGGTGCAGATGATCCCGCTGGCTGCCCCGGCATCGGCCGGCTCGACCGTGGCGACGATGAAATCGAGGTTCGCAGCGATGAATATGCCATTGCCCGCACCGGCAACCAGCAGCGGCACCGCTAGCTGCCAGCCGCTGTAGCAGGCCGCCGGGGTCACGGCCAGAACCAGCCACGCCGCGCTCATGCCAACGGCGACAAGCCCCAGCGCGATAACGAGCGCGCCACGACCGAACCGTGCCGCGAAGGCGGCGCTGCGAGCCGCCCCGACGACGATGCCGACCGCGAAAGGCATTACCACCAAACCGGATTGGAGTGCGCTGTGACTGAGCCCCGCCTGCCACAACATCGCGATGGTGAAGAAAATGCTCATGAAGGCCGCGAAGTCGACCAAGCCGACAAGCACGCCACCGGCGAACGATCGATGTTTGAACAACCGTGGCGGCACCACCGGAGTGCCACCGCGGTTTTCGACTCGACGTTGCCACCGCACGAACACCACGATCGTGACGACCGCGGCGGCAAGCGACAGGTAGGTCCATACCGGCCAACCCAGCTGCTGCCCCTCGATCAGAGCTGCCAGCAGCGCGACCAGCCCGGCCGAAAGCAAACCAAGTCCCGGCCAGTCCGCGGAGAAGGCGCGAGGATCGGCCCGCCCGGGAAGCAGCCGCAGCGCGGCGGCGACGGCGAGCACCCCGATCGGGATGTTGATCGCGAACACCAGCCGCCACCCCACGCCAGGGCCGAAGGCCTGAATGATCAGACCGCCGGCCAGCGGGCCGCAAGCCATGGAAACCCCGATCGTCGCGGCCCTGAGCGAGAAGGCCCGTCCCCGTTGCCGATCGACGAACATCAACTGGATCAACGCGTTGATCGGCGTGTAAAACAGGCCGCCGGCGAGTCCCTGCACCGCGCGGGCGGCGACGAGCTGCGCGTCCTCCTGCGCCAGCCCGCACGCGAGGCTGGCGAGCGTGAATAACGACAGGCCACCGATGAACACCCACTTGTGTCCGATCCGGTCACCGATCCTGCCGGCGGGAATCAACGCCAGGCCGAACGCGAGCGCGTAACCCGAAACGATCCACGACAGCGTGGCATTCGACGCCCCAATGCTGGTGCGGATGGTGGGGACGGCGACATTGACGATGGTGCTGTCCAGCAGCGCCATGAAGGCGCCGGCGAGCAGTACCGCCAACGCCAGCCAATCATGGCCAGTGGCAGTATGTTTCGAGCTCTGCCCAATAGTGACGGTCATCTCTGTCCGCTCCCGTTCTGATTGTCAGACATAGGCGTTGGCAACCCGGCGGAAGTGGTCGTTCCGCCCGCGAACAGAGCCCGAGTGACAGAAGCGTTCGGTGTGCATCAAGCCGGGAGACAGGAAGGTTTTGAAGTGCTCACCGATCTCCTCGGCGGCAAACACCTCGGCGAAGTCCTCCAACGGGTGGGTGTTGCCCAGCAGGTCGCCAATCTCGTTGCGGGCCAAGAACTCCAGCGATTGATGGAACTTCCCGTACGACACCGCCTCGAAACGGAGCTCTTTGCGAAGGGCAGCGGTGAGATCGATTTCCACCGGGTTTGGCGGCCGGCTCTTGAGGATGATCCGCCCGCCGGGGCGCAGGATCCGGATCAACTCGTCGAAAGCCTCACGGGTGGGCAGGGTTTCGACAGCGAAGTCGTAGGCATCCGTTTCCAGCCACATCGATTCGTCCATCCCGTGCATCTCGACGTCCGGAAAGCCCACCGTCGACAGGACGCGTTTGGTCAGCCCCGCGATCCGGTTGTCGCCGAAGACCAGGCCACGCTCTCCGGGTTGGATGCCGGCCTTCAGCACCGCCAGCGAGGCGCACACCGGCTCGGCGTAGGCGCCTTCCCTAAACGAGAGCGAGTCGGGCAGGTGGTAGACCACCTGAGCGGGCACCGCAATGTGCTCGGCGAAGGCTCCGTGTCGGCTCAACCCGAGGAATTGAGGGCGTGCACAGCATTCCGCCATGCCGCTCGCGCACCGAGGGCAACTGTCGCAGGGGATCGCGGGCATTGCGGCTACCCGGTCCCCGGGAACAAACCCGTGGACCTCGGATCCGACGGAGGCGACAACGCCGGCGAACTCGTGCCCAAGAATCACCGGGTCTGCGCACGGAAGCTTCCCCTGCGCGACGTAGATATCGGTGCGGCACACTCCTGCGACTTCGACGCGGACCAGGACGTCCCACGGACCGGGTTCGGGCACGGCGACCCAGGACAGCTGCACCGAACGTCCTTGTTTGAGAACTGCGCGCATCCGGCTGGGCACTGCGGTCACAAACGACATGGGTTTCTCCTCCCAGGAGTGGGGACCCGATGGGGCGCCGCTGTCACACTCGCCATATCATTAAAGGAACATTATTGTTCCTTTGTCAAGGATCAGTTCGATACCGCAGTTTCCGATGACGTCCGCGGCCGCGCTAGCCGCCGTCGATGCGGCGGGCGCCCAGCTCGTTCTGCAGCAACTCGAGCGCGACCTCTTCGGGATCGCGCCGCGGCGCCGACGACTCCTGGTGCCCGGCCTCGGCGAGCATGTGTTCCTCTTCGTCGCGGCGCGCCGAGTCGTCGACGGGCTGCGCTGCAGGGTCTTCCTGCCGGGCCGGCGGGGGGGTGCTCACCGCCGGTGCCTCTTCGCCGACGTCGCACCGCACCCGCCAGCTGACCCCGAGCGCGTCCTTGAGCGCCTCGGCGATCACATCGGCATTGCGCTGTTCACAGAGCCGCTTGGCCAGGGGCGCCGAGCTATGGGTCAGCACCAACGTGTTGCCCTCCAGCGCCCGGACCGTGGCGCCGGCCAGCATCACCTCGGTTGTGCGGCTGCGTTGGCGCACCTTGTCGCGCACCGTCGGCCACATCGTCCCCACCGCTGCCGCGTTGAGATCGCCTGGGGACGAAGCACTTTCGGGTCCAGCGGCGGGCGCGGGGGCTGGCTGGGGCGCCGGCGGTGGTGCCGCGACGGGTTCGGGGGCCGCCTTCGGCGGGGGCGCGGGGGCCTCCTTGCGCGGCCGGACCGGCGGGGCCGCGGGGCGAGCCGGCGGGGCGGCCTCGTCGGCCGGTATCGAAACATTCAGCCGGGTCTCGATCCGTTCGATGCGTTGCAGCAGCGCCGATTCGGCATCGGAAGCCGACGGCAGCAGCAGTCGCGCGCAGACCACCTCGAGCAGCAGCCGCGGGGCGGTGGCACCGCGCATTTCACCCAGCCCGGCCTGCACCACCTCGGCGTAGCGCGTCAGGGTCGCCGGCCCGATCCGCGCCGCCTGTTCGCGCATCCGCTCCAGCACATCCTCGGGCGCGTCCACGACGCCACGTGACGCCGCATCGGGAACCGCCTGCAGCACGATGAGGTCGCGGAACCGCTCCAGCAGGTCGATGCCGAAGCGCCGCGGGTCGTGCCCGGCGTCGATCACGGACTCGACCGCGCCGAACAGCGCCGCGGCGTCGCCTGCGCCCAGGGCATCGACCGCCTCGTCGATCAGCGCGACGTCGGTGGCGCCCAGTAACCCCAGTGCCCGCTGATAGGTGACGTGATCGTCGTCGGCGCCGGCGACCAACTGGTCCAGCACCGAAAGGGCGTCCCGCGGCGAACCACCGCCGGCACGGATCACCAGCGGATACACCGCATCGTCGACGACGACGCCCTCCTGCTCGCAGATCCGCGCGATCAACGACCGCATGGTGCGCGGCGGCAGCAGCCGGAACGGATAGTGATGGGTGCGCGACCGGATCGTCGGCAACACCTTCTCCGGCTCGGTGGTCGCGAAGATGAAGATGAGGTGCTCGGGCGGCTCCTCCACGATCTTGAGCAGCGCGTTGAACCCCGCGGTGGTCACCATGTGCGCCTCGTCGACGATGAACACCCGGTAGCGCGACTGCGCGGGCGCGTAGAACGCGCGGTCGCGCAGTTCGCGGGTGTCGTCGACCCCGCCGTGGCTGGCGGCGTCGAGCTCCACCACGTCGATGCTGCCCGGCGCATTGGGCGCCAACGCCGTACAGGAATCGCACACCCCGCACGGTGTCGCCGTCGGCCCCTGGGCGCAGTTCAACGACCGCGCCAGGATGCGCGCCGACGACGTCTTTCCGCAGCCACGCGGCCCGGAGAACAAGTACGCGTGGTTGATCCGGCCGGCGTTCAGCGCGATCGACAGCGGTTCGGTGACGTGCTCCTGCCCCACCACTTCTGCGAAGGTTGCCGGTCGATATTTGCGGTAGAGGGCCACGGACAGCCAGGCTACTCAGGCCCGGTGACGACTGCCCGGCTGGTCATCGAGCGTGCGTGCACCCTCGACGCGGCAGGCCGTCGAAACTGCACTCAGCGCGCGATTCCGCGCGAAAAGTGACTCTCACCGCAGTTTCGGCGCGGAGTGTGGACCGCCGTCACGGCATATCACGCCGAGGCCAGCAGCGACTCGGAAGCCGCCAGCAGCGCGCAGGTCGCCAGCCCGTCAACCGCATTGCGCAGGTCCGGCACCGACGGGTAGGTGGGCGCGATCCGAATGTTCTTGTCCTCCGGGTCTTTCCGATAGGGGAACGACGCGCCCGCCTCGGTGACCGCGATACCGGCGTCCTTGGCCAACGCGACGGTCCGCCGGGCGGTGCCGGGCAACACGTCGAGGCTGATGAAGTAGCCGCCCTTGGGTTCGGTCCAGGACGCGATCTTGGAGTCGGTGAGGCGTTGGTCCAGGATCTCGAGGGCCAGCGCGAATTTCGGGGCCAAGATCTGCTGGTGGCGCCGCATCTGCAGGCGCACCCCTTCGGCGTCACCGAAGAAGCGCAGGTGCCGGAGCTGGTTGACCTTGTCCGGGCCGATCGACTTCTTCCCGGCGTACTGCAGATACCAGGCGATGTTGCCCAGCGAGCCGCCCAAAAAGCTGACGCCGGCGCCGGCGAACGTGATCTTGGAGGTGGACGCGAAAACGTAGGGCCGGTTGGGGTTGCCGGCCTTGTCGGCCAGCCCGAGGACGTCGACCTGGCGGACGAATTCGTGCGTCAGCGTGTGCACCGCGTACGCGTTGTCCCAGAACAACCGGAAGTCGGGCGCCGCGGTCCGCATCTGGACCAGCCGGCGAACGGTTTCCCAGGAGTAGGTCACCCCGGTGGGGTTGCCGAACACCGGGACCGTCCACATCCCCTTGATCGCGGGGTCGGCGGCGACCAGTTCCTCGATCAGATCGACGTCCGGGCCGTCGTGCAGCATCGGCACCGGGATCATCTCGATGCCCAGCGTCTCGGTGATGGCGAAATGCCGGTCGTAGCCCGGGACCGGGCAGAGGAACTTGACGCTCGGCTCGTCCTTCCAGGGACGCGTCGAGTCCACGCCGCCGTACAGCATCGAGAACACGACGAGATCGTGCATCAGCTCCAGGCTGGAGTTGTTGCCGGCGATCAGGTTCTGCACCGGGATGCCCAGCAGCTCGGCGAAGATGGCCCGCAGTCCTGGCAGACCATGCAGGCCGCCGTAGTTGCGGGTGTCGGTGCCCTCCTCGTCGCGGTAGTCGTCGCCCGGCAGGCTCAACAACTGGTTGGACAGGTCGAGCTGTTCGGTGCACGGCTTGCCGCGAGTCAAGTCCAGCGCCAGCTTCATGGCCTGCAGCTGCACATAATCCTGCTGGTGGCGGGCATGCACAGCGGCCAACTCGTCGGGGGTGAGGGAATCGAGCGACACCATGTTTCTAGTGGGGCCCCTTTCGGGCAATTTGTGGCGCGACTTGGCGGCGATATCCGAGCCTGGTGCAGCGGATCGCCACCATCAAACTAAGGGGACCCCGCGCACCCGACAGAGCCCATTGACCCTTGCTGCCTTCCGGCCCTGGGGGAGTTCACAGGATAGACGCCGCGCGGGGTCCACGGCGAGTCTAATACCTGGGTTCGACCAACGTCGGCGGCCACGAGACAACGGGGCGCGAGTCAGCCGGCTGCCCAACGGTTACCATTGCCACGGAGGATTCGCCTAGTGGCCTATGGCGCTCGCCTGGAACGCGGGTTGGGTTAACAGCCCTCGCGGGTTCAAATCCCGCATCCTCCGCAACGAGTCCGCCGCGCGGACCAACATGATGGTTGGGAATCGAGCTGGCCGCCTTTAGGCTGGCGTGAACTCAACCAGCACGAGGAGGGGTATGGGGCGCAAGATCGCCGTGCCGTGGCACCTGCTGTTCTCCCTCGTCGCCGGCGCCCTGTACTTCTATTTCGTGTTGCCCCGTTGGCATGAGCTACTGGGCGACACCTCGCACGCGCTGGGTACGGCGATGCGGATCGTGGCGGGTGCCCTGATCGGGCTGGCCGCGCTGCCGGTGGTGTTCACGCTGTTGCGTACCCGCAAGCCCGAGCTGGGCACCCCGCAGCTGGCGCTGTCGCTGCGGACCTGGTCGATCGTGGCCCACGTGCTGGCCGGTGTGCTGATCGTCGGCACCGCGATCAGCGAGATCTGGGTCAGCCTGGATGCCGCCGGACAGTATCTGTTTGCCATTTACGGCGGCGCCGCCGCGATCGCGGTCCTCGGGATTTTCGCCTTCTACCTGTCGTTTGTCGCCGAACTTCCGCCGCCACCGCCGAAACCGATCAAGGCGAAGAAACCCAAACAGCGTCGCGTCGGCCGCCGCAAGAAGCGCGACGAGACCGAAGAGGCCGATGCGGCCGCCGGCGAGTCCGACGAGTCCGAAGAGACCGAAGAGGCCTACGCGGCGGAAGCTGAGACCGTCGAGGCCGAGGTCGGCGAGCCCGACGAAACGTCGGAGCCGGCAGAGGAGACGGCCGAAGCCGCCACGGAGCCCGAGGCCGAGGAGGCCCAGGGCGGATTGCGGAACCGCCGCCCAGCGGGGAAGGCATCGCATCGGATGCGTCGCAGGACCACCCGGGGCACGGTCACCTTGGACGAACCGCGACCGGAGTGAGCCAGCTATGAGCGGGGTCAGCGGCGCCGCAGGTTTTCCATCGAGTCGGCGATGCGCCGTCGGGTGTCCTCGGAACCCCACGATCGGCTGACTTCGCGGTCGATCTCGCCGCCCGCGTGCATCCGCGCCACGGTGGGTGCGCGCAGCTGAGCTTTCGTGTGGGCGTAGGCCTCGGCCGAGATGCCGCCCAAATCCGACGCCTCCGCCAGGGCCGCCTGGAGAAGATCGTCGGCGACGACGCGGTGCGCAAGCCCGCTGGAGACGGCGTCGTCGCCCCGATAGAGGCCGCCGCCAAGCAGCACCTCCTCGGCATGGCGTCCGCACGCGTACCGCATCACCTCCAGCGCGGCCGCCGGGAACGGCACGCCGACGCGAACCTCGGATGCCCCGATCTTGGCGTCGGGGGTGATGAGGCGGCGGTCGCACGCGCACGCGAGCACGCACCCACCCGCGATGGCGGCACCGTTGATCGCAGCCACCGTCGGTCCGGGATAACAGAACAACGCCTCGAACGCGTCGGACAGCGCCGGGATCAGCCGATCGGTGTAATCAGCCCCGCCCTGCAGCACCCGGTCGAGCTCCACGCCGGCGGAGAACACCTTGCCGGCGCCGGTGACAACCAGCGCCCCGGCGCCGGAGCCCCGCAGCTCGCGAACCGCATCGGTGAACTCTTGCAGTGCCTCGACATCGAGGGCGTTGACGCGCCCCGATGACACGGTCAATAGCTGCACCGTCACTGCCTCGGCCGTCACAGCCTCGATCTCAATCACAGAGACACTCAAGCATTGAGCGCACTGGGCCCTGCGCCAGGGGCTCCCATTACCGGGCCGACGACACGAGCACGACGGGGATGTCGGTGTTTTCGTCGGTGTAGTAGCTGGCGCACACGCGGTGATAACCGTCGGCGATCTGCAGCGGCACGCCGGTCGCATAGTCACCGCGGATCAACAGGATCGGCGATAGCGCCTGCCCCTTTTTGATCTTCGCGAGATCGGCGACGACATGGGGATTCTCATTGGGCAGCAGGGTCAGCTGCGCTGCCCGGAGAATGTCCTTGGCCTTCTTGTGCACGATGGTCCCGGCCTGCAACTTCTCGGTCAACTGCTTGACGATGTGCGGCTCCGCGAGCATGTCCAGGTAATCGGACGCGGCCGGAAAGTCATGGGGCTCAGGCTCTTCCAGCCATTTCACCTTGGCCATCGGCGATCTCCCTTCGTGGCCCTGCCCAGGCGTCACGTCGATCGCAGCCTACCGGGTGGACCAGAAAATTGGGATCGGTAGCGGGCCGGCCGGTCTCTACTGACTCTCATTACGCCGCCAACCGGGCGGTGACATGAATGGAAGGAAGTCCAGTGAAACGTCTTCTCGCGACTGCGATTGGAGCCATTGGCTGTGCGTCGACACTGATGGCATGCTCGAGCGGCGGCCACGCGGCCGGTCCGGCGTCCAGTGTTTCCACCGGCGGCGGGGGCGCGCAGGTTCTGGTGGGCGGCAGCGCCCTGGCGGGCCTGGACCCGGCCACGGTGACCTGCGTCAAGCAGGGCGGCAAGATCAACATCGGTAGCGGATCCACGGCCGGCCAGCAGGCATTGGCGGTCGTGATGACCGACGAGGCCACCCCGCAGGTGCAGTCGCTGGCGATGGTGGTCGACGGCAACGCGCTGTCGGTCAGCAACATGGGCGCAAAGGTCGGTTCGGCCAAAGTCTCCGTCGATGGCAAGACCTACACCATCACCGGTCAGGCGCAGGGCGCTGACATGAAGAACCCGATGGCCGGGATGATCACCAAGGACTTCAACATCAAGGTGACGTGCGGCTGATCGGTTCGACGCCGGGCGGCGGACGTGACTCACTCACGCGTCCGCCGCTCCGGTTTGCCCCGCAGCGGACTTATGATGCAGCCGTGTCGATCTCTGGCGAGTTGGAGCGCGCTCGTCGCCTGATTTTCGCCGCCGACGAGGTCGCGGCCCGGGACCTGTTGATGTCGCTGGTACCGCAGATCGTCGACGCCGACCGAGACGATCTCATGCTGGAAGTCTTTGCGCAGCTTGGTGAGATCTATCTGGTTCGGGGCGCGAGTGACGCCGCGCGAGAGTTCGTCGGGCGCATCCGCGACTGCCTGGCCATCTATTTGGAGATGGCCGCCGGCGCGATGCCGAACGCCGCCGCGCAAGTACGGATGTCGGGCGCCGAAGTGGCGCAGATGGTCTGCCGATACTCACGGCGGGCCCAATTCCTGGAAATCGGTCTGTCCGCGGCACAGGGCGACCACGAAGGAGCCGAGGCGGCGCTGACGGCCCTGGGCGATGTCGACACGGGGGCGGAGTTTCCTGCCCTCGCCGACGAGCACGCGTTCCTGCTCACCTATGCGCGGGTTCTCTGCGCGACTGCGCTCTGCGACGACGACCTGCATCTGCGGTCGGTGCCGTTGTGGACACAGGTGCTCGCCGCCGTCGACCGCGCTCAGCAGGGCGACGAGGCGGCCGACTTTCTTCGGGTGCTCGCGGCCACCGGGTACGGCAGATTCTGCGTCGAGACCGGCAGGTTGACGGAGGCCGAGCCGTGGCTACGCCGCGCTCAGGCCCGCGCGTCGGCGAACGGATGGGAACTAGCCTCTGCCAGAGCACAATTGGAACGGGCCGCGATGAACTGGTCGGCGCGCGACCGCGCGGCAACCGAACGCCTGGTCTCCGAGGCCCATCCCGTCATCTCGCGATACGACCGCGGCCACGACATGGCACGCTGCTGGCTTTATCTCGGCCTGACCCGATTGGCGGTGGGTGGTCTCGAGGCCGCCGACCAATGCTGGAGGCACGCCGAGCGATGCTGGCGAAAGCTCGGTAGGCCGCTGCCCATGCATCGCATTCTGTTGCAGCGCAGCTGGATTGCAATATTTCGAGGGCGCTTCGACGAAGCGGTCGAGCTGATCGCCCAGGCCCGGGAGTGGCTCGACTCGTCACCCCGCAGCAGTTGGCTGCAGTACGCGCAACTCGACAATCACCTGGGAACCGTCTGGCGGGCCGATGCATTGACCGACCTTGGTTTCGACGCGGCCGGTGACCCCTCCGATACGTTGGAGGAAGTCGAAGCCAGACAGGCCACCTCACTCGGCATCATCCGGGCCGAGGTCGACAGCCCGGAGTTCCGGCGTGCGGCAGCCAAACTCGAGCAGGCCGCCGAGCTCAAGGTGCCGGCAGCGCTGGCCGTCGACTCGGTCCGGTATTCGATCGCCGACGCCGACGCCAGATCGCGTTGGGCCACTTACATTTCGGCGCCCATTCTGGCCGGAGCCTTCGCCGTCGCCCAGGAGTGGGAAAACACCGAGTTGATCAGCGAGCTGGTGGAATATCACAGTGCGCGCGGCACTTTCAGCAATGAGCCGCAACACCAAGAGGCTAGCGACTGGGCATCAACCGCGACTGCGCCCGTTCTCGTCGACGCTGAAGACCCTGCGCTGTCCGCCGCCGGGCCGGCACCAGGCGGCCAAGCGACGCTGACTCGGCTCGGCCCGTTGCCGCCGTTGCGGATGCAGCCGGATGCGCCGCCGATCCTGAGTCACTACCGAGCGCTGGCGTTGCAGCGCTATGGCCGCGACGTCACGGCCGCCGAACCCGTCTGGTCGACTTGGCCGTGAACAACGCGGACCGGCTGACCCTGGTCCTGCGATTCGCCGACGTCGGGATCGCCACCTACGCCAGTTTGCGGGTGGTCGGCCAACCGTCGCGCACCGTGACCTGGGTCGTCGAAGAACCACTTTTGCTCGCCGCCCTGCAAGAGTTGGATGATGCGTTGCCGGAGCCTCGCGAATCCGAGAGCCGCCGCGACGCGATCGAACGGGCCTTGACCAGAGGGCCTTTCGCCACGCCACCCACCGAACTGACGGTCGCATACATCCTGGGTGTGCTGCTCATCGCGTCGCCCGCGTGGCAGCTGTTGACCGAGTGCACGGCTTCGCCGCGCGCGCTGCTGTTCGTCTCCCCCAGCGCCCGGCTGGCCCGGGTGCCGTGGGGACTGTTGGCGCTGCCGAAGTCGGGTCCGACCACAGAAGAATTGGTGCGCGCCCGCGCGGAGTCCATCACCCTGTCAGGCGTATCACCCGCCCGAATCCCCTGGCAGCTAGCCGATATCAACGACCACACCGACGGCTATCGGCTCATGGAGATGGTCGACGTGTTGATGGCGGTGCCGCAGAACATCGTGCACTCGCCGCGAAGACCGGCCAGCTGGGGCGCCAGACAAGACGGTCCTGTTCTGCTGATCCTCGACCCCCGGGTGCCGGGGCAGCTCCCGGACTCCGCGCTCGGCTCGGTGCTTGGCAGGCCCACTGCGCACTCCCGGTTGGCGCAGCACTTCGCCGAATTGATGCAACGCCACCCGGTGCTACCGAGTGTCCAGGCGGCTGTCGAGCTCTTCCGGCGCCAAGACGCTGACCGAAACTGGTTGGCCCAGTTGCTCACCCAGCAGCCAAGCCGGCTGATGTATGTCGGACACGCCAGCTCCGCCGACGGCTCCGCCGATCGGGCGGCACTGCACCTCGCCTGCACCGCGGGAATTCCCGGAGATGCCAATCCCATTGGGGACCATCGCCCGCTGACGGCGGCGGACCTGATGACGATGCGGTTGCCGATGCCGCCCCGGGTGGCCCTGCTGGCCTGCGCGTCGGGCGGGGACTACCGGTTCGACGAGGCGACCGGCCTGGTGGCGGCGATGATCCTGGGCGGCGCGCAGCTGGTGACCGCCACGTTGTGGTCGCTGCCCACCACGGCGGCCTATCGGCGATTTGCCGCGCCCGACGGTCCCGCCGGCGAGGCCGATCCGATGGCCGAGGTCGTCGTCGCGGTCGATCGCGCCCACGACGACCACGATGGGGGGTGCGCGGTCAATCGCTGGCAGCGCGAACAGATGCGGCGGTGGCGCGATGGTGACGTCACCGCCAGCCCGCTGTATTGGGGTGCGTTGGTCACGTTTGCCGTCGACGGTTCACGTTGAGCACACATCCGCGGCCCGAACGGCCAATATGTCGTCGGGCAATGAAAGCTGTTCGGGGGCATCAGGATCGAACGCGACCAAGAGGATGGCGCCGGGACGCAACCATGACGCGACCGGATCGCTGCCACCATGAACCAGCCGGCCGATGAACCTCTCGCCGTGCACGCTGGTCACCTCAACGGTGATCTGGCGGTCACCGGCGGCGCACACCGTGCCCACGCCGACCGTCCGGCCTTCGGCTGGCCTTTCGGCGGGCCCGAACACCAGCCAGCCGACCACGACCAATGCCACCCCCACACAGGAAACGCCGATCAACGTGTTCCACAAATCTTGAAAAGCGAGGAACAGCACGGCGGTTGCCAATAGGACGATCTCCGCACCGCCCAGCAGCAGCGTGGGCTTCTTCATGCGACCAGACTCGCTGCGCCGGTCGGCTACCGAACCCAACTTTTTCGATGTCTAATTTTTGGCCATGCCCCTATCCTTTTGACCATGAACGCGGGATCGCCGGCGACGGCGTACATGGCTGGGGCCGTCGCCGGCCACCCGCGCCGGGCGGTGATCGAGCAGGCATGGCGGGCAATCGGTCCCGGCGTCGACGTGCTCAGTAGCGACGATGGCGGCCCACTCAGCCGCACGGTCAAGCGGATCATCGATCCGTTGGTGCTGCGCCTGCGCACAAATCCGCAGTATTCGCTTCCCGTCGTCACACCCGAAGCGGCCGCGGCGATGCACGACCTGATCGTGCGCAGCGGCCCCGAATTGTGCGCCGCCGCAGCATGGTTCGAGACGCTCAAACTCGAGCGCCGCCGGCTGCGAATTCGCACCGGAAACGCGCAGGAATTGTATTTCCCGGTTTGCTTCGAGCTCGCGGTGACCAAGGGCGCGCCGACGCCCGACGATCACCAAACTGCGGTCGACGTGCTGCAGGATATCCACCAGGGTCGGGATCGCACCGCGATCGAGGTGCTCCAGCAGTACATCGCCAGCCCGGATGTCGTCGCGATGCTGGCCGATCAGCTCGACCGCAGTTGGCGCGACGTGCGGGCCGGCGACACCGCCACCGGTCCGTTCCTGGCCGGGCTCGGCACGGTGCTCGGACCCGCGACCGGCAACCGGCACAACGCCGCCACAGCGCGCCAGCAAGTCTGGTCCGCCATGATCGCCGACGCCACGCCGTACAACCTGGGCGCGCTGGCCCGCGTAGACGGCGCGGAGCTACCCTGGTCGATCGTCGAGCTTGGGCTCAGTTCGGTTGCGCCGCAACAACAGCCGAAGGTGCACGGGGATTCCGACAGCGACCGCCCACTGGACCGCAGCGTGGTGGATCGGGTGCGTTCGACATTGCGCCGTGCCCTGGACCGCGACGCGCTGCCCGACATGCCGCTGCTCTGCGAGGAAGAGGTCGATCGGGCTGCCGCCCCCTGGGGCCTGCTGAGCGAGGACAAGCAGGCCACGCTGGTGGCCGGCATCGAGGTCGCGGTCGAGCTGGCACCGCTGGACCGCTCCATCGCCAGCCGCTACGCATTGGCGGCGCAGATCCAGGCCCGGCTGCGCAAGGAGGCCTACGTCCTGCACGCGCGGCGGTACCTGGCCGAGGATGGCCCCATCCATCCGCGCCAACAACAGGTGATCGACGACCTCGTCGCGTACCCGCAGCCGTACCTGAGTCGGCTGTGGGCGCGCCTGCACGGACGCGACGTTCGGCAGGAACCCTGCGACGACATCGACGACGTGCGCTCCCTACTTGAGGGCGTGGCCAGGTCGGTGAGCCTCGATCACCGCCAACGCATCAAGGCGATGCTGGAATTGCAGGCAGCCGGATGAGATTGATCACCGATTCGGGGCTTTGGGTCGCGGGCGAAGAAACCGAGGCGCCCCCGCTGGCCGCGGTGGTGGAAGTCAGCGGTGCGGTGCTGTCCTGGACCATCGACGGCCCGCCGGATGCCACCCGCATCACGCTGACCGATCCTTCCCGCGCCGACTGGATGTGGCGGGTTCTCGGCGCCGACGGGCACGTCGCATTGGCATCTGCCGTCGATTCGGCGGCGCGCAGCATCGAGCTCACCGGGGTCGACATCGCTCCCGGGTCGGTGGCCCCGCTGCGCAGGCTTGCCCTGGGCCATTGGCTGCAGCGCTGGTGGCCGGCCAGTCGACGTGACGGCGTCCCCGCGCTTGACCGCGCTCTGCTCGACGTCGAGGTCGCGCTGCTGACCGTCGGGGCGCAGGGCTTCTTCACCGACGACACCCTGGATTCGGACGTGGCCGAACTACTGCGGCCGCACGCGACGGCGCTGATCGTGCACGTACGCGACGACGATGCGCGCATCAGGGACTTGGTGCGCGCGGGCGTCGAGCTCGGCGACGAGCTGGGCATCGACGGTAGCGGTTGGGCCGAACTTGCAGCGGCCGTTGATGATTCGGGTGTCGTTGTGGACCTTCCGACCGGACGCCGCGACGACTACGCGCTGGCGGCCGGTGCCGATGACGGAGCCGACCGGGGTGCGCAGGGCGCTGCCCCGATAGCGCGCGGCGTGGCGTCCATCAAATGGAGCGGGGTCCCGGCGCGGATATTCGACGCCGCCGAGGACACCGTCGACTGGTATGTCGAGGCGACCGGCACCGCGGTGGTGGCCGCCGTCCGCGCCGCCGTCATCGGGCCCGACCCCGCGACCGGTGTCACGGTGCTGGTGCGATCCGGCGCCCTCAGCGCAACCGGGGCCCTGGACGCCGACGGCCATGCCACCCTGCCCTTGTTCGATGCCCAGCAGCGGCCGCTCACGGAATCGGCGGCCTGGGACCACGATTGGGCGGGCACGTCGGTGATCGTCGGCGCCGAGGCGTCCGAGTCGCGCGAGGCGCGGGAGCGGGTCCGGCGCTGGGCGCGCGCACGCCTGAATCAACCGTCAGACGACACCTACCTGGCCGAGATCCTGGCCGGCGAATCCAGCTACTGAGCCCGGACCCCTTCCCCTATGCTGAGCGAGTGCCAAACACCTATCGCGTAGTGCAGTGGAATACCGGAAACGTCGGCAAGAGCTCGTTGCAGTCGATCGTCGACAGCCCCACCTTCGAGCTGGTGGGCTGTTATGCCTGGTCGCAAGAGAAGGTGGGCCGCGACGCCGGCGAGCTGGTCGGGATTCCGTCGGTGGGCGTCGCCGCCACCAATGACGTCGATGCGCTGCTCGCGCTGAAACCGGACTGCGTGGTCTACAACCCGATGTGGATCGACGTCGACGAGCTGGTGCGCATCCTGTCCGCGGGCGTCAACGTGGTGACCACGGCGTCCTTCATCACCGGGCACAACCTGGGCGAGGGCCGCGACCGGATCATCGAGGCCTGCGAGAAGGGCGGTTCGACGATCTTCGGATCCGGCGTCAGCCCCGGCTTCGCCGAGTTGCTGGCCATCGTGTCCAGCATGGTGTGCAACCGAGTCGACAAGGTCACCGTCAACGAAGCCGCGGACACCACGTTCTACGACTCGCCGGACACCGAAAAGCCGGTCGGCTTCGGTCAGCCGATCGATCACCCGGAGCTGCAGCAGATGGCGGCCAAGGGCACCGCCATCTTCGGCGAGGCCGTGCGCCTGGTGGCCGACGCGCTCGGCGTCGAGCTCGACGAGGTGCGCTGCGTCGCCGAGTTCGCCCAAACGACAGCCGATCTCGAAATGGCGTCGTGGACGATCCCGGCCGGGCACGTCGCGGGCACCTACATCAGCTGGCAGGGAATCGTCGACGGCAAGACGGTCATCGACCTCAACGTGCGCTGGCGCAAGGGCCAGACCCTCGACCCCGACTGGAAGATCGAGCAGGACGGCTGGGTCATCCAGGTCGACGGTCAGCCGACGGTGACCACCAAGGTCGGCTTCCTGCCGCCGCCGTATTTCCAGGCCGAGACGCTCGAAGACTTCATGGCGCTGGGGCACATCATGACCGCGGTGCCGCCCATCAATGCGATCCCGGCCGTCGTCGCCGCGCCGCCCGGCATCGTCACCTACAACGACCTTCCGCTGACGCTGTCCCGGGGCTGGGTGCCGAGAAACTGACCCGGCGCGTCTCAGGTCGATGTGTCAGCATTAGCGCCATGAACGCCTCTCGCATCGGCCGCATCCTCGGCGCTGCGTTCGCGATGATGTCGGCGCTGCTGCTCGGCCCAATGAGCCGCCCGGCGCACGCCGACCCGTGTCCCAACGTCGAAGTGACGTTCGCCCGGGGCACCGGCGGACCTTCCGGTGGCCTCGGCAGGGTGGGCGATGCCTTCGTCGATTCGCTGCGATCCCAGATCGGCGGGCGGTCGATGAATGTCTACTCGGTGAACTACCCCGCGACCTTCCAATTCGCCCAGAGCGCGCCCATCGGCGCCCAGGACGCCACCGCTCACGTCCAGGACATGGCCGGGCGCTGCCCCAATACCAGACAGGTGCTTGGCGGAATGTCGCAGGGCGCGGGCGTCATCGACATGGCCTCCACCATGATTTCGCCGGAGGCGGCCGACCATGTCGCCGCCGTCGCCCTCTTCGGCAATCCGAAAAGCATGCTGGCCACGGCCGTCTCGGGTGGTTTCCCCGACATCAGCCCGCTTTTCGCGCCGAAGACCATCGACATGTGCGCCCCGGACGATCCGGCATGTTCTGGCGGCTTCAATCCCCAGGCTCACGGTTCCTACGCCGAGTCCGGCATGACGACCCAAGCGGCAACGTTCGTCGCGGCCCGACTGTAAAGCTAACTTCGCGCGGCCGCCTTTTGCCGCGCGGGCTTGGGATAGGCGGCGCCGAGCGCAGGCACCTGGAGCGGACCCTGGTGACGGGCGGCTTCGATGGCATTGCGCAGCGGGCGGGCAAGTCCCGCAAAGGATCCCATGTCGAACAGCAACGGCGTCAGGAGCCGGTTGTGGATGAATCCGAACGAGCTGCCGGCCTCCGGGTCGGCCCAGCCGAGGGTTCCGCCCAGACCGACGTGACCGAACCCGCGAAGTAGCCCGGGAACCGGCGTTTCGTGGTAGCCGAGGTGAAAAGGCATGGGCACCACCATGTTCGCGTCCGGCCACTTGCGCCGCGCCTCGCCCGTCAAGCCGCGCACCAAGTCTTCCGATAGGTACTTCTTGCCGTCGATGCGGCCGTCGTTGGCCAGCACCCCGTACATCTTGGCCAAGCCGCGGCCGGTCACCACGCCGTTGGCGCCCGGCACCTCACCGTCTAAGAACGGGGTGTCATCTTTGATCAGCGAGATGACACCGGGGAAGTACATCGCCCCGAGCGCACCCGAGAACGGCAGACCGGCCACCTTGGGCGCGATGAAGTTGAACACCGGGGTGCGCAGCCTGCCGTGCGGGATCAGGATCTGCGCGGCCTCGGTCGGCGAGTCCTCGGGAGGCCGACCGAGATGCACGCCGTCGGTGTTGAGCGGGCGCGCGACCTCCTGGCGGAAAAGCTCGCGCATGCCCTTGCCGGTCACCGCGCGCGCCAGGCCGGACAGCAGCCAGCCGTAGGTCAGCGCGTGATAGGCCTGCACGCCGCGCAGATGGTCGACGGGCGCGGCGGCCAGCCGTTCCTCCATCAGGAGGTGATCCATCAGCTCGGTCTTGGTGACGCCCCGAAGATGCGACAACCCGGACCGATGCCGCAAGACATCCCGAACGGTGATGTCGGCCTTGTCGTTGGCCGCGAACTCCGGCCAGTATTCGGCGACGGGTTTGTCGTAGGACAGCAGGCCCCGGTCGGCCAACCGATGGATCACGGTCGAGGCGACACCCTTGGTCGCCGAGAACACCATTGCGCCGGTGTCGGCGGTCCAGGACATGGTGCCGGCCCGGTCGGACCATCCGGTCCAGACGTCGACGACCGGCTGCCCGTCGATGTAGACGCAGAGGGCTCCGCCGCCGAAGCGGCGTCCGGGAAACAGCTGTCCGAATAGCTTGACGACGTTGGCGAAACGCGGGTCGGCGGCACCGGACACCCCGCGCGGCAAACCATCGTCGGTGACCAGCAGCGTTGCCGGAGCCTTCACGCCACGAACGTATCACCGAGGCCGGTTTGACGATTCCGTTTGGTCGGGTACTCAGCCCCAACGTTTGCCAATCGAAAGGGTGATAGCGCATGAGTGCCGAAGACAAACTGAAGAACAAGATCGAAGACCTCGGCGGCAAGGCCAAAGAGGCCCTGGGCAAGGCCACCGGCGATAACGACACCAGGAACGAGGGCAGGGCAGATCAGGCCAAGTCCAGCCTGAAGGATGCCGGCGAGAAGGTGAAAGACGCCTTTAAAAAGTAACCGCGTCGCGCCGACCCGCCATTAACCAGCAAGCCCGGGGCGGGCTTTCTGGTTGAAGGGTGAACCTTTTGGCAATCCGTACCGTCATCAGCGCCGAATGAAAGTTATCGGGCGACGTGAATCGATGCCGGCGCGACACAGGTGGGGTAAGAGCATGGACTTCCGCAGATTGATCCACGTCAGAGGGGTGCGCCGACTGGCCGGCGTCGCGAGTTTGGCCGCGACGCTGGCCATGTCGGCGCTATTGGGCGCATCTGTGGCTCCCGTAGCGTCGGCCGATCCCTGTCCGGATGTCGAGGTGGTCTTCGCGCGCGGCTCCGGGGAGCCACCGGGGCTCGGCAGCGTCGGAGGGCCCTTCGTCGACGCACTGCGCTCGCAGATCGGATCCAGAACGCTGGGGGTGTATCCGGTCAATTACCCCGCCAGCACCGACTTTTCCAGTGGGGTCGCCTTCGCCATGACCGTCATCGACGGCATTCGTGACGCCGGCAACCACATCGAGTCGATGGCGTCGAACTGCCCTAAGACCCGAGAGGTGCTCGGCGGCTACTCTCAGGGCGCCGCCCTCGCCGGTTACGTCACGTCGGCCGCCGTGCCGCCGGGCGTGCCCGCGGAAGCCGTGCCGCAGCCGATGCCGCCGGAGGTCGCCAACCACGTCGCCGCGGTCACGCTTTTCGGAACGCCGTCGGCTCAGTTCCTGCAGCAGTACGGGGCGCCGCCGATCACGATCGGGCCGCTGTACCAGCCCAAGACCCTGGAGCTGTGCGCCCAGGGCGACGCGATCTGCGAATCCGTGGGAACCCCGGGCCTGGCGCACGCCCTCTACGCCGTGAACGGCATGACGGGGCAAGCCGCGAGCTACGCCGCCAGTCACCTCTGATCGCGGCGGACGATAATGGCGCCATGCGTGTTCTGGTTACCGGGGGGACGGGATTCGTAGGCGGGTGGACCGCCAAAGCCATCGCCGACGCGGGTCATTCCGTCAAGTTCCTGGTGCGAAATCCCGCACGGCTCCAGACATCGGTCGCCCAATTGGGGGTTGACACTTCGGATTTCGCCGTCGGAGACATCTCGGATCGGCTGTCGGTGCGCGAGGCGTTGCAGGGATGCGACGCCGTGGTTCACAGCGCCGCCTTGGTCGCGACCGACCCGCGCGAAACCGCCCGGATGCTGAGCACCAACATGTCGGGCGCGCAGAACGTCCTCGGACAAGCCGTCGAACTGGGACTCGATCCGATCATTCACGTGTCGAGCTTCACGGCGCTTTTTCATCCGAACTTGGAGACGTTGCGGGCGGACCTGCCCGTGGTCGGCGGGACCGACGGGTACGGACAATCCAAGGCCCAGGTCGAGATCTATGCCCGCGGCCTGCAAGACGCCGGCGCACCGGTGAACATCACCTATCCGGGCATGGTGCTCGGCCCACCGGTCGGCGACCAATTCGGTGAGGCCGGCGAGGGCGTCCGATCGCTGTTGGGTTTGCACGTCGTTCCCGGCCGCGGCGCGGCATGGTTGATCGTCGACGCGCGCGACGTGGCGGCCTTGCATGTGGCGCTGTTGGAGCCGGGGCGCGGGCCACGCCGCTACATGGCGGGGGGCCGCCGGATTCCGGTGGGTGAGCTGGCGAGCCTGTTCGGCGAGATCGCCGAGACACCGATGCTGGCGGTTCCGGTGCCCGACACCGTGATTCGCGCCGCGGGCGCGGTCCTGGACCGAGCGACACCGTTTCTGCCGTTCGACACGCCCATCACCTCGGCGGGGATGCAGTACTACACGCAGATGCCGTCGTCGGACGACTCGCCGAGCGAACAAGAACTCGGGATCACCTATCGCGATCCCCGCGAAACCGTGGCCGATACTGTCGCGGCCATTCGCAGCATGAGCAGCTAGTCCGGCTCGGAAGCTTCCGGCGGTTCGGTCGGCGGCGGATTATCCAGCCACCTCTTCAACCGAAGCAGTCCGTTGACGACGATGCCAATCCCCAAGAGCACCAGCGTCGTCACCACAATCGCTGTGGTCACGGGCTTTTCACGCTCCGAACGAAGCCGAGCACGACAAGCGGCCTGCCGCGCATTGCCCGACCGCGAAACCGCTGAGTCATTGGCCAAGCCTAATCACAGGGTGTCGACGAAGCCGCCGTCGATGCGGTAGTCGGATCCGGTGGTGTTGCCGGCGCGGTCGCTGGCCAGGAACACGACGAGGTCGGCGACCTGTTCCGGGGTGGTGAAACGACCCGTCGGAGTGCTGTTTTGGATCATCGCCCGGACCTCGTCGGCACTCTGTCCGGTGGCCGCTCCGAACCCGTCGGCCGCCCTGCCCTCGTCCGTCCACAATCCGGTCGACACCGGGCCCGGGCTCACGGAATTTACCCGAATGTTCTTCGCCGCCAGCTCTTTTGACAATGTCTTCATGAGGTTGGTGACGGCAGCCTTGGTGGCGCTGTAGTCATAGATCTGCGTGAGCGGCAGATAGGCATTGACCGAGCCGACGATCACGATCGAGCCGCCGCCACGCCTCTCCATCTCCGGCAGTGCGGCTCGGGTGGGCCGCACGATGGCCATCACGTTGATGTCCCAGGACGCCTGCCATTCGTCGTCGGTGATGCTGGCGAACCCGCCGGGACGGATGGAGGCAACGCCAATGTTGTTGACCAGAACGTCGATCCCGCCACGGTGCGCAGCCGCAGCGATCAGTTCTTCAGCGGCATCGGGTTGGGACAGGTCGACGGACACGAACGACACCTGCCCGGTCTCCTCGAGCGCCGGCAGCTCATCGCCCCGCGTCCGCGCCCCGGCCACCACGTGCGCGCCCGCCTCGACGAGCGCCTTGGTCACCGCAAGGCCGATACCCTTGCTCGCCCCGGTGACGACGGCCGTCTTTCCCGACAGATGCAGATCCATGTGCGTGACGCTACGCGGGCACCTTCGCTGCGATCTGGCCGGCGATGTCGACCGCGGAGTTCTTCGGGTCCACGCTGCACGTATTTGCGTCGACGACGACGTTGTTCTTCACGGTGAGCGCCCGTGCGCAAGCTTTCCAGCCCGTGGCCGGAGGGTCCTGCAGCGTCGAGGTCGTGCTTAGAACGCCGTTGCTGTTGGTTATCGCCGCCACGGTCCAATGGGTCTTGGACTGGACGTGGGTGTAGTCATGGCAGCCCTGCCACTGCTGGGCGGACGCGGTGAAGAACTCGCCGGCCTGCTTGGCGGTGGGGAACAGCACCACCGCCTGCTCGGCGAAATGGCTGAGGTTATTACCCTCCTGCCGGTTGAGTGTCTGGTCGCGCACGGCCATGAAGCCGCTATTGGCATAGACCTGGGCCTGGGCCGAACCGTCGATGGCCAAGCACTCCCTGGGCGTCATCGTGGCGCTGTCATCGGGCAGGGCGTCGCGGTTGTTCGTGACTTTCATGTCGGTCGTGCCCAGGACGGCGTTGATCTGCTCGGGGCTCAGCAGGAATCCCTTCAGCGCACTCTCGACCACAGGGGGCGGCGCCTTCGGGGTGGTTGTCGAAGTGGTGGTCGTCGTTTTCGTTCCTTGCACGGCTTGATGACACCCGCCGGTGAGCATGCCGACGACGGCGACTAGGACTACTGCGGCGATCGACTGACGCATGATGACATCCCCGTTCCGGCGTGCCCGGCGGGAGCCCGGGATCCGTACCAAGGATTATCGCGCGTCCCGGCGCAGCGATTGAAGATCAACTCGGGTGTTATAAGACCGCCAGTTCAGGGAATCCCGTTCCAGACGGCGTCGAGCCCGGGCGCCTCTTCGACAGGAACCTAGAACAGGAGCTGCAATGATTGGATCAATAGTGCTCGCCATCATCGTGGGTGCGGTCATCGGTTTGGTGGCGCGCCTCGTCATGCCGGGCAAGCAAAACGTCGGCATGGTGATGACAATCGTGCTCGGTGCCCTCGGTGGCTTGATCGGTTCGTGGATCACGAGCCAGTTCGGATACCACAACGCCAACGGCGGCATCGCCTGGATCCCGTTCTTCGTCGGGGTCGGCGTCGCCGTGGTCCTCATCGCGATCTGGGAGACCGTCAGCGGTCGCCGTTCCGGTACCCGGGTCTAGCTACACAGCCGACGCTTCGGGCCCGCTTATGCGGCGGGACCGAAGCGTCGGTTCGTTTCTAGGCGGCCGGCTTGATCTCGAGTCCGACGTGCACCTTGTCGACGCCGCCGCGCAAGATCGAGTGCACATAGAACCACGGGGCGTGATACCAGTACCGCTTGAGCACGGCGTTGTAGACGCGCCGCGTCTCCGACTTGGGCAACACCCGCGCGACGGCCTCGACCTCACCGCTCTTGGGCTTGCCCAATGCGGCGCTCTTGGCGATCGTCACCCGCGGAGTGTTGTTGATGCGCTTGGTTTTCCACGACCCGTCGTCGGTGATCACCAGCAGCTTGTCACCGTCGGGCACACCCCAGATCGGTGTGGGCTTGGGGCGCCCGTCCTTGGTGAAGGTGGTCAACAGCAGGTACTTGGACTGGATGACGTCCGTGAAACTGGGTGCCATGCACCCCAATATCCCCGATGCTTAAGAAGCTTAAACACAATGCGGCCGCGAGGCTCACGGCCCCGCGGTGGATATCGACTGGCTCACCGTGTAGCTGTCGATTCCCTCCATCCCCAGTTCGCGGCCGTAGCCGCTGTTTTTGACACCGCCGAACGGGGCGGCGGGGTCCATGATGTAGCCCTCGTTGACGCCGAACGTCCCGGACCGCACTCGCGCCGCGACGTCATACCCACGCTCGACGTCGGAGGTGAACACCGAGCCGGCCAGCCCGTACTCGGAGTCGTTGGCGATCCGCAGCGCCTCGTCCTCGTCGCGGTAGGAAATGACCGTCAGCACCGGACCGAAGATCTCTTCCCGGGCAATCCGCATGTCATTGTGCGCGTCGGCGAACAGCGTCGGCCGCACGTACCAGCCCGTGTCGAGACCGTCGGGCATCTCGGCGCCGCCGGTCACCAGGCGCGCACCTTCGCTGCGGCCCGATTCGATGTAGCCGCGGACCCGCTCCTGCTGACGCTGCGCCACCAGCGGACCGATCTGGGTGTTCGGGTCGGATGGGTCGCCGACCGTCATCGACTCCATCGCGGCAGCCAACGCGTCCACGAACGCGCCCTTGCGGTCCTCGGGTACCAGGATCCGACTCAGCGCGTTGCAGACCTGACCGCTGTTGGCGAGGCTGGCCATCTGAATGCCGGCGGCGGTGGCAGCCGGGTCCGCATCATCGAGGACGATGGCCGCGGACTTTCCCCCCAGTTCCAGGCTCGCTTGCTTGAGGCCCGCGGCGCAGGCACGGGCCACCTCGCGACCGGCCGCTGTGGACCCGGTGAAAGAGACCTTGTCGACGCCGGTGTGACTCACCAGCTGTTCACCCACATCGCGGCCGCCGGGAACGACGTTAACGACACCCGGCGGAAGGTCAGCTGCCGCAACGATTTCCGCGAGCAACTGTGCATCGAGCACCGATTCCGGCGCGGGTTTGAGCACCACGGAACACCCTGCCAACAGCGCCGGGGCGACCTTGGTGACGGTGAGAAACTGCGGCATGTTCCACGGCACCACCGCGGCGACGACTCCCACCGGCTGCTTCACGATCCGAATGTTCTTGCCGTACAAGCCCGGACGTTCCTGCTGCCAGTGGTAGTCACCCGCGAAAGCGCAGAACGCCTGCAGCATGGTGAGCGGCAGGCGGACCTGCGCCATCTTGGCAAAGCTGATGGGAGCGCCGATTTCGGCCGAGATCAGCGCGGCCATGTCGGCCCGTCGTTCCTTGTAAATGCCGGCCAGCCGGTTGACTGCCTCGATGCGTTCGGCGGGTTGCATGTGGGGCCACGGTCCGCTGTCGAAGGCCGCCCGGGCGGCCTCGACGGCGCGATTCACATCGGCGGGACCCGCGATTGCCGCGTGACCGATGACCTGCTCGCTGTGCGGCGATATCACCGAGATGGCGGCATCCGGGGACTCCGGCGCCGTCCACTTCCCGTCGATGAACAGTTGGTCCCGTTCGTACATCCCGCTCCTCAGGTATTGCGGCCGCCGTTGACGCCCAGGATTTGTCCGGTGATGTATCCGGCCTCCTCGGAGACAAAGAAGGCGCACGCGGCGGCGATGTCTTCGGGGCGGCCCACCCGGCGCACCGGGGTGCGATTGATGTGGTCCTCCACCGTGCCGCCGAGCAGCTGCCGCTGTTCGGCGCTGCGCAGCATCGGCGTGTCGACGAAGCCGGGCGGTACGGCGTTGACGGTGATCCCCGATGGCCCGTACTCCAGCGCCAGCGACTTGGTCAGGCCGTTGACCGCCGACTTCGCCGCCACGTAGTGCGCCATGAACGGCTGTCCTGAATGGGTGCTCGACGACGAGATGTTGACGATGCGTCCCCAGCCCTCTTGGACCATGTCCGGCAGCACGGCCTGGATGGTGTGGAACACGCCGTTCAGGTTCACGTCGATGACCCTGGACCACTCCTCGAAGGTCATGTTGGAGAACTTTTTGAAGCCCTCCACTCCGGCCGCATTGACCAGCACGAGGATCGGGCCGAATTCGTCCCGGATCGCGGCGATCGCGGTGTCGACCTGCGCGCGGTCGGTGACGTCGGCGACGTGACCGAAGCCGTCATCGGTGGGCGTCACATCGAGGACAGCCACCCGAAATCCGTCGCTGCGCAAACGTTCGGCGACGGCGCGGCCAATCCCTGACGCACCCCCGGTCACGACCGCCGTCTTCGCGCCCAACCCGCACACCCACCTTCCTGAGCGATCGCCCAAACGATTCGCACATGCCTATCACCCCGCATCGATTACGGTCAACCCTATGGACAGGCCCCCCTTCCGATTCGGCGTGCAGGCGACCAACGCCGCCGGGCAACGCGCGTGGCGCGACACCGTTCGCAAAGTCGAAGATCTCGGGTATTCAACGCTTTTCCTCGCGGATCACTATCTGGGCCCGGGGCCCGCGCAAAAGGCCGCTCGCACTCCGCGCCAAGACCTGGCGCCGATCGCGGCGATGGCCGCGGCGGCCGCCTACACCGAAACGTTGCGCATCGGGTGCCGGGTGTTTTGCGTCGACTATCACGTGCCGGCGGTGCTGGCCAAGGAGGCGGCGACGCTCGATGTGCTCTCGGACGGCCGACTGGAAATGGGGATCGGCGCCGGCTGGAGCGAGGGCGAATACACCGCGATGGGCCTCGAATTTGACCGCCCCGGACGACGAATCGCCAAGCTGGCCGAGGTCGTTTCGCTGATCAAGGCCCACTGGGAGGCCGAGGAGCTGGATTACTCGGGCGAGTTCGTCCAGGTGCGCGGCTACGCGGGACGGCCGCGGCCGGTGCAGAAGCCGCACCCGCCGATCATGATCGGCGGCGGTGGTCAACGTGTGCTTTCGTTCGCGGGCCGGGAGGCCGACATCGTCAGCATTTCCACCGTGCCGTTCGTGGCCCGGGACGCCGAGGGCCTTGATCCGCAGGCGGCCGCGCTGCGGCGGACCCAGTTTGTCCGCGCCGCGGCCGGGGAGCGCTACCCCGGCCTCGACGTCGAGACCTCGCCGTACTTCACCGAAATCACCGACGACGCCGAGGATTACCTGGCCACCGTGGCGAAGTCGACCGGCATCGCCGTCGACCTGCTGCGCGACCATCCCAACGTTCTGGTCGGCTCGTTGGAAAGGGTTGTCGACGAACTGCATTCACGCCGCGAAACGCTGGGGGTGAACTACGTGACGGTGCAGCAGGCCCAGATCGAATCCTTCGCCCCCGTGGTGGCCCGGCTGCACGGGCGTTGAGCCTTGACCGGCGGGGGCGGAGGTGCGACGATTTGGGCGTTCGCCCAAAAATAAGGCTGGTGTGATGGCAAAGCGAACTAGATACAGCGAATACTGCGATCGTTATGCGAACTATCGGTTCGAGCTCACCGACGACGGCATCCTGTTCATGCAGTGCCACACCAACGGCGACAGCCTGGTGTGGAGCTGGAAGGCGCACGACGAGATGTCGGACGCGTTCGCCGACATCGCCGGGGACCGCGAGATCAAGGTGCTCATTCACACCGGTACCGGCGAGAATTACAACGCCAACTGGGGTCGCCTACCCAACGGCGAACCGCCCGAAAACCCCATCTACCAGGCCATGCCCGACGACCGCGGAACGCACAAGCTAGACGAGAAAGCCTGGTACGCAAGGCATCTCATCTTCAATGTGCTCGACGTCGACGTGCCGATGATCAGTGCAGTCAACGGTCCGTGCAACATGCACTCCGAGGTACCGATCATGGGCGACATCGTGCTGGCCTCCGAGGACGCCTACTTCCAGGACGCCTCGCACTTCCCGCGCGGACAGGTACCCGGCGATGGCCAGCACGTGATCTGGAGTGTGCTCGCCGGTCACAACCGCGCACGCTACTTCCTGCTCACGGGTCAGAAACTCAGCGCGCAGGAGGCCAAGGAGTGGGGCGTGGTCAACGAGGTGCTGCCCAAGCACAAATTGCTGGACCGCGCCTGGGAGCATGCCCGCGAACTGATCAAGCGACCCCCGTTGACACTGCGGTACACCCGACAACTGTTCACCAATCCGCTCAAGCGGGCCTTCATCGACGAGCTCGGCCACGGGCTGGGCCGCGAAACCTACGCCCAGCGCGTGTTCTTCCCGTTCGGCGGCGAGATGGCGCCGCTGGATCGGCCCTGGGACGAGGAGCCCTGGAGTTCCCCGCCCAACGGCGACCAACGCAGTGAAGGAGTTCGGTCATGACGAGCATCCAGCAGCGGCTGTCGACCGGCCGGGGCAAGTTCACCACCGACTATCCCGAACTCGGCACCGCTCCCGTCAACTACGAAGACTCGATTTCCGAGGAGTTCTTCGCCGCCGAACGCAAGGCGGTATTCGAACGAAATTGGTTGTGTGTCGGACGCATCGAGCGGTTGCCGCGCAAGGGATCGTACTTCACCCGCGAGCTGCCAGGACGCCTCGCGTCGATCGTGGTCACCCGCGACCTGAACGACACCGTGCACGCATTCCACAACGTGTGCGCTCACCGCGGCAACAAGGTCGTCTGGCAGGAACATCCCGGCAGGGAAAGCTCGGGAAGCTGTCGCGCATTCGCTTGCAAGTACCACGGCTGGCGATATGGGCTGGACGGCAAAGTCAATCACATCACCAACGAAGGCGAGTTTTTCGACCTCGACAAGAGCAGCCTGCGGATGCCCCCGGTGCACTGCGAGGTCTGGGCGGGCTTCATCTTCGTCAACCTGGCTGAAGATCCGGTGCCGCTGCGCAGTTTCCTCGGCGACGGGCTGCTGCCCATCGAGGACTATCCGTTCCATCTAATGACCCAGCACTACGGCTTCTCCACCCGGATCAACGGGAACTGGAAGCTGGCGGTCGACTCGGTGTGCGAGTGGTATCACCCGCCGTATGTGCACGGCCGCTTCATCGACCCGGACGTCGCCAAGGCCGAAAAGATGGTGCCGCCCGTCGACGCCTACCACTACGAGCTGTTCCGGCCGCACATGCTCACCTCGGTTCCCGGGCCGCCGCCGCTGCCCGCACGCGAACCTGGCACCGCCGGACCCGCCCGCCAGGACCAACGCTGGGTGTACAAGCTGTTCCGCGCGGGCCTGTTCGGGCCCGACGACATCCCCGACCTGGGCTTTGGCGGAGCGCCGCCGGACTTCCTGAACCGCGGCAACATCGCGTCGTGGGGCAACGACCAATTCTGGCTGTTCCCCAACCTGTCTGTTCAGATCTGGGCGCGCGGCTACTACATCACCTACACCTACTGGCCCGAGACGGTCGACTCGCACATCTACGAGATCGACATGTACTTCGTGCCGCCGTCGAACGCGGCCGGCCGGCTGGCCCAGGAGTTGGTGGTGGACAGCACGATTGAGTTCGCCATGCAGGATGTGAACACCATCGAGGCCACGCATTCCGCGCTGAAAACGCGGGCGCAGAACACGTTCCACCTCAGCGACCAGGAGCTGCTTATCCGGCAGTTCCACACCGTGATCCGCGATACGGTCGCCGCCTACCAGGCTGGGGAGGCGTCATGACCAACGTGCTGCCGGCGGAGTTCGCCGAGCTGGAACCGTTCGTCGCCGACTGGGCCTTGGCGACGCGGGCGCAACGCTACGAGGCCCGGCTCTCGAAGCCCTACGAGGACCTCGTCGCGTTCTACGACGCCGTCGCGCCGCGGGCCGAAGAGGCGATCGCCTACCTAAACGGGCTCGATATCGACGCCTTGCCCGACGACGCTACCCGGCTGCTGCACCTGCTGTATTCGATGATCCTGGTCTCCTACGCGGTCAACGTGTTCAAGCAGAACCGGATCCCGGATTCGGGCGCGGCCTTCTTCGAGATGGTCGCTGAGCCGGCGGTGTGATAAGACGGCACGATGACCGCATCCGCAGGCCCTAAGCCACGGGACTCCTCCACGCGCGACATGCTGATCGACGCGACGGTGCAGATCATGCTCGAGGAGGGCTACGCCGCGGCGACGTCACGGCGGGTCGCGGCCAAGGCCGGCGTCAAGCCGGCTTTGGTGCACTACTACTTCCCCACCATGGACGAGTTGTATCTGGCCGTCTTCCGCCGCGGCGCCACGGTCTATCTGGGAAGGCAGCAGGAAGCCTTGTCCTCCGACCGCCCACTGCACGCCTTCTGGGAAACACTGACCGAACCCAAGGACACCCGATTGCTCTTGGAGTTCATGGGACTTGCCAACCACCGCAAGGAGATTCGGGCCGAGATCGCCGCCTGGTCCGATCGGTGGCGCGAGCAGCAGATCACCGCGCTGAACTTCATCGTGCGCGAACACGGGCTCGACACAGGCGAATTCCCGCCGGCGGGCCTCGCCGTGGTGATCGCTTCCATCGGCCGTACCCTGATTCTCGAGCAGGGGCTCGGCTCCACCCGAGGTCACGACGAGGCCGTCGCACTGGTCAGCCGGTTCCTCGACAAGTTCGAGATGCCGACGCCGAAAGCGCGCCGCGGGCGCGGAGCGCCGGGCTGAATCATCGCGGCCGTCAGGGCAAAACGACGCGCAACTTCTCCCAGCCGCGCACCGTGGAGGTCGGCGCGAGTTTCGCTGTGTCGTAGTCGATCCCCCACTCGGGCCAGCGGTTGAGCATTTCGTCGAGCGCGACGCGGCCCTCCAGTCGGGCCAGGTTGGCGCCCAGGCAGTAGTGCACGCCCTTGCCGAAGGTTATGTGCGAGATGTTGTTGCGGCGGATGTTGAAGGTGTCCGGGTCTTCATACCGGCGGGGGTCGCGATTGGCCGAACCGAACAGCAACAACATGGCGCTGCCGGCGGGGACGGTCGTGCCGTAGCACTCGAAATCCTGTGCCATCCAACGGGCTACGTGCGGCCCGGTGGGTTCGAATCGCAGCGTTTCGTCGACGGTGCGGTTTAGCAACGACCGGTCCTGGCAGATTTCGTGGCGCTGATCGGGATGCTCGGCGAGCACTTTGGCCAGCCAGCCGATCAGCCGGCCCGTGGTCTCGTTGCCCGCGCCGGCCACCACCTGGGTGTAGTGCAGCACCTCTTTGCGGGTGAGCTTGCGGTGCACCCCGTTCTCGTCATCGAACTCGACATTGAGCAGCGTCGTCATCAGGTCGTCGGACGGGTTCTTCGACCGCCATTCGACATAGTCGGCGTAGATCCGGCCGTCGGCGATGGAGTCGGCGTTGGCGACCTTCAGCGGCGCGCCGGGCTTGGTGCGCAGGTTCGCGTCATTGGCGTCGCGAACCGAGATCTGTTCGGACTCAGGGATTCCCAGCAGCATGCCGATCACCCGCATCGGCATCATCGAGGCGAGCTCGGCGATGATGTCGAATCCGTCCGATCCCACATGGGGATCGAGGCACCGAACGCAATACGCACGGATCTGGTCTTCGATCTCGGCCATTCGACGCGGGGTGAACACTCGCGACATCAGCCCGCGCAGCATGGTGTGCTCGGGCGGGTCCTGGAACATCATCACGCCGCCGGGCATGTCGAATTTTGATTGGACCAACTCGAGGATGTCGCTGCGGCGATTGGAGAAGGTCTGCCAGTTCGCCAACCCTTGTTCGACGTCGGAATGCCTTGACAGCGCCCAGAAGTCGTACTTGTCGTTGTAATAGATCGGTGCCTCTTCGCGCAGCCGGGCGTAGGTCGGATACGGGTCGGCGATGATGCCGGTGTCGTACGGGTCGTAGTAGACGTCGGTGTCGTTTGCGAGGGTCATCGATGCCTCCTTACTTCAGGCAGCTGCCGGCATCCACGGGAAGCGCGACACCGGTGATGTAACGCGCTTCATCAGAGGCCAGGAACAGCACAGCGTTGGTGATGTCCTCGGGTGTCACCCACGGGATCGGCAGGACGTGAAAGCTCTGGCACACCGGAGCCAGATCGTCGGGGCCGGGATTCTGCAGCTCGGGCCGAAAACCCCGGTAGGTCCCGTCGTTCATCAATAGCGGCGTGTTGACATGGGTCGGGAGCACGGCGTTGACCCTGATCATGTGTTGGCCCAATTCGACTGCGAATGACCGCATTAGGCCGATCACACCATGCTTGGCCGCGACGTAGTGGCCCATGTGGGAGTAGGCCTTGGCGCCCGCGACCGATGACGTCAGCACGATCGCGCCGCCGCGATTACCGGCGAGGAGATGAGGCACGCCCGCCTTCACCGACTTCCACACCCCGCTCAGATTGACGTCGATCATCTCCTGCCACACCGCCTCGTCGGCCTTGTGCAGTCTTCCCGCCGTGGTGCCGATGCCGGCGTTCGCCACGATCACATCGAGCCGGCCCAGCTGTTCGACGCCGTCGTCGACGACGGCTCGCAGCGCTTCGAATTCGCGCACGTCGACCTCGGCGGCGATGACCCGGCCGCCGGCATCTTTGACCATCCCCGCGGTCACGTCGAGATCTTCGGGCGTGGCTCCGTCGACGGGTGAGGCATCGAATCCCCGGCAGATGTCCACGGCGATGATGTCGGCCCCCTCGCGCGCCAGCCGGACCGCGTGACTTCTGCCCTGCCCGCGTGCCGCTCCGGTCACGAATGCGACCTTGCCGTCCATCCGGCCCATGGCAACCTCCACCTAGCGTGATTTGGGCGATCGCCCAAATTGTTGCGCACGCCATGTCTAGCAGGATCGTGATCAGCCCGTCAAGAGGGATGCGCCCCCGCGAGCGCGGCATCGATCAGGGTCGCCGCGGCCGCACGAGCATGCACGACGGGCGCGGTGTCGTTCAGCGATGTCGCCATCGCGCTGGCTCCCTCGAACAGCACCGCGAGCTGGTGGCCCAGCAGGTGCGGGTCCGCGGCCCCGGCCTCCTTCGCGATCGCGACCAGACGACGGACGAACTTCTCCTTGTGGGCGCGCACGATGGCATCGGCTCCCGCCAAGGACCCGGCCGATTCCACGGCGGCATTGTGAAACGGGCAACCGCGCACCACTTCGGCGCGCGGTATGTCGAAAATGGAGAGCAGCCGGTCCCGGGCGGGCGCGTCGAGATCGCCGAGGCGCTTCTCGACGACCGAGCCGCCGCGGGCATCGATGCCGCGCAGATAGTTATCCACCAGGTCGTTCTTGCTGGCGAAGTGTTGGTACAACGTGCGTTTGGACACGTTGGCTTCGCGCGCAACGAGTTCGACGCCGGTGGCGTGGATTCCGTTGCGGTAGAAGAGGCGAGCCGCGGCGCGCTCGATGCGCTCGCGCGCGGGCACAGTGACGTCACTCACAGCACGATCGTACACCGAACGGTTTACACGGTCCCAGATCGCCGCTAGGTTGAGTTTCATTAGGTAAACCGATCAGTTTTCAAGGAGGGCGGGGCGATGACGGCAACTCACCGTGCAGACGCCGGCACAACACAGTCCCGATTGGTCACCTGGCAGGACCCGACCCCGGCACTGCACGCGGCCCGATCGATGTCCGGTCTCGCCTACTGGCGCGCGGTCATCGACGGACACTTCCCGCCACCGCCGATCGCCGAGCTGCTGCGTATGCAACTGGTCGAGGCCGAGGACGGCCGCGTCACCTTCACCTGCACACCGGACGGCTCGATGTACAACCCGCTCGGCGTCGTGCACGGCGGTGCCATGTGCACGCTGCTGGACACCGCCACCGGCTGCGCGCTGCACACCACGCTGCCCGAGGGTGTCAGCTACACCAGCGTCGAAATCAAGGTCAGCTACCTCAAGGCGGTCACCCTCGAGAGCGGGACGCTGACCGCGGTGGGCACCGTCGTCAAGGCCGGGTCGCGCATCGGATTCGCCGAAGCCACCGTCACCGACGCCGCGGGAAGGCTCGTCGCCACCGCGACGAGCACGCTGCTGATCTTCTAAGTCCTGCAATGCCTTCCGTCTTGATCACCGGCGCCAACCGTGGCATCGGCCGCGCCATTGCCACCGAGTTCGCCCGCCGCGGGCACCACGTCATCGCCACCGCGCGTGATCCGCGCACACTGGCCGACTTGACGATTGGGGAAGAGGCCGGCCAGCGATTGCGCCTCGATGTCACCGACGACACCAGTGTCGCCGCGGCCGTCGCCGCGGCCGGCCAGATCGACGTCGTCATCGCCAACGCCGGGGCCATCATCTACGCCGCCGTGGAAGCAACGCCGTTGCCGGAGTTGCAGCGCCTGCTGAACCTGAACACCGTCGCCGCCGTCCGCCTCGCCCAGGCGGTGCTGCCGCAGATGCGCGCCCGCGGTGACGGGAAGCTGATGTTCATGTCCAGCGTGCTCGGGCGCGTCGTGCGACCCCCCAGCGCGGCCTACGCCGCCAGCAAGTGGGCCCTAGAAGCCCTCGTCGAAGCGCTGGCGATCGAGGTGGCGCCGTTCGGTGTGCAAGCCGCCCTGCTGGAACCCGGCGCGGTGAGCTCCGGCGCCCTCGACGACGTCACGACCTACACGTTGCCCGACGATCCTTATGCCGCGATCCTGCGCGGCGGCGGGCCGCGCAGCGGAATGATCACCCCCGAACAGGTCGCCGCGGAGGTGGCCGACGCCGCAGCGCAACCACACTTGCCGCTACGCGTTCCAATCGGTGACGCGGCGCGGGCGTTGTTGGCGGCCCGGCACGCCGCACCTGACGACGCCCCCTTCCTAGCGGCCTCGAAGCCGCCCTGAAGGTGTGAAGATTAGCGACCCGGGTGTGAAGAGTTCGTAAAGAATGTGGCCGATTTTCTGCAAGACCCGCACCTTGGAGACATGACGCTGTGTGCGCTGCATCCGCCGTCGCGGCATGGGCTCAATTCGCCTTTGGACCGCACGATCTGGCCGCTGAGCACCACCATCGACGAGCGGGGCCGACTATGTGTGGGCGGCGTCCCTGCCACCGACGTCGCGGCCGAGTTCGGCACCCCCACCCACGTGGTGGATGAAGAAGATTTCCGGTCCCGAATCCGCCAGTATCGCGCCGCGCTTCCCGATGTCGAGCTGGCCTACGCCGGCATGGCGCTGCTGAGCACCGCGGTGGCCGGATGGGCAGCCTCCGAGGGTGCCGGCGTGGCCGTCTGCACGGGTGGCGAGCTGGTCACCGCTCTGGCCGGCGGCATGTCGGCGTCGCGAATCATCTTGCACGGCAACGCTAAAACCGCCGGGGAACTGCACGACGCCGCCAGGGCCGGGGTGGGCCGCGTGGTGATCGACTCGCCCAGCGAGATCGCGCTTCTCGCCGCCCGGCTGCGTCGCCGCCAGCGCGTCCTGGTCCGGGTGATCCCCGACGTGGGCGCCGAGAGCGCCGAATTTGGTTTCGCCCTGGCCGGTGGCCAGGCCGTCGGCGCCGTCAAGCGCGTGTTGGATCAACCATGCCTGGATTTGGTCGGGCTGCACTGCCAACTCGGGTCGCAACTCGCCGAACCGGGGCTGTACGGCGAGGCGATCCGGCAGCTGATCGCCGCGATGGCTGAGGTGCGCGAGCGTCATCAGATCGTCCTCACCGAACTGAACCTCGGTGGCGGCCACCCCGGCGAGTCGAAGCCCGAACTTCGAAGGCTGGCTACGATCATCGACGGCGGGCTTCGAGCGGCCTGCGCCGAATACAGCTATCCCCGTCCGGGAGTCGTGATCGAGCCGGGCCGGGCGATCGCCGCCCGTGCCGGTGTGACCTTGTATCGGGTCATCGCCGTCAAGCGCCGGCCCGACGGCGGAAGCCTCGTTGCGGTCGACGGCACCATCGCGGATAGCGCCGCACCCGGTGGCGCGAAATACACCGTGGCACTTGCCAATCGGCACCGGCACAGTCGCACCGCGCCCATCGTCGTCGTGGGGCGGCACGGCGACGAGCTCGCCTGCGACGTCGAGTTGCCTGACGACATCCGTCCCGGTGATCTGCTGGCGATGGCTTGCACCGGCGCCTACCACCACTCGATGGGTCGGAGCTGCAATCTGGAAGGACGGCCACCGCTGGTCGCCGTCGCCGGCGGACAGTGCCAGGAATTGGTGCGCCGCGAAACCGTGGCGGACCTGCTGGGGCGCGATCGCGGCTGGCCCGGCCACACCGTCACCTCGGCGGCCTCCTGAGGTTGGGTCGCACATGACGATTGCCCGCGCACTGTCCGGCGCCGCTGCGGTGCGGGTCACGACGTTGTACGCCGTCGCGTTGGTCACGGTGTCGGTGACGCTGGCAGCGCTCGGCCCGGAAGCACGCGACGTCGCCGTGACCCGCATGAGCACCAACCTGCACAACCTGGCGCACGGTCACCTGGGCACGTTGGTTGGCAGCGCATTCGTCGAAGGCGGCCCCGTGTATGCGTGGTTGCCCGGGCTGGTGTGCCTACTGGCGCTGGGCGAACTGATATGGCGCAGTAGGGGTTTGCTCATCGCATTCACGCTCGGGCATATCGGCGCCACATTGCTCGTCGCGGTGGGGTTGACCGCCGCGGTCAAAATGGGTTGGGTACCGGTTTCGATCACCCGAGCCAGCGATGTGGGGATCAGCTACGGCGCGGTTTGTGTGATAGGCGCGCTGACCGCGTCGATACCGTCGCGCTGGCGGCCGATCTGGATCGGTTGGTGGCTTGGCGTTGCAGCGGTGGTGGCCTGGGCGGCGGACTTCGACTTCACCGCGGTCGGCCACGTTTTGGCCCTGTTGCTCGGCGTCGGCGTGTCGTTGCGCCTGCCCTCGATCGATCGTTGGCAACCCCTACACCTGGTGTTGCTCGTCAACGGTGTGGTGTTCGGCTACTTCATGGTGTCCGGGTCATCGGCAGTGGCACCGCTCGGCGGGCTGGCGGGGATGCTGCTCGCAACCCTTGCCGGCCGAAACCTGTGGCCACGCAACGATCTTGAATCACCGGGGTTGCCGGCGCCGTGCGACGCTCTTAGCCCTGCTTCAAGGTGATGTCATAGCCCGACTTGGTCACCTTGGGTGAGCCCGAGTGGTAGGTCACCGTGTCGCTATAGCCCGAGATGTCGACGGCGTCCACGCTGTCAAACTGCAGCTGGTTGTCGTAAGCCGAGACCTTGACGCTGCCGCAATGCCCGGTGAGGGTCAACCTGTTGCCGTAGTTGCCGACGGCGATCGCGTCGATGCTGTCGGCTTGCACCCGATTGCCGTAGCTGGACACCGTCAAGCTGTCGCAGTGACCGGCGACGGTCAGGGTGTTGTTGTAGGCGGACAGGGTCAATTTGCCGTCATTGCATTCGGTCTCGCCGATCGTGTTGCCGTTGCCGGATACCGCTATGGCGTCGGCCTTTTCGACATTCACGCGAGTATCGAAGCCGGACACTTGCACGCTCGCGCAGTGACCGGTGACATTAATCGCGCTGTTATTCGCGGATAGGGTCAGGTTGCCGTCGTTGCACGCGATCGTTTGGTTCTGTTGGTTCCCGCCGACGGTGAGCGCGCCACCTTGCGGGACGCTGATCGGCCCGCTAGTTCCCCCGCCGCTTGAGAAGTTGAACTGATTCACCACCGCGACGACTGCCACCACGATCGGCGCCAGAACCGATGCCGCCACCGCGATGAGGATTGGCCGGCGCATTGCTGACCTGCCCGGCTGCGGGGTGAACGCCGGGTCGTACTTCCAGGCAGGGGTGGCCGACGGGGTGACCGAAGGGGTGATCGGCGTCGGGTCGGAAAGCCCGCGCTCTAACTCGCGGATCCGCTTCTCGGGGTCGTCGTCGGCTTCCATTTGCCAAATGGTCCCATACGGACTCCGTGTGCTTTAGCGCTTTTTGGCGCTTTGGGTGCTGGGTTCTGCATAACCCGCCCCGAACTGCGGCACCGCGTGGCACCCACGCGTGTGGGCGGCCGTGATGGCGCGCCGCAGCGGCAAGATCAGCGGCACAAACAGGATCTGGTCTATCACGATCGGCGTGACGAGCCGATTGTGCACGAAGGCGAACGCGCTCTTAGTGGCCGGATCGGCCCAGCCGATAGTCCCGCCCAGGCCGGCATGGCCATATCCGCGCAACAGCCCGGGCACCGGCGATCCGTGGTAACCGAGGTGAAACGACATCGGGAGGACCATGTTGAGGTCGGGCCGCAAACTGATCTTGCCCAGCAGACCATCCGCCAATTCCGTTGAGAGAAACTGTGATCCGTCGATGCGGCCGCTATTGGCAAGTGCGCCATACATCTTCGCCAATCCTCGCGCGGTGACCACCGCATTGACCGACGGGATTTCGCCGTCGAGAAATGGGATGTCTCCTTGGATGAGCGAGGTGAGGCCCGGCACGTAGATTGCGCCCAGCCCGCCCGCCACCGGCAGCTCGGCGAGCCTGGGCGCGAGGCGGTCGATCAGCGGATTGGCCCGCGTGTTTTGCGGAAACATGATCTGTGCAGCCTTGGTAGGCGCGTCCTTGGGAGGCCGTCCGAGATACAGACCGTCGGTGTCGAGCGGCCGAGCGACCTCGGTACGGAATAACTCCCGCATTCCCTTGCCGGTAATCGCTCGGGCCAGGCCCGAGGCGAGCCACCCATAGGTGATGGCGTGGTAGGCCGCACGCCCCACCAGACGGTGTTCGACGGGTGCGGCCGCGATCCGTTCCTCCATCAAGCGGTGATCGAGGAGCTCTTCCTTTTTGACGCCCTTGAGGTGTGACAGTCCGGCCCGATGCCGCAACATGTTGCGCACGGTGATGGAGGCCTTGCCGTTAGCCCCGAACTCCGGCCAATACTGTGCGACCGGCGCGTCGTAGTCCAGCAGCCCACGGTCGACCAGCCGGTGCAGGACGGTGGAGGCCACCCCCTTGCTTGCGGAGAAGACCATCGCGCCGGTATCGGCCGCCCAACGCTGCTCACCGTGGCGATCCGACCATCCGGTCCAAACGTCCACGACCCGTTCACCGTCGACGTAAACCGCAAGGGCGCCGCCGCCGAAACGAGGACCGGGAAACAGGCTGGCGAAGGTCTGCAAGGCGCATGAGAAACGAGGGTCGGCGGCGCCGTGGACGTGCTCTGGCAAGCCGTTATCGCTATCCAGAACGGCTGCCTGTGTCACGGCCCAATCCCCTATTAGCGACGCGCGTACGAGAACCGGCTCAACGCCGTCGGTCGGCGCCCTCAAGATCCTCGCGGATGGCCTTTTGGGCATCCGCCGGCAGCGTGTGCAGCATTTCCCGCACCCTGGCCCGTCGGCGCCGCACGGCCTTGCGCTCCGGCATCCCGGGTGTGGCGACGACCTGGGGCGGCACACCTTCGATGTCCTCCACGCCACCGGCGTGCTGACCGGCGTCGACCATGGCCTGCTCTTCGGCCATCGTCGCCTCGTCCTTCTCCTCGGACATGCCGATCGGGCCGATGCGACGGCCGTTGAGGAACTGCCCCACCACCGGTTCGTCGCTGGTCAGCAGGACTTCGCGCGGGCCGAACATCACCAGGTGCCTGCGGAACAGCATGCCGATGTTGTCCGGCACGGTGCGGGCGACGTTGATGTTGTGCGTCACGATCAGGATCGTGCAGTCGATCTGCGCGTTGATGTCGATGAGCAGCTGGCACAGGTACGCCGTGCGAACCGGGTCCAGGCCGGAATCGGGCTCGTCGCACAGGATGATCTGCGGATCGAGTACCAGGGAGCGGGCCAGCCCGGCGCGCTTTTTCATTCCGCCGGAGATCTCACCGGGGAATTTCTTCTCGTCCCCGTGCAAGCCCACCAGCTCGAGCTTCTCCATGACGATGTCACGGATCTCGGATTCCTTCTTTTTGGTGTGTTCGCGCAACGGGAACGCGGTGTTGTCGAAGAGATTCATCGAGCCGAACAGCGCGCCGTCTTGGAACATGACGCCGAACAGCCTGCGGATCTCGTAGAGTTCCTTGGCCGAGCTCTCGATGATGTCGGTGCCGTCGACATAGATCGCGCCGCGCTCCGGGCGCAGCAGCCCGATCAGCGACTTCAAGAACACCGACTTGCCGGTTCCCGACGGGCCGATCAGCCCGCTCACCTCGCCAGCGGGAATATCCATCGTGACGTCTTCCCAGACTCGCGCGGCCCCGAAGGACTTGGTCACCCCCTGGACTGAAATTCCGATGCCCACCTGTAGTCCTCCCCAGCTCGCGCCCCAGCCGCCGCGTCGACGGCATTAGATAGGGATAACCGCTTGTGCGCTTCGAAAACCGGCTCTTCAACCTAGGCGTGCGTGGCGCCTTCGCTAACGAGACGAACCACGTCGCGTTCGCGTGGCCAGCCGTCAAGCAGACTCAACCGCGTACACGCGCCGATCAAAGGGAGGGGGAAAGTCAGCTCGATGGTCGCCGGCCAGAGCCAACACCGGGCGGCAGAAGGCGCACGGACCGGTGCCGATCGTGGGGTAGCCGCATGCGGGGCAGACTTCGACGGTCACTCTCTACCTCCTGGCGGATACCTACTGAACGTGTGTCGATTGCCTATCGCGATACCCTCGGGCCCGGCGCGCTAAACACCACGCCCGTCTTTCGGCCTCAAGGTGCCGGTGTGCGGGCGTCGAGCGCGCAACGCCCAGTAGGACAGGGCTCCTCTGAAATAGCCACTGTGCCAACCCGATTCCGCCGTGGGTCGACCGACCCCAACCCCGTATGACAGCATGGCACCACCATATTTGATGCTATGCTGTCAACATGCGCACCACGGTGACACTGGACGATGACACGCTCGTGGTTGTCCGGCGGCTGATGCGTGAACGCCGCATCTCGTTCAAACAGGCTCTCAATGACGCCATCCGGCAAGGCGCACGGCAGCGCCGGGCCAGTACGGTCTTCCAAACGCGCACAGCCGATTTGGGTGTTCCGTCGGTCAAGCTGGACCGGGCGCTGCAGCTCGCCGGCGAACTCGAAGACGAAGAATTAATCCGGCGACAGCGCCGCCGCGCATGAGAATCGTCGACGCCAATGTCCTGTTGTACGCCGTCAACACGGCCGCCGACCACCACGAGACCTCACGCCGCTGGCTCGACGGTGCGCTGTCCGGCGGTGACACCGTCGGACTGGCCTGGGTGCCGCTACTCGCATTCGTGAAGTTGACGACTCGGCATGGGCTTTTCCCTTCGCCCCTGACTGCCGACGCGGCAATGGCTCAAGTACTCGACTGGTGTAGCGCACCAGGCGCCGTCATCGTGACGCCGACCCCGCGTCACGGCGACGTGCTGTCCGCGTTGCTGGCACAGGTCGGCGCGGGAGGAAATCTCGTCAACGACGCCCACCTTGCCGCCTTGGCGATCGAGCACCGCGCCCGAATAGTGAGTTACGACAGTGACTTTGGACGATTCGACGGTCTGCGGTGGGAAACACCGGACTCACTGGTGGATTGACGCTGGATTAATGCGCCGGCCGACGCCGCGACTGGGCTGCACCCGTTGGGGTTCGCCCGGCATCTTCGGTTGCCGGCGGCGGTTCGGCGCGGGGCTTCCGGGGCGGCGTGGGCGATCCAGGGCGAGCATCTCCTTCGGCGAAGCGTCCCGCGATGCGGTACAGTCCTGACCAACCCAACTACGGAACTTGAGTTCCGTATCGGGGTGTGGCCGGTGGGAGAGGAGGTGGCGGGTGTATCGACTGATCAAGAAGGCGTGGATACCGCTACTTCTTGTCGTCGTCATCGCGCTCGGCGGATATGTCGTGCTGCGGGTCCGCGCCAGCTTCGGCGCCGACACCGCCATCGCGAGAGGCGATATGAACGCTGACACGAAGCCCTTCAACCCGAAGCACATCACCTACGAGGTGACGGCACCCTCGAGTGGCCCCTCGGGCGGTCAAGTCAGCGTCAACTACCTGGACGAAAATGGGCAGCCCCATCTGGTCGAAAATGCCTCGCTGCCATGGTCTTACACGATCGTGACGACCCTGCCGTCGATGTCGGCCAACATCGTTGCCCAGGGTGACACCAGCGTCCAACACATTCGATGCCGGGTCATCGTCGACGGGCAAGTCCGCGACGAGCGCACCATCAACGAATACCAACCTTTCATCTACTGCTTGGTGAAATCCGTATGAGTAATGGTCCCGCCCCTCGTTCCCGCATCGCGCGCCTGATCCGGGTCCTGGCGCTGCCGATCATCCTGCTCTGGCTTTTCGTCGCGCTCGGCACCACGCTGTTCACCCCCGAACTCGGCGAGGTCGCGGGCAAGCACTCGGTGCCCATGACGCCGAAAGATGCCGCAGCGTTCAAGGACATGATGAACATCGGCCACAAGTTCCAGGAGTTCGACACCGACTCCTCGGTGATGGTCGTGTTGGAAGGCGACGACAAGCTCGGCGACAGTGCGCACGAGTTCTACAACAAGATCGTCGCCAAGCTCAAGGCCAGCAAGCATGTCCAGAACCTGCAGGATTTCTGGAGCGACCCGCTGACCGCCGCCGGCTCGCAAAGCCCGGACGGTAAAGCCGCCTACGTGCAGGTCTTCCTCGACGGTGCGCAGGGCACCACCCCCGCCCACAAGTCCGTCGCCGAGGTGCGCAAGATCGTCAAAAGCGTGCCGCCGCCGCCGGGTGTCAAGGCCTACGTGGCCGGCAACACCGCGCTCAACACCGACACCCTGATCGCCGCACACAACAGCATGGACTTGATGACGCTGATCACGATCGGCGTCATCTTCGTGATGCTGCTTCTCATCTACCGCTCACTCAAGAACGCGATCCTCGCGTTGATCCTGGTCCGCTTCGAGCTATATGCCGCAGAGGGCATCGTGGCCACCGCCGGCAATCTGGACATCATCGGCCTGACCCCGTACGCCGTCAGCATGGTCACGATGCTCACCATCGCTACGGGCACCGACTATTTCATTTTCCTGTTGGGTCGCTACCACGAAGCACGATCTCGCGGCGAGGATCGAGAACAGGCGTACTACAGCGCCTACAACGGCGTGCTGCACGTCATCCTGGGGTCGGGGCTGACGATCGTGGGCGCCTGCCTGTGCCTGACCGCGACCAAGCTGCCGTACTTCCAGACCATGGGGGTACCGTGCGCGATCGCCCTGGTGGTGACGATGCTGGCGGGCCTGACGTTGGCGCCGGCGTTGCTCGCGGTCGCGTCCAAGTTCGGCTTCTTCGATCCGAAACGTCAAGTGTCGGAACGGGGCTGGCGCAAAGTCGGCACTGTCGTGACGAGGTGGCCGAAACCGATCATCGTCGTGGCGTCCTTTATCGCCGTGATCGGTTTCGTCAGTCTGACGACCTACGTCCCTACCTACAACGACAGAAAGTTCACCCCGCCGGACATCGCGGCAAACGTCGCTCAGACGGCGGCGGAGCGGCATTTCAGCCCGGCGCGCATGAACCCGGAATTGCTGATGGTCGAAGCCGACCATGATCTGCGCGATCCGGCGGACATGTTGGTTATCGACAGGATTGCCAAGAGCGTCTTTCACGAGCGCGGCATCGGTCGGATCCAGACGATCACCCGGCCCCTCGGGGCGCCGATCGAGCACAGTTCGCTGCCCTTCGTGATCGCCATGAACAGTTCGAGCACCCTGCAGACGGCGAAATTCATGAACGACAGCATGGCGTCGATGCTCGAGCAGGCCGACGAGATGGGCCGAACGATCTCGGTCATGCAGCATATGTATGGCGTCATGAAGGAACTCACCGACACCACCCACCAGATGACCCGCGACATGCACATCCTGCAGGCTGACATCGAGGGGGTGCGCCAACACGTGGCCGATTTCGAAGACACCTGGCGCCCGATGCGCGCCTATTTCTATTGGGAGAAGCACTGTTTCGACATCCCGGTGTGCTGGTCGCTGCGATCGATCTTCGACACGCTCGACGACATCGATCTCATGGCCGACGACATCGGGAAGACGGTCAAAGACGTCGACAAACTCGACACCCTCATGCCGCAAGTGTTGGCCGATCTACCCAAAACCATCGAGTCGATGCAAAGAATGCGCGATTACATGCTGGCTACCCACAGCTCCATGGCCGGTATTCAGCGCCACATGCAAGAGAATGCCGAAGGCTCAACGATGATGGGAAACTACTTCGACCAAGCCAAGAACGACGACAGCTTCTACCTGCCGCCGGAGGTTTTCCAAAACCCCGACTTCAAACGCGGACTGAAAATGTTTGTCTCGCCCGACGGTAAAGCCGTCCGGTTCATCATCACCCATCAGGGCGACCCCGCCTCCGTGGACGGCATCCGCCATGTCCAGGGCATCAAGCAGGCCGTCGCCGACGCGATCAAGGGAACTCCCCTGGAAAACGCGAAGGTGTCGCTGGCCGGCACCGCCTCGATGTACAGCGACATGCAAGACGGGGTCGTGATCGACCTGACGATTGCCGGCATCGCGACACTGATCCTGATCTTCTCGATCATGCTGCTGATCACTCGCAGCTTGGTTGCCGCCCTGGTGATCGTCGGCACCGTGCTCGCGTCGCTGGGCACCGCATGTGGTCTGTCCGTACTGCTTTGGCAAGACATCCTCGGGGTGGGCCTGCAATGGATCGTGCTCCCGCTGACGGTCATCATCCTGCTGGCCGTCGGGTCCGACTACAACCTGCTGCTGGTTTCCCGGCTGAAGGAGGAGATCCCGGCGGGCCTCAACACCGGGATCATCCGGGGCATGGGGGCATCCGGCCGGGTGGTGACCGCCGCGGGCCTGATATTCGCCGCGACCATGGCGTCGATGATCGTCAGCGACCTGGTGGTCATCGGGCAGTTCGGCACCGCGATCGGGATGGGTCTCCTCGTCGACACGTTCATCGTGCGGGCCTTCATGACGCCGGCGATCGCGGCCGCGCTGGGCCGCTGGTTCTGGTGGCCGCTGGACACCTTCGGCATGATGAAGAACGCGCGAAAGTCGGAGAGCGACACCGCGCCGATCCGGGAGCTGGCACGGGTGTAGCGCGGGGACATGTGAGCGAGATGGAATCGAAGCTTCGCCAACGCACGGTTGGCCGGCTGGACCGGTCCCGTGATCCCGCGATTCTCAACGCCGCCCTTGCCGCACTGACCGAGCACGGGTACGACGCCGCGAACATGGACGACATCGCCGCGCGCGCCGGCGTCGGCAAGGCCGCGATCTACCGGCGGTGGTCGTCGAAAGCGGCGTTGATCACCGATGTTCTCGTGTACTGGCGGCCCGATCTGCGGACCACCGACACGCCCGACACCGGCAGTTTGGCCGGCGACATCGAGGCCCTGATCGAGGGCGTCGCACGCAATGACAACGAGTTGGTCACCAACGACCTGGTGCTCCGCGTCGCCCTGGAAGCCATCCACGATCCCCAGCTCGCCGAGGCCCTCGATGAGCTGATGCTGCTCAAGGGCACGCACAAAATGTCAGCTATTCTGACCCGCGCCGCGGCCCGCGGTGAAATCGCCGCCGACCGCGACTGGTCGCTGGTCGCCGACGTACTCATGGCGATGAGCCTGCATCGAGCGCTCAACGGACAAACCGTCGACGCGGATTTCATACGACGTGTCATCGACACCCTTGTTCTTCCCGCGCTGGCCCGCCCGGTTTGAATTGCGCTGTCCTGCATGGTGTATCGACGTTTTGATAGTACGCACTGGCTGTCACAGTCACCGGTCGCAATCCCGTTCGCATCTGGTCAATGCTTTGACGCTTTGGCAACGGCAGCGGTCAGAGACTTAAACAGAACAGCCGGACGGCGGCAACCCATCGGTTAATGGATTGGCACGGAACAAAACTGGTCGGAAGCGGCACCGAACTTCGCACCATCCAGACGCTGATGGGACATGCCCAGCTGAACACCACGGCGATCTACGTCCAGGTCTCCAACCCTCGCCCTTCTGAGGGGCTTCGATAAGCCCCTCAGACGTCGTTGTCGTTGGGTTCAAGGATCATGGTGACCATCGCGCCGCGCGGAAAGTCGACGGTGTACGACCCTTCGGGCAGATCAGACGTCAGCCTGATCTGCGACGGCTCTCCGACGCCATGATTGCGGACGAGCTTGACTCCGTCGACTACGAAGTGAGCCGGGGGCACGCCATCCATACCGGATGGCAGGAGCAGCTCGAAACCGATCTCCACTTCGTCGGCGCGGACTCGGGTGGTCGCGTAGTGCTTCGCCATTCGCGCAACCTAGCGCAGCCGAGTTACACGATCTTGCCGATATTCGGGCAAGGTGTCGGCTGCCCGGCGCACAATGCCGATACCAAACCCCACTAGGAGGGCGGAGATGACCTCCGACGAAGAGAGCGCTGCGGCTGGCCCCGACGCCAAGACTGCAATAGGCCCCCCGGCAGCCGAACAGACTGAGCTGCTAGCGGCCGACGCGGCCGCCCCAGCATCCGCAGCCCCGACCGCCATTGCCGCTCCCATCACCCCGCCGCCTCAGCAATTTCAAGCCGACGCCTGGTCCTTCGAACAACCCGAACTTCAGATGCCCAACATGTGGCCGACACGAATACGTTGGGCGGCTGCGACGGCGATATTCATGGTCGCGATCCTCGCCCTTGGTTGGGTGGTGTGGACGTTAGCCGGGTTGCGCAAACCCAGTCCGGCGCCATCGCCACCAGTAACCGTGACTATGCCGGCGCCACCTCCATCGACCGTGACACTGACGCCGTCCAACACAAATCCGCCACCGCAGGTGACGATGCCGATAGTCCTCCCGCCGACAACTGTGACGCTGCCGCCGACAACGGTTGTGATGCCCCCGAGGCCCATAACGCCGAGGCATTTCAGCCCCGCCGAAGATGAACAACTTCTCGGCAGACTACGGGCGCTGGGGTGGGACATCCACAACCCGCCGGTAGTTGTCGACACCGCTCGCACAGCGTGCTTACTGCTCCACGAAGGCCACCAGCCCGAAGAGGTCTATAACATCATCGCCGCCGAGACCGACGTGTCCATGCACGATGCGATGCAGCTGGTCGCCAGCGCCCAAGGTGCCTACTCAAGCTGCTCCTAACCGTTCCACCCGGTAGTTCGTCGCCCTCGTGAGCACGAACGACGTACCCAGCAGGCGCCCAGCGCACTAACGAGATCGGATTGGCCGGCTTGAAACTGAGAAATTCGGCGCGTTATGCGAGCAAGCGCACGACATTACTCAGGCTTGTTTTTCCTGGTCAGATCGGTATCCCGACTCGGCTGCACCCGCTTCGGCTCCCCCGGCATTTTCGGGTAATTCGGCGGATACGGCATGTCGCCAAGCCCACGCTCTTCGTCGGTCGCGGCCATTTCCAGCAGCGGTGCGATCGATTGCGACTCGTTATCCATTGCGGCCCAAGGATCTTCGCGGCGCTGTACCAGCTCCGGCACGGTGGCCATGGTGTAGTCGTCCGGATCCGCCGCGGCCAACTCCGCCCAGGTCAGTGGTGTCGATACCGTCGCGATCGGCGTGCGCCGCACCGAATACGGCGACGCCATGGTGCGGTCGCGGGCGTTCTGGTTGAAGTCGATGAAGATCCGCGCGCCGCGTTCTTCCTTCCACCACGAGGTGGTCACCACGTCCGGAGCGCGCCGCTCCACCTCGCGGGCCAACGCGATGCCCGCCCGGCGCACGGCGATGAAGTCCCAATCGGTGGCGATGCGCAGAAACACGTGGATCCCGCGTCCCCCTGACGTCTTCGGGTATCCCACCAAGCCGAGCTCGTCGAGCAACGGATGCAGCACATCGACCGCGACCGCGCGCGCTTCGGCGAAGCCGGTGCCGGGCTGCGGATCGAGGTCGATGCGTAACTCGTCGGGGTGATCGGTGTCCGGGCAGCGCACCTGCCAGGGGTGCAGCGTGATCGTGCCCATCTGCGCCGCCCACACGATGGCCGCCGGATGGGTGACTTTCAGCGCGTCGGCGGTCCTCCCCGACGGGAACGTGACCCGGCAGGTCTGCAGATAGTCGGGATGATGCTGCGGCACCCGCTTCTGATAGATCTCCTCGCCGTCGATGCCGTCGGGGAAACGCTGCAGATGGGTGGGCCGGTCGCGCAACGCTGCCAGCATCGGGCCGCCCGCCACCGCACGGTAGTACTCGACGAGCCGGCGCTTGGTGCCATTCGCGCCGAGTTCGGGGAAATAGACCTTCTCCGGGCTGGTGACCCGCACCGCGATGCCGTCGACGTCCAGTTCTTCTGCTGCGGCCATATCCTCAGCCTATGGACTTACCCGTGATGCCACCGGTCTCCCCCATGCTGGCCAAGTCGGTCAAGGCGATCCCCGCCGACGCCTCCTATGAGCCCAAGTGGGACGGCTTCAGGTCCATCTGCTTCCGCGACGGCGCCGACGTGGAGCTGGGCAGCCGCAACGAGCGACCGATGACCCGCTACTTCCCCGAGCTGGTCGCGGCGGTCACCGCGGAGCTGCCGCGCCGCTGCGTGATCGACGGTGAGATCGTGATCGCCACGGACCACGGGTTGGACTTCGAGGCGCTGCAACAGCGCATCCATCCGGCCGACTCGCGAGTGCGGATGCTCGCCGAAAAGACCCCGGCTTCCTTCATCGCGTTCGACCTGCTCGCCCTCGGCGACGACGACTGCACCCGCCGGCCCTTCAGCGAGAGGCGCGCCGCGCTGGTCGACGCGTTAAGCGGATCCGGACCGTCCATCCACATCACCCCGGCGACCACCGACCTGGCGACCGCGCAGCGCTGGTTCGAAGAATTCGAGGGAGCCGGCCTCGACGGCGTCATCGCCAAGCCGTTGACGGTGACCTATCAGCCGGACAAACGCGTCATGTTCAAGATCAAGCACGAACGGACCGCCGACTGCGTGGTGGCCGGCTACCGAGTGCACAAGACCGGCAACGATGCGATCGGTTCGCTGCTGCTCGGGCTCTACCAGGACGACGGACAGCTCGCCTCCGTCGGCGTCATCGGCGCCTTTCCCATGGCCGAACGACGACGGTTGTTCACCGAGTTGCAGCCGCTGGTCACGGATTTCGATGATCACCCATGGAACTGGGCCGCCCACGAAGCCGGCGAACGCACACCACGCAAGAACGAATTTTCCCGCTGGAATGCCGGCAAGGACCTCTCGTTCGTACCGCTGCGCCCCGAGCGAGTGGTCGAGGTCCGCTACGACCACATGGAGGGGCGCCGCTTTCGTCACACGGCCCAATTCAGCCGGTGGCGGCCCGACCGCGACCCGCTCTCGTGCACCTACGATCAGCTCGAACAGCCGGTCAATTTCAGCCTCGGCGACATCGTGCCCGGACTTGCTTGAGGCAAGACGAATTTTCTCCTAACACGAGGTGGTCGGACCGTAGGACCCCGCTAAGCTGTCGTGATGCTTCACGTAGCCGCACTGCTGGTGGCTGGTTCCGCCACCCTCGACGACGACGGGGCGCTCAGTGCCACGCGCATCCCGACGACTTGCTACCAGATCGACGAAGTCCCCCTGGCGGCAGAGATCCCCGTCATTCTCGTCGTGCACGCACGAGCCGGTGGAGACTACGACCCGCAGCTCTACATCGTGGCGAAAGACCCGGCCGGAACGAAGCGCGGCAGCATTCAGGCGAACTGGCACTGGCCCGACGAAGACGGGAAGCCATCGAAATATCGATGCTTTACACAGAACATCCCGTTCGAGATCGACCGTGAGGGCGAATACACGATCGGTGTGTATTACGACGGCGAAGGCATGATCGAAATGGCCACGCCGATACCGGTTTCGATGATGCTGACGACCACGCAGGTTGTCGCCACCAACGACGACAGTCCCGAGGAGAGCCTCCAGTTTGGCGGCATTTGACTTCATCGTGGTCGGCGCCGGCTCGGCCGGTTGCGCGGTCGCGGGACGACTGGCGACGCAATCGTCATCAAGGGTGCTGCTGATCGAGGCCGGCGGTTCGGATCGCCGGTTGGAGGTGCGGGCGCCGCTGGCGTTCGGCCGCCAATTCGGGACCTCGCTGGACTGGGCATACGAAACCGAGCCGGAGCCCGGCTGCGCCGACCGACGAATCGGGCAACCCCGTGGCCGCGTGCTGGGCGGCACCAGCGCGATGAACGGGATGGTCTGGGTCAAGGGCAGCAACCTCGACTACGACGGCTGGCGGCTGCCGGGCTGGACTTGGGATGACGTGGCGCCGGTGTTCGCGCGCATCGAACAAGGTCCGATGCGGATCACCCGGGTGGCGTCTCCCGACGAACTGTCGCACCGCTTCGTCGCCGCGGCGCGCGCCGCGGGCATCGCGGCCAACGACGACGTCAGCGGTCCCGGACTCGACGGCGTCGCGATCGCGCCCGTCACCATCCACAAGGGCCAGCGCTGGACCACCGCGCGGGCCTATCTGCACCGCCAGAAGAACCTGACCGTCGTCACCAAGGCCGAGGTCCGTCGGGTCATCATCCGCGTTGGCCGCGCCGTCGGTGTCGAGTACCGCCACCGAGGACGGGAGCAGCAGGCGTTCGCCGACCACGAGGTCGTGCTGAGCGCCGGCGCCTTCGGCACCCCGCAGCTGCTTCAGCTGTCGGGTGTCGGCCCGGCCGATCACCTGCGCAGGATCGGGATCACCGCGCTCGTCGACAGCCCCCGCGTGGGCGACGGGTTAGCCGACCACCCGTCCACCTTTGCCACCTGGGCCCTGAAACCGGATTACGTCGGCTTGGCCGACGCCGCGAATCCAAAATGGTTGCTGCAGTGGCTAGTTGGTCGCCGCGGCAAGCTCACCAGCAACATCATGGAGGCGCTGGCCCACGTCCGGTCGACGGCCGGGCTACCGGCATGCGACTTTCAGATCGTCTTCGCACCCATCGATGTCCTGTCGGGCACCACCGGGGCGGCGCTCAAACCCACGGCCTCGGTGATGCAGTCCTACTGGACGCCGAAGAGTCGCGGCACCGTCATGGTGCGGTCGGCCGATCCCGCGACGCCCCCGGCCATCCGGATGAACCTGCTCACCGAGCGTGAGGACGTCGACGCGCTGGCTCGCGCGATACAGCTCAGCCGCGAGATCATCGCGACCGAACCCATCGCGTCCACCGTCGAGCGCGAGGTTTCGCCCGGTCCCGGCTCGGACCTCGAGGCGCACATCAGGAACACCGCGCTCACCACGGCCCATCCGGCCTGCAGCGTCGCGATGGGTAGCGAATCCGACAGCCCCCTCGACGAGAAGCTTCGGGTCCGTGGCGTGCAGAATCTCCGCGTCGCCGACGCCTCCGCGCTGCCCCAGATCCCCCGGGCCAATACCAACGCGCCGTCGATCATGATCGGCGAACGCTGCGCGGACTTCCTGCTCGCCGAGGCCTAGACAGGCTAGACGGCCACGGACAGCGTGGACATCCCGCGCAGTGTGACGTTGGTCTTGTACTGCGGCTCGCCGTCCAGTCGGGCGTTCGGGAAGCGTGCTGTGGCGGCCGACAGGGCCACACTGGCTTCCAGCCTCGCCAGCGGCGCGCCCAGGCAATAGTGCGCGCCGACACCAAAACCCAGATGCCGCAACGTTTCCCGGTCCGGGTCGAACGTGTCGGGCCGGTCGTACTCGGCGGGGTCGCGCTGCGCCGCGGCCAGCAGCACCAACATGGTGTCGCCCTTGATTACTGGGGTCTCCCCAATGACCATGTCCTCGAGCGCATTTCGGGCAGCCAACTGCACCGGCGGGTCATAGCGCAGTGTCTCCTCGACCACGGCCGACACCCGGCCGGCGTCCGAGCCCAGCGCGGACCACTGCTCCGGCTGCCGCAACATTGCCAGGATGGCGTTGGCGATCAGGTTCACGGTGGTCTCGTGCCCGGCAATCAGCAGCAGGTTGCACGTAGAGACGATCTCTTCCTCGGTCAGCTGATCACCGGACTCCTCCACGGCGATCAGGCCCGACAGCAAGTCGTCGCCGGGGTCGGATCGGCGGCGCTGGATCAACGCGTGCAGGTACTTGCGCAGGGACAGGCCGGCCTGGATGCGCTCCTCGACGTTCTCCGACGGCGCTCCGGTAATCGTGGCGAACGGGTCCAGCGCCTGCGCGAGCAAGCCGGACGCGCGGCGGAACATCGGCTCGTCCTCCAGGGGCACACCCAGCAGTCGGCAAATGACCGCCACCGGAAGGGGATACGCGAGGTCGGCGATCACGTCGAAGCCGCCCCGCTCGGCGATCCGGTCCAGCAATCCGTCGACCAACGCGGTGATGTCGGGTCGCAGTGCATTCACCACTTTCGGTGCGAACGCCTTGCTGACCAGCTTGCGCATCCGGGTGTGGTCGGGGGGATCGAGGAACAGAAATCCCGGCGGCCACGGGGGTTTCGGCCACGCCCCGGACGCGATCTGTCGCTGCGCGATCGTCGAGTTGACGCGGCTGCTGGAGGACGACGGGTGCCGCAGCACCTCGTCGCAGTCGCGGGCGGTGGAAAAGACGGTGAGGTTGGCGTCCGGCAGCTGAAAGGGGCCGCGTGCACGGCATTTCGCGTAGACCGGGTATGGGTCAGCCCGGTTGGCCGGGTCCAGCAGTTGCAGCAACAGCGCGTGCGATTCGCCCGGTTCGGTGGGCGCACTCGTCGTCATGTTCACATTGTGCCCGCGCCTTCGGATAGGCCCGCCGCCGTCGGGTGCGCCATCAACAGATCGAGGAAGGCCCGCTGCCCCTTGAGCAACTTGGTGCGTGCCTGCGCGACGGGGAACCACTCGATCCGATCGACCTCGGGGAACTCGTGCATCTTGCCCGATCCCTTCGGCCACTCCAGCTCGAAGGTGTTGCTCCGCGCCTCGGTGATGTCGAGGTCGGCCTGGACCGCGAAGGCGGTGACGACCTTGCCGCCGGGTTGTTTCAGCGCGCCGAGGTCGATGCGCGGTCCACTCGGTGCCGGCAGCCCGATCTCTTCGGCGAATTCGCGCTGCGCCGCCACCCAGGGATCGTCGCCGTCGGTGTACTCGCCCTTCGGGATCGACCACGCCCCGTCGTCCTTACGCGCCCAGAACGGGCCGCCGGGATGTGCGATGAGGACCTCCACCACACCGTCGCGAGCGCGATACAGCAGCAGTCCCGCGCTGAGTTTGGGCATCGGCCCTAAACCCCAACCGCGACTTCCAGATCCTTGAGCGAGGACTCCAGGTGCGCGAGCAGCCGCTGCAGGTGCGGCACGCTGCGACGGCAGCCGACGAGACCGAAATCGAGGTTGCCCGCATTGTTCACCAGGGTGATGTTCAGCGCTTGTCCCTCCGGCAGCGCGGACAGCGGGTAGCTGCCGTCCAACCGGGCGCCACCGTAGTACATGGACTCCGAGATGCCCGGCACATTCGAGATGACCAGGTTGAACGGCGGCGGCGTCGACGAGATGAAACCCGGGACCAGCCCGAGCGTCAGCGGCGCCATGTACAGCGCCGACAACGCGAGCACCTCCAGCCGCGGCAATTCGGCGACCACCTTCTTGTTGCTGCGCATCGAAGCGCTGATCGCCTGTATCCGCTCCGCGGGGTCCTCGAGATCGGTGGCGAGGCTGCACAAGATGCTGCCGACCATATTGCCGCCGGCGTCGGCTTCCTCCTTCGAGCGCAGGCTCACCGGCACCATCGCGATCAGCGGCGCATCGGGCAGCGCATTCTGTTCGATCAGGTAGTAGCGCAGCGCGCCCGAACACATGGCCAACACGGCGTCGTTAAAACTCACCCCGGCCGCCTTCTTGACGCGCAAGACGCGGTCCGCCGACCAGGACTGGGCGGCGCAGCGGCGCGCGCCCCCGATCTTGACGTTGAACATCGTGTGCGGTGCCGCCATCGGCAGCGTCAACTGTTGCTCGAAGAGCGCGGCGCGGGCCAGCTTCACCGTCGATGGGGCAAGTCCCGCAACGGATTTCGCGCCGTTGATCAGAGACCCCAACGGGGACGAGCCGGCGGACTTGGGGCGCGGTCGGCGCGGCAGGCTCCACATCGCCCGCACCTCCTCGTCGCGCGGGTCGACCGACAGCGTGCGTTGCATCAGCTTCATCGCCGAAACACCGTCGATCAACGCGTGATGCATCTTGCTGTAGATGGCGAACCGGCCGTCGTTCAGCCCTTCCACCACGTACAGCTCCCACAGCGGGCGGTGGCGATCAAGCAGACTGGTGTGCAGCCTCGAGGCCAACTCCAGCAGTTCGCGGACCCGTCCCGGCGACGCCAGCGCCGAGCGCCGAATGTGGTAGTCGACGTCGATGTCGTCGTTGTCGTCGCAGCCCCAGGCCATCGGGGCGATTCCGCCCATGATCGTGCCGGGGTGCTTGCGGAAGGTGGGTTGGAATTCGCGGTTGGCAACCATGGCATCGGTGAATTCCCGGACGAATCCGGGGCCGGCACCCTCCGGGGGCTCGAACAGCGACAGGCCGCCCACGTGCATGGGATGCTCGCGTGACTCCGCAAGCAGAAATACCGAATCGGTGGGCGCCATGAGTTCCATGCGTCCATTAGACCGCGAACGGTGCGCGACGCAAGGCCATTAGCAAGCGGCGTAGGCCGGTCGCCCTAGCCGACAGAGTTAATCCCCGCGCTGGAAATGGTGAAGCCGCGGCCCGAGATGACCGTGCAGGTGACGCCGCTCATCTCCGACCGACAGTTGAAGGGGCCGACGCTTGCGGCCTGGCCGTAGGCGAGCGTCGCGGTTCCTTCGCCCGCATTGCCGAGACAGGAGTCTCCGGTACAAGTTTTGAATGACCCGTCGGTCGACATGCGCACCGACTGCGGGGGCGTGTCGGTCTGGCAGTACGTTTCGTCGGGGATGCCGCTGCCACGCTGATAATTCATCTCACAACCGAGGTTGCGAGACGGAGCTAAAAAGGTGCACCAGGTCTGCGTACACACCGGATTATCCGCGGCGGCTTGCGGCGCCACTGAGCAGCAGCCGGCAACAACGAGCACCAGCGCGCCAAGAATTTGTCGGTACACGATTCCTCCCCTGCCTGGGCCATCGTTGACGTGTCCCTTCCGGGAAGGTAGCAGAGCGACGGGCCTGCTCACAGCAGATCGGTGATGGTCTTCAGACCCGCCTCGTAAAGCACGCCGGGCAGCATGCCGCCGTCGCATTCGATGGTGGTGCCGTTGACGAAGTCCGCGGCTCCGCTCGCGAGGAAAACGGCGACACGCCCCACCTCCGCCGGCTCTCCCGCGCGGCGCATCGGCACCGCGGCGAAGTATTTCTCACCGGTGGGATCGTCCTTGGGTAACACGAACGAGCGGAAGTTCTCGGTCATCGTCGGACCCAGCGCGATGCAGTTCACCCGTACCTTCGGGCCCCACTCCTCGGCCAGCGATCGGGTGAGATGGTTGAGGCCGCTCTTGGCCGCGCCGTACGAGACCAGCGTCGGCGAGCCCGCTGGATGCCCGGCGCCGCTAGAGATGTTGATGATGCAGCCCACTCCGTCCTGGGTGCGCATCTGCCGGTACGTGCGGATGGCGAACCAAAGCGGGCTGATCAGGTTCATCTGCACGGCGAAGGCGTGGAACAGGGCGGTCCGCTCGTATTCGTCGTCGGCAGGGGGTGCGCCCTGAATGCGTTGCACCAGTTCGGGAATGCTCTCCACGTGCGGTGCCGGGACCGTTCCGCCGGCGTTGTTCACCAAGATGTCGATCCGGCCATGGGCGGCAACGACTTCTGCGACGAAGGAGTCGATCGATCGGAAATCGCCTTGGTCGCACACCTTTTGCGAAGCCCGGGCGGCCCAGTCCGCCTCAATGCCCGGGATGGTATCCAGCGCGGAGCGGGAACAGCCGATGACGGTGGCCCCGGCCCGCAGCAGTTCATGCGCGATACCGACGCCCACACCGCGGCTGGTCCCGGTGACGATGGCGACCTTGCCGTCGAGCTCGTTGACAGTCACTGCCATGCGGTCATACTGTGCCATGTTGTCAAGTCCGTGCCAAGAGAGGCCACCCGATGAGTAACAAGTTGCGGGTCATCCAGTGGGCGACCGGCGGCGTCGGTAAAGCCGCCATCGAGTGCGTCCTCAATCACCCACAGCTCGAACTCGTTGGATGCTGGGTTCACAGCGCCAGCAAGAACGGCGCCGACGTGGGTCAGATCCTCGGCAGAGGGGACCTGGGCGTCGCGGCCACGTCCAACATCGACGACATCCTGGCGCTGGACGCGGACTGCGTCGTGTACAGCCCGCTGGTGCCCAACGACGACGAGGTCATCGCGATCCTGCGCTCCGGCAAGAACGTGGTCACCCCGGTCGGCTGGGTCTACCCCGATCCGGGCAACCCGCGGCACAAGGCGGTCTCCGACGCCGCGGTCGAGGGCGGTGTGACCCTGCACGGGTCGGGGATCCACCCCGGCGGCATCACCGAGCGATTCCCGCTGATGCTGTCCGGCCTGTCGTCGGCGGTGACTCACATTCGCGCCGAGGAGTTCTCCGACATCCGCACCTACAACGCCCCCGACGTGGTGCGCCACATCATGGGCTTCGGCGGCACCCCCGAGGAAGCCATGCAGGGTCCGATGGCCGGCCTGCTCGATGCGGGTTTCAAGCAGTCGGTGCGAATGATCGCCGACCACATGGGATTCCGTATCGACCCGAACATCAGGACCATCCAGGACGTCGCCGTGGCGACCTCGGACATCGACTACGCCCCGTTCCCGATCACCACCGGGAACGTGGCCGCGCGCCGGTTCCGCTGGCAGGCCCTCGTCGAGGGCGAGCCGGTCATTACGGCCGCGGTGAACTGGTTGATGGGTGAGGAAAACCTCGATCCGGCTTGGAGTTTCGAGGGCCGCGGCGAACGGTTCGAGGTGGAGATCACCGGCGACCCCGACGTGAAACTTACGTTCAAGGGCCTGCAGCCGGACACGATCGCCGAAGGGCTGGTGAAGAATCCCGGCGTCGTGGTCACCGCCAACCACTGCGTCAACGCCATCCCCGATGTGTGTGCCGCCGAGCCGGGCATCAAGACCTACCTGGACCTGCCGCTGTTCGCCGGTCGCCCGGCTCCGGCATTTGCCACCGCGAATTGACCGGCCCCAGAAGCGCGCAAATGGCCTACACACACCCCGATTCCATGCGCGGGCACGTCGCGATCGTCACCGGTGCCGCCCAAGGCGTCGGCAAAGGCGTCGCCTCCGCGCTGCTGGAACGCGGCGCGTCGGTGCTACTAACCGACATCCAGGACGAGAAGCTCAGCGCGACAGCGGCGGAACTGACGGCGATCGGCCCTGTGGCGCAGCTCGTTGCCGACTTGCGCGACCCGGACAGCGCTCAGCGCATCGCGGCCGCCGCCGTCGACGCCTTCGGCGCGGTGCACGGCCTGGTCAACAACGCGATTGCCACCAACGAGCCCAAGGCCTTCGTCGACATCACCACCGAGGACCTGGCGCTCGGGTATGACGTCGGCCCACGCGCGACATTCCTGCTGATGCAGGCCGTGCATACCCTGATGGTCGAGGCGGGTGGCGGGTCGATCGTGAACCTCGGATCCGGAACGGGTACCGGGGGCGAGCCCAAGTGGGGTGGTTACGCGGCGGCCAAGGAAGGCATCCGCGGGCTGTCGAAGGTCGCCGCGCTGGAGTGGGGGCGCGACAACATCCGCGTGAACGTCATCTGCCCGTTCGCCGAGTCCGACGGTGTGAAGTTCTGGAAGTCGTTCTCGCCCAAGGAGTACGAGAAGGCGGTCGGACGCGTTCCGATGAAGCGCATCGGCGACGTCCGCACCGACGTGGGCGCGCTGGTCGCGTTCTTGCTCAGCACCGACGCGACGTTCATCACCGGGCAGACCATACACGTCGACGGCGGAATCGGCTGCTTCCGGTGATCGAAGGATCGCTGCGTGACCGGCAACGGGCACAGATCCGGACCGAAATCAGGCGGGCGGCGTTCCGGTTGTTCATCGAGCGCGGCTACGACGCGGTGACGACAGAGGAAATCGCTTCTGCCGCAGGCATTTCCCAACGCACCTTCTTCCGGCACGTGCCGACCAAGGACGAACTGCTGCTGGCGCCCGTCCGCCATGGCGGCGCGGCGATCGTGCATCTGCTCGAACAGCGTCCGCCGGGCGAGGCGCCCGACGTCGCACTGGTCAACGCCATCATCACGCGGACCCGCTCGTTCGACGAGTCCGACACCGAAGAGTGGCGGAAGGCCCTAATGATGGCGCCCGGCCTGATCGACAAGCTCAGGTTTCATACGCCCGCGGACAAGGAACGCGCGACGCAGATCATCGCCGAACGCATGGGCGCTGACCCCGCCGCCGACATCGCACCCGGATTGCTCGTGCAACTTGGTTTCGCCGCGGCTGATTTCGCCTTTCAGCAATGGGTGCGCCAATCGGGCCGCCGCCGGCCGCTGGACCACTATGTCGCCGAGGCCCTGCAAGCGGTCAAGAGCCCGAGTTGGGGCCGCCGTCGCCGTCCGCGCTGACTCCGGCTAGTCGCGATCCCAGGGCGGGGTTTCGCCCATCTTCTTGTAGTACTTCGCAAGGTGGCCCTTGACGCGGCCGACATCGGATTTGGGCAAATCGATACCACCGCGCGCGCCGTCCATGACCGCACCGGCGATCATCACCCCGCGCGGCACTACCTTCAGTTCCCCGCCGATGACGTCGGCGATGAGGAGCTTGTATGCGGTGAAATTGGCCTTCTGGGCCGAGTCGTACCACACGTGGGCCTTGCGGTACTTGTCGTTTGGACCGTCCTGCGCGCCCGCCCACTTGCGCACCCGTTTCTCGGCCGCCGCACCGTCCCATTTGCGCCCGCGGTCGGCCAACGGTAGATCGTTGAAAGCTGTCACAGACATGTTGGTCCGTTGCCCACTATTGGGCGATATAAACCGCGCCGCATCGGACGCCTGCGAAGTCCCGGCCGCATATCTGGGCCGAAGGTGGGCATGCCTTGCTCCATGAGTGTTGTGGTGATCGGCCAGATCGGACGTGATTTGGTGTTGCGCACAGACGGCCCGCCCGCGTCGGGTGAGTCCACCAAGATCTTGCGGCGCGACGAGTTGCTCGGCGGCAAGGGCGCCAACCAGGCCGTCGGTCTCACCCAACTCGGCGTGCCGGTCGCGCTCCTCGGTGTGGTGGGCGATGACATCGCGGGAACCATGGTACTGCAGCAAGCCAAGGCAGACGGCATCAACACCGAGGGAGTAGTGCGGCGCGGCACCACGGCCCTGCTCATCGACATCGTCGGGTGGGGGTCGGAACGTGTTCTGCTGGAACATGTCCCGCAGAGCTCCCTGGTTCAGGTGGCGGACCTCGATCGATCTGCTGCATTGTTGGAGGCCGCGGACACCGTCTCGATTCAGCTGCAGCAGCCGCCGGCCACCGCGCTGGCGGCCGCGAGCCGGGCGCGGCAGCAGAAGGTGCGGGTGGTCGCCGACGGCGCACCCCCTGCGGACATCCAGGCGGAGCTGCTCGCGTCGGTGAATGTGTTGCGCGCCGACGCCGCCGAGGCGGCGCTGATCGCCGGTGCCGACGTCACGACCGTGGAGCAGGCCGAGTCGTTGGGGCGCACCCTGCTGGCTCGCGGGCCGGAACTTGTCGCGCTTGCAGTACCCGGTGTCGGCGATCTGTTGGTATGGGGCGAGGACAGTCAGCTCTTCGAATTCTCAGCTGTGCAGGTGGTGGATCCGACCGGCGCGGGCGATGCGTTTACGGCCGGACTCATCGCCGCCCTACGGGACGGGGACGGGCCACGCGAGGCGGGCCGGCGCGCGGCGGCCGCTGCCAGCTCGACCGTGCAGCGCCTGGGCGGCCGGCCGAACCTCAGCGGCTGCCGTTGATCAGCGCGGCGCGCGCGAGCGTTTGCTCGGCCATCTTGACGTGCGCGGCGTCGACCAGCACCCCATCGACCCCAACGGCGCCGCGCCCCTTGGCCTCGGCCTCCCGGTAGGCGGCGACATTCCGTTCGGCGCGCGCGATCTCGTCGGCGGTCGGTGCATAGACGGTGTTGGCGACGGCAACCTGGTCGGGGTGAATCGCCCACTTGCCGGTGTAGCCCAGCAGCGATGCGCGACGTGCGTCGCGCTCGTACCCGGACAAATCCTTGTAGTCCGGATAGGGCGCATCGATCGCATCGATGCCGGCGATCCGCGCCGCCACGATCACCTTGTTGCGGGCGTAAGCCCAGAATTCGCCCGGGTATTCGCCGAGCGGAACGAAGTTCGTGTCCACCCGGGCGCCTTGGGATAGCGAGAAATCACCCACGCCGAAGATCAACGCGTCCAGCCGCGGGCTGGCCGCCGCGATCTCCTCGGCGTTGGCCAGCCCTTCCACCTCTTCGATGAGAGCTTCGAGCCGAATGCGTTTGGTGAGGCCAAGTTTCGCCTCCAGCTGGGTGAGCAGGACGTCAACCCACCACACGTCGCGGGCCTTCTTGGGCTTCGGGATGATGATCGTGTCGAGGTTCTCACCGGCCTTGGTGACGACTTCGATGATGTCGTCGTGGCACCACCGGGTGTCCAAACCGTTGATCCGGATGGCGCGAACGGTTCTGCCCCAGTCGATGTCGTTGAGTGCGGCGATAACCTTGGCGCGCGATGCCACCTTGACGGCGGCGGGGGTCGCGTCCTCGAGGTCGAGGAACACCAGATCCGCGCCACAGTTGGCGCCCTTCTCGAACATGTTGTCGTTGCATGCGGGCACCGCGAGTTCGGAACGACGAAGCAGACCAGTCATCAATGTCCTTCTGTCACAACACGCCGCGGGCGCGCAGGTCGTCGAGTTCATCCGAGGTCAAGCCGAGTAGCTCGCCATAGACCTCGGCATTGTGTTCGCCCAGACGCGGTCCCAGACGGTCAACTGTGCCGGACGTCAACGAGAACCGCGGCACTGGGGCCTGTACCGTCATCGGCCCGAGCTCGTCGTCCTCGACCGAGACGAACACGCCGCGATGCGCCAGCTGCTCGTCGGCGACCAGGTCACGGATGTCGTACACCGGGGCCGCGGCCACCTCGTGTTTCTCGAAGGCCGCCATGGCTTCCGAAAGCGTCTTGGTGCCAACCCAATCCGCCACTACGGCGTCGACCTCGCGGGCACGGGCGAGGCGTCGTTGCGGGTCGGAGAAGTCCGGGTCTTCGAGCAGGTCGTCGCGCCCGATCGCCCGAAACACCCGCAACGCCAACGCCGGTGAACTCCCGGACATGGCCAGCCAGTGCCCGTCGGCGGTCTGGTAGGTATTGCGCGGCGCCGAGATGTCCCAGCGGTTGCCGGCGCGCTCGGGCACCAGCCCCAATTGGTCGTAGCCCAACAGCGTCTGCTCCAAAAGCCGGGCGAGTGGGTCGATGAGGTTGACGTCGATCAGCTGCCCGGGTCCGCCGTGCACGTCGCGGTGGTAGAGCGCCATCATCACCGCGTAGGTGGCATTCAACGACGCGACGCCATCGGCGAGCATGAACGGCGGCAGCGTGGGCGGGCCACCGGCGGGCCCGGTGATGTGGGCGAATCCGCTCATCGCTTCCCCGAGCGTGCCGAAACCCGGGCGCTCACTCTTCGGCCCGGTCAACCCGTAGCCGGTGATGTGCAGCATCACGATCCGGTCATTGACGGCGCGCAAACTTTCGTAGTCCAGGCCCCATTTGCGTAACGTCTGCGGCCGGGTGTTGAAGATGGCAACATCGGCGTGCTCGACCAGGCGCCGCACCAGCGCCTGGCCTTCGACGCAGCGCAGGTCCAAGGTGATCGATCGCTTGTTGCGCGACAACGACTTCCACATCAGGCCGACGCCATCACGCTGATGGCCCCATCCGCGGATCGGATCACCGTGCCGCGGATCCTCGACCTTGATCACCTCGGCGCCGAACTCGCCCAGATAGGTGGCGACCAGCGGCGCGGCCGCCAAAGTGGCGAGGTCGAGCACGCGAATACCGTCAAGCATTTGCACTGGCATGGACCCGTTTGTTTGAAGGCCGTTGCAGCCCAAGGTGTCCCCGCAACGTCGACGACTCGTACTCGGTGCGGAACAGCCCGCGGCGCTGCAGCTGCGGGACCACCATCCGCACCACGTCTTCGAACGCACCCGGCAAATGCGTCGCCGCCAGGACGAAGCCATCGCACGCGCCGCTTTCGAACCAATCCGCCATCTGATCGGCGACCTGTTCCCCGGTCCCGACGAACCGCGGCCCCTGCAGCAGCGTGGCCCGGTGGCCCGCCAGGTCACGCACCGTCACGGTGTCCCCGCCGATGTGGGTGCGCAGATTTTGCACCAGGCCACGGATACCGGAGGCCGACGCGATGAGCTCATCGGTAACCGGGTCGTCCAGATCGTGTTGCGCGAAGTCGTAATTCATCAACTCCGACAACAGTGTCAGCGATGCCATGGGGTGCACCAAATCGTTCAGGAACAAGGCTTCGCGGTCCTTGGCGTGCGCCTCGGATTCGCCGACCACAGCGTAAGCCATCGGGCAGATGCGCACCGTAGCAGGATCGCGTCCGGCGTCGGCGATGCGATCCTTTTGGTCGGTGTAGTGGCTGCGCGCGACGTCCAGCCCGGGGTCGCCGGTGAAGATCAATTCGGCCCAGCGGGAAGCGAACTCCCGTCCGCGCCCTGACGAACCGGCCTGGATGATGACCGGTCTCCCCTGCGGTGTGCGCGGCACGGTCAGTGGACCGCGCGCGGAGAAGTAACGGCCTGAGTGGCCCAGTTCGTGGACCTTGGCGGGATCGGCGAACTGCCCTGACTCGCGGTTATGCAGGAGGGCGTCGTCCTCCCAGGTATCCCACAGGCCGGTCACCACATCCATGAATTCGTCGGCACGGTCGTAGCGTTCGTCGTGTCCGAGGTGGGCCTCGACGCCGAAGTTCTGGGCCTCGCTGTCGTTGACCGAGGTGACGACGTTCCACGCGGCCCGCCCGTGCGAAAGGTGGTCGAGCGAGGCGAAGGTTCTAGCGACGTGAAACGGAGCGTAGTAGGTGGTCGAGTACGTCGCACCAAGCCCAATGCGCGATGTCGCCTGCGCCAGGACGCCGAGCACCACGCCGAGGTCGAGCTTGACCGGCCGGGCTCCGTAGTGCACCGCTTCGTTGACCGATCCGCCGTACACGCCCGGCATCGCCAGGCGGTCGTCGAAGAACATCAGATCGAAGCAGCCTTCTTCGAGCTGCCGCCCGATTTTCGCGTAGTAGGAGGCATCAAGGTAGTGGTGCTCGGTCGCGGGATGCCGCCACGATCCTGCGTAGACCGAGGTGCTGCCCGCCTGCATGAAGGCAACCAGCGCCATCTTGTCGTGTCGTCGATCAGCCATGTTCGGAACCTAACATCTGATATATCAGATTTCAAATGTGGCATTTGGTAGCATGCGCGAATGGCAGCCATCGACATCTCCGGCACCGTGCGGGAACGCGCCGCGCGCGAACTGCGCGATCGCATTCTCACCGGCGCCCTGCCCGCCGGCTCACGCGTCGATCTCGACGCCATCACCGAGGAGTTCGCGACGAGCCGCACGCCGGTGCGCGAAGCACTGCTCGAGTTGTCCTTCGAGGGCCTGGTTCAAGTCGCGCCACGGAGCGGGATCACGGTCCTCGGCATCAGCCCGGAGGACGTCCTGGACAGCTTCACCATCTTGGGCGTGCTGACGGGGCAGGCGGCCGCGTGGGCTGCCGAGCGAATCGAGCCCGACGAACTCGCGATGCTGCGCGAGCTCGCCGCCGACGTCGCCGCGCGCTCCGGCGACGACAGCATCGGCGAGGCGAATTGGCATTTTCACCAAAAGATTCACCACGCCGCGCACTCGCCACGGCTGATGACCCAGATCAAGCAGGCGGCACGCGTGGTGCCGAGCAACTTTCTCACCTTGTTCCCCGACCACGAGAAGCATTCGCTCGACGAGCACCAACAGCTGCTCGACGCGCTCGGCGACAAAGACGCCGAGCGGGCGCGCGCGATCGCCGAGCGGCATGTGTTGGATGCGGGTCGGTCGCTGGTGGACTGGCTGGAGCCGCGAGGCTAGCCCTGCCGTGAAGCGAGCGGTTCGAATCCGGCCGCTGCAGCTTTGGCTCTGAAGCTCTCCATGAACTGCTGGTGGGCAAACGCGTCTCCCTGCGCTTGCGCGAGCAGACCGCGCAAGCGCAGAACCGTGAGTTCGTGGTGGAGATATTCGGGGCCCGGGGACGAGGCCGCCAGTCGGTCCATGGCGATCTGCGCATCTGCCAAGTCCCTATCGCCGCGGCGAGCTAGCAGCGATTCGACCAAAACCGTGGCGGCCAGCCATACCCAGAACATTTCGCCGGTCTCAAAGTCGTCGTCGAAGACCGATCGGGCCAAATCGATCGCCTTATCGATCTCGCCGGTTCGAGCCAGCTCCCTGGCTAGGTAGGGGTCAACTATCGGTATCGCCACTCTGACGAAGCGGCCGCGCTCGGCCGACTCACGTACTCGGCGAAGCAGCGAAAGGCCTTCATCCCGTTCGAGACCGCCGCGCTGGATCAGCGTCAGCCCGTGGGTCAGTTGGGCGAGGCCCAGGAGGAAGTCATCGCCGGCCTGCTCCGCTATCCGCAACGCGAAGCTAGTTTCGGCTACGGCGGTTCCATCGGCGACCAGAACCCCGAATGGTATGGCGCCGACGTACTTCCACATGATCGCGCTGACATGGCTGGTCGCGTCGAACCGGGACGCCATCGCAACGGCTGCATCGGCGTCCTCTTTCCAGCCCGCGATACCCAGTCGCATTTTGGCCAGGCCCGTAATGCCAAGCGTCATGGATAGCGGCGAACCGAGGATCAGGTTGCCCATGGTGGGATCACCGTCCGCCAGATCAATGACCCGCTGCCCTAGGCGTACCGCCTCCACAACCTCACCGGCTTCAGAGTAGGCGTAGAGCGCGGCTTGGAACAGCCCGACGGTCAGTGCGGGGTCTCCGATCGCGTCCACCAGCTCGGTGAACTCCGGGCAGAGGTCGGCGGCATCGCGCGGGCGCCCGTTGGTTGCCATCGCCAGAATCGCTCCGGACATGCCAATCGCGAGCGAAACTTTGTCGCCGGCCGTCGCGCACAGTTCGTGGAGTTCGTCGAATCCCACGTCGTCGAAGCCGACATTCGCCAGGAATGCTGTGGCGCACAACAAAGTTCTGGGCTCGATTTGCATCCGCAGCCGGTCCGGGTCTTCGGCAGCTAGGCGGTCGGCGACCTGACGGGCCCGCGCCCAGCTCGCCCTAGCCGCGGCGCGGTCGCGGAAGTTGGACCACGCGGCAGCGCGCATGTGCCAGTCAAACGCTGCGTGTGGGTCATCGGCGGCTTCGAGGTGTTCGGCGATCAGCGCGGCGTTTTCATCGCTTCCGGAATCCCCCTGTTGAATGACGTCGGCCACGCGTCTGTGCAACTCGGCACGCCCTGCCTTGAGCTGCGACTCGTAGGCGACCGTGGGGATCAGCGGGTGCCGAAAAGCAAACTCGGCGTGCGGGGTGAATCGCACCTGATCGATCAGTTCCACCGCCATGAGCTCGGTGAGAGCTTCATCGGGAGACCCGTTGTCCCCGAGCACAATTGCGAGTACGTCCGGCCGGAACCGCGCCCCGATGACCGCCCCGGCGTACAGCGCTTGTTTGGCCGCGGCCGCCAAGCGGTCGATGCGTGCGGCGATGGTGGCCTGCAGCGTGCCCGGCAGGCTGATCGCGACACTGTCGTCGCGGCATTCATAGTGTCCCTGCTCGCCGTAAAGGACGCCTCGCCCGGCGAGGTCACGGACGATCTCTTCGGCGAAGAAAGGGTTCCCAGCGGCCTGCTCAGCGATCTGCTGAGCCAATCCTGTGACCGACGGGTGCGATCCCAACAACTCGCGTATCAGTGCAAGAGTTTGCGAGGTATTCAGTGGGCCCAGGGCGATCGTCTGGGCGCCGGAGGTATGCGACAGAGTGCCCCGATATTCGGGACGGTAGGTGATCAGCACAAGCGACCGGGTTTGGGGGACCACAGTCGCGAACTCGGCGAGCATCGTCTCGCTGGCCTCGTCGATCCAGTGCGCGTCCTCGACCACGAAGAGCGCAGGGGTGGTGCGGGCCAGCGCGGCCGCGTTGAGCATGGCACCCAGCCGGCGTCGACGGGCGTCGGGAGTGATGGCAGGCAATGCGACTGCGGGATCGGCGATCCTGAGCAGATCGTCGAGCAACAGCAGATCCTCAGGGCTGGCGTCAGGTATGCGTGTGCGCACCCGTGCCCGCGCGACCTGGGCGGCGACATCGCTGATTCCGAATACGGCTTGTAGTAGCCGTCCGACCACATGGAAAGGCACGTCTCGGGTGTGCGATTCGCAATAGGTGCTGAAAACGTCCAGCCCGCGGCCGATTGCCAGTTGCACCGCCTCGCCGACTGCCCGGCTTTTTCCAATGCCCGCGGGGCCCACCACCCCGACCACACAGCCGTTTCCGTCGATCGACTGATCCAAAATCCCCGCGATAGTGTTCAACTCCCAGGTTCGACCAACCAGGGTCGGTTCGCGTCGTTGGGGCGCTATGCGGTCAGCGCTCACGGCCAGCAGACGACGCGCCGGCACCGCGGCCTTTGAACCCTTGATGCGCACCATTTCCAAGTCGCCGAGGAGCGCCACATTTTCGACCAGCCGCGCAGTGGATTCGCTCAGCATCACCCCACCGGGCGGGGCCACCGACTCCATCCGCTGCGCCATGCCCACCTGCTCGCCGATCGCGGTGTAACCGGCTGCACCAGAACCAATTTCACCGGCAACAACCTGGCCGGAGTTGAGCCCGACCCGTACCTGCACCGCAATGCCGTCGTCGCGTCGCCTTATTTCGCCGGCCAGCTTTTGGATCTCGCCTTGGATATTTAGCGCGGCCAGACAGGCACGCAGCGCGTGGTCCTCCAGCGCCGCCGGCGCGCCGAACACGGCCATGATCCCGTCGCCGGTGAATTTGTCGACAGTGCCGCCGTACCGCTCGACGGCCACCGCCGAGCGACTGAACACCTGCGTCACGACATCACGCAACGCCTCTGGACCTAACGCCGCGGCAAGTTGCATCGAGCCCACCACATCGGCAAACAACACCGTCACCTGTTTGTACTCGGCCTGCTCACGTCCGGCGCTCACCGAGGCGCCACAGCCGTCGCAGAACCTGGCGCCGTCGCGAAGCCCCAGGCCGCACGCCCGACAGGACCGCACCGCCATCCGACCTCCGCTACAAGTGGGCACTGGCCGAGCATCCGATGGCCCAACCATAGGCTGCCGTCGCCGTACTTGCGGCAAATCCCCGTGCCGAGGTTCGAGTGCGGCAATACCTCCCCGAACGCCGTTGACCAGCGGCGCGACATTCGCCGGGCAGACCATTGTGCGGCTGCTTGGGTGCGGCGGAGGAGCGAAATCTACCTGGCCCAACGTCGCCGGCTGCCGCGGCGCGACGCGCAGATCCGCCCGAACACCGACGTCGGGAGGCGGTTGGCTAGCCGCTCGAAAGCGCGCTCAACACGCCGCGGCCTTTACAGGCTGGCCTACAAATTCGCTAGGTCGTCCGGAACGTCGACCTTGTGTTCCTCGAGGACCTCCAGCGGCACGACCTCGAGGGTGCGCTCGTGGGTGCTTGCCAGCACCACCGGCGCGGCACAGCCGTCCTGGTGGGCGCGAAGCCAGTTCAGCGCGGTGACGCACCAGCGGTCCCCGGGCAGCAGGCCGGGGAACCGGTATTCGGGCACCGGCGTCAACAAGTCATTACCGATGGAGCGCTGGTGCTCCAGGAACTCCGCGGTCATCACCGCGCAGATGGTGTGCCGGCCGATGTCTTCGGGTCCGGAAGAGCAGCAGCCGTCGCGGTAGAACCCCGTGAGCGGTTCATTGCTGCACGGCTCAAGCGGGCCACCCAGCACATTGCGATCAGGCACGCGTCAAGTATCGCGCGCCTTGGACAAAGTTTGCAGGGAACGACACCATCTATTGAGCCGGCTGGGCCTCCCGACGGTCACGGTGGTAGGTGCCTACCCCCTCCTCACGACAGGTAGCTGCACGGTAGGTTCGACGCTGTGATACTTACCGGGGCATTCCTGGCCGAACAGGCCGCGACAATAGACAACAAGCTCAACGTAGCGGGCGGCGTGCTGTCCAAATTCACCGTCGGACCCGACCGGTCGGCCAGCTTTGTTCTGGTGGTGCTGACGCGGGCCGACCCCGAAAACTCCGACGACCGTCGGGTCGAGGTAGAGCTGATCCCTCCGACGGGCGAGGCGCCCGTGCTGCGACGGTTCGAGGTGCCCGAAGCCTCGATCGGCGAATTCCCGGGATTCGCTTTCTTCGGCATCGACGCCAACCTGCCGGTCGACGGCCGCTGGGTGCTCGTGGTGACCGGCGGCAGCGAGGCGATCACCCTGCCGCTGCTGGTGGACACCTGGACGCCACCCCAATCGCTCGGCATCTGACGAACCGCTAGCCGAGCGCCGGCAGCACGGCATCGGCGAGCAGCTGAACCGACTTCCACGCCTCGTCGATGGGCATGCCGCCGACCAGTGGATGCAACACGATCGGTCCGTACTGCTTATCACCGCGGACCTCGGCGATGAGTTGCTCGGGCGTCAGGAAACGGTATCGCCCCGAGGCCCTGACCTCGTCCAGGGTTTTCACTCCGGGCAGGTGCATCAGAGACCGCTCGTCGGTTGACCATTCGCCGTAAGTGACTGCCTCCCAGAGGATATGGCCACCCAGTTCCGCCCATGCCCGGTCCGGATCTTCGTGCAGGTAGATCATTCCGCGATTGGTCGGTCCCGGCATGATGACGAACGGGTTGATGCCGGCGCCGGCGCACAGCTCACGGTAGTAGGCGTCGATCTCGGGCAGGTGGTCGGCCAAGCTGAGCGGCAGCCCGAAGCGCGCCGCGCGCCGCGCGGTCGCGCGCGCGCCCCCGCCGACATACAGCGGTGGATGCGGCCGGGTCCAGGTGCCGGCGCAGACCCCCGCGTAGGGACCGGCGCCGGACCAAACCGTCAGCATGCGTTCGACCAGCTCGTCCATCAGCTTGCCGCGCTGACTGAAATCCGCTCCCAGCGCGTCATATTCGACCGTGCGATAACCCAGGCCCACGGTGGTATGTAGCCGTCCTCGACTCATGTTGTCCACGAGCGCGATGTCTTCGGCGAGCCGGACCGGGTTCCACAACGGCCCGAGCGCGCAGTCCACGCTCGCGATCAGGCGCTCGGTTCGCGCCAAAAACATCGCCGCGGCCATGATGGGGTTGCAGCTCCACCCGTGTCCCGTCGCGTGGTGTTCATCGACACTGATCGTGGTGATGCCGCGGGACTCGCCCCACTGAGCCATCTCGAGCGCGGCTGAGATCAGCTTGCTCTGTGTGCGTGGATCACCCTGCGGGGAACCGAAGTTGAACCGCAGCACCGGCAGCAACACGTCAGGCTCCGTTGGGCTGTGATGCCGCCCGCAAGAAGGCCGGCCAATCGGGGAACAGCGCTCGGTCGACGATCTCGATGCGGGTACCGAAGGAGTCGACGTAGTAGGCGAACAGCGAAAGCTCCGATCCGCCAACATCTCCGGTCATTTCCAGAGTGAAGCCGTTACTCTCCAACACCCGCGCCGATTCGGCCAGGTTGTCGACGAAATAGCCGACGTGGTGGACGGCGTTACCCGGTGCCGCCGTCCACGGGGTGCCGGGGACTTCGTTGACAAGTTCGATGTGCGGGCTCTGCACCGAATAGACGATGGTGGAGGTCAGCTCGTGGGTTCCCGTCACGGTGCGGAACGGCAGCGTGTAGCTCATCGGGTTGATCCACTGGTAGCCCGCCAGCGCGGTGAGCCGCGCCATCGCGGCATCGAGATCGGGTACCACGATGCCGGTGTGGTAGAAGTCTTCGGGCCGGAGCGTCATGAATTCCTCGCTATCTGCCTTGTGAGCCAGGCTCTTTCCCAGAAGTTCGTGCTGTCGGCCAGGAGGCTTTGGTGCGCTTCGCGAAGCACTTCACGCGCCTCCTGATGGTCGGAGGGAACAAGCTCGGCGAGGTGGATGGCGTGCACGGGGCGGCCCGCGGCCAGATGCGCCCGCGCCCGTTCCACGAGGGCCTCGGCGCCCGCCAACTCGACCACATCGGCGGCGACGGCGTCGAAACCGACGGGATAGAGTTCGGTCGTGGACTGGTGGTGAAACCAGCCCGAGTAGTTCTCCCAGATCGCCCGGACATCCCAGGCGACCTTCCCATAGCCTTGGCCCACTTCGTATTCCGGGGGCAACGTGATCTCGCGCATCAGGGTCCGGACGTCCTTGCCGGCGTTCATACCGGCGACGGTCTGGTCGTGGACGTATTGGATCGCGTCGCGCAGCCGGGTCAGCTCGGCGTGGATGCGATCGGCGCCCCCGATCGGGTCGAAGTGGCCGGTCACCAAGAGCTCGGGCCGCAGATCACGCACGCGTTCAACCGATTCGATGGCGGTCAGGGCGTCCCGGTACCGGTCCCCGCGCATGGTGACCAGGTTCGGAATGTGGCCGAACAATGGACCAAAAACGTTACCGCACAGACAGATCCGCTCCTCGGGCAGCCACACCGCGAGCGAGTCGTTGGTCTCACCGCCGGGCACCGAGATTAGCTCCAGCCGCCGCCCACCGACCTCGAGCGACAGCGTGTCGTCGAAGTCGACATCGACGACGGGAACGCTCTGAGCGGCCAGGTGCTTGGTGCCGAGACGACGTTGAATGGCCCGGATGCCGTCGGTCAAGGTGTCTTGGAACGCGAAGGCGCTGCGGCTCGCGCGATACGGGATGAGGCGTTCGTTGTCATCGCGCCACAGCGTCCAGTTCGCTTGTGCGACAACCGTTGTCTCCGGGTCGCGCACGCTGTCCAGACCGCCGACGTGGTCGACGTGGCCCTGGGTGAAAATGATGTAACGCACCGGTGCGGGGTCGACGGCGTCGAAGTTGGCGCGGTGCACCGGGCCCTCGAAACCCATTCCGGTGTTGACGATGACTCGCCCGGCGCCGGTGGTCAGCAGGTAGGCATTCGACAGGCCCGGTGAACACCACAGCCCCGGGGCGATCTGCTCGGCCTGTTCGGCGGTGGCGGGGCGCATGGCGTCGGCGCCCGGCCGGTTGCGATACACCGGTTCGAACATCGCTGGTTTCTCCTTTATTCGGGGCGGACGTCGAACCTGTTGAAGTAAAAGCCGAACCGCTCGCGAAGTTGGTCGGGCGAGATGCCGAAGTGTCGTTGCAAGTCGTAGTGGATACGGCCGTGTTTGCCGCGTGGATTGTCGTCAAGGTAGTTCTGAAAACGGCTGCGCGCCTTGGGAGTCAACTCGACGCCTCCGCGTCGGTATAGGTCCTCCAGCAGCGGTATTTCATTGCCGTTGAGGTGGTGGAAGCTGACATCGATGCTGCGTTCGGCCGGCACCAAATCGCGGTCGCGAACCCAAGCGCTGAGCAACCGGTGCACGCGATCGCTCCAGTAGTCCAGTAGCCACGCAGGGTCGATGCTCCGCCGGCGCAACCGATCGGAATAGGCCATCATCGTGATTGCCGACTGGACCACGGCGACGGGATCGCGGTGGGTGAAGGCCACCGTCGCGTCCGGGAAGGTGGCCATCAGCGGGCCGAGTTGCTCACAGTGCTGGGGACTCTTGAGAACCCAGGTCCGCGGGCCGCGCAGAAACGTCAACGCCTGCAGCACCTTCTTCATGTACGCGTAGTGCCGGTGCTGGTTCAGCTCCAGGTAGTAGTCGCGCCAGTTGGGCACGCGCGCATGCCATTCCAGGACATAGGAGGCCAGATCCAGGTCGAGAAGTTCGACCTCCTCCTCGATCGCTTCGGGAAAACGATCGTGCATCGCGGCCACCACGGGAGCGCTGATCATGAGCGCGTCGTGTTCGGCCTTGGCACGCGCGAAGCGGGGGTCGATCCCAAAGATGTCGGGGCCCTGGCCCAGCGCCGGTATCGGATCCTGGCTTTCCCAATAGGGCAGCGCGCGCCGGCGGGGATCGGACGCGATCAAATTCACCAGATGGGTGGTGCCCGAGCGTGGCATTCCGACGACGATGAAGGGCTTGTCGATCGCGATCGATTCGATCTCGGGATACCTCTTGATGAGGTCGGTCAGCGACAGCCGGTTGCGCAGCAGGCGAACCACACGCTGCCGCAACGTCGAGCGGGCAAGCTGGGTCAGGCCGTCGTCGGCTTCGATCGCGGCCACATGCACGGCCAGCCGCTCAGCGAAGCCGTCGGTGTCGTCCAGGTCGTCACCCACGCCTGCCTGGTCTCTGGCTTCGGCTAGCATCCGATCGACGTCGAATTCGACGGGTTTAGCCTCGGTGAACTCCAGGACCTGACGTTGAATATCGGTCAGCACGGGCGACGTCAGATCGTCGAAGTCGATGTCGTCCACCGCAGCACCCACTCGACCTCCTCGTCGTTTGCTTCGTCGAATATATCTACCCTCGGTGGGGGCGGTACCCTGCAGCGATAACGAACGCAATGCTCGGCTCGGCAGAAAGGTTGTCCGGTGCTCGTCGTCACTACCAATGACATTCCCGGTTGGGAGATCCAGCGCGTGTGCGGCGAGGTGTTCGGGCTCACCGTCCGGTCCCGAAATGCCTTCGCCCAGTTCGGCGCCGGCTTCAAGTCGATGTTCGGTGGCGAGTTGCAGGGCATGACCAAAAACCTCGCCGAGAGCCGCAACGAGGCGATGGCGCGGCTGCTCAACGAGGCGCGCAACAAGGGCGGCAACGCGATCGTGGCGATGCGGTTCGACACGACCGAAATCGGTGACGTGTGGACCGAGATCTGCGCCTACGGCACCGCGGTGCAGGCGGTGCCGGTCACCGATGCCGCGCGCTACACCGCCGCGCAATTGGGTTATGGCGCAACCCCGCAGCAGCCGCAACAGATCTGACCCGACGCCATCACAACGGGGGGTTAACTTAAGTCATGGTGACACCGAACCAACCGGGAAATCCGTCCGACGAGCCACCCTGGGCTGGCCAGCCGCCGGGCTACGGAGCAAATCCCTACCCGGGACCGCCCGGGTATCCGCAGCAGTATCCCTACCCTGCTAGCCAGCCGTATCCGTACGCGGGCTATCCGTCGTCAAACTACGGAGCCGACCCGCAGGCGCCATTCGGTCGCGACCCGGCCACGGGGGTCCCTCTGTCGGATAAGTCCGCTGTGACCGCCGGCCTGCTGCAACTCTTCCTCGGCGTGTTCGGCATCGGCCGCTTCTATATCGATTCGACCCAGATCGCCGTCCTGCAACTGTGCCTGGGGCTGTTCGGACTCGTCACCACCATCTTCTGTTTCTTCGGGCTTCCGATCCTGCTGGGCGTCGGCATCTGGGCGCTCGTGGATGCGATCATGATGTTCACCGGAGGCGTCAAAGACAACTACGGCCGAAAGCTGCGATAGAACAGCTGGAAGCGGCTACGTCCGCGGAGCCGAATGTCGCTCATTACCAACGGGTAACAATTCTCAGGATCTAGCCAGAACGACGCGCTGAGCAAATGCCGGGAACATTGCCCCGGTCAACTTATCGTCAGCTGGTGTACCGCCGTACGGTCCTGAAGCTGCCGCTGCTGCTGGCGGCGGGTACCGCTTTGACTCAAGGACCTCGCGTTTCCGCGGAACCGCCACGTTCCTCGGGGGAAGCCACCCGGTGGTCACCCGACCGGGCCAACCGCTGGTATCAAGCCCACGGCTGGCTCGTCGGCGCGAACTTCATCACCTCAAGCGCCATCAATCAGCTCGAGATGTTTCAGCCCAACACCTTTGACCCTCGGCGCATCGATACCGAACTGGGCTGGGCCCGCTCAGCCGGCCTCAACAGCGTGCGGGTCTTCCTGCACGACCTACTTTGGGCACAGGATGCGCGGGGATTTCAGTTGCGGCTGGCGCAATTCGTCTCGATGGCTGCGCGCCACGGCATCAAACCGCTGTTTGTCTTCTTCGATTCATGCTGGGACCCGCTGCCCAAGCTGGGTCCGCAGCGCGCGCCACGACCCGGAGTCCACAACTCCGGTTGGGTGCAAAGCCCCGGTGCCGAACGCCTCGGCGACCCCACCTACAGCCGTCTGCTGCGTGAGTACGTCACGGGTGTGTTGACCCAATTCCGCGATGACGACCGTGTTTTGGCTTGGGATCTGTGGAATGAACCCGACAATCCCGCACGGGTGTACCAAAGGGTCGAACGGAAAGACAAACTGCAGCTCGTCGCTGACCTGCTCCCGCAAGTATTTCAGTGGGCGCGTGCGGTTGACCCGAGTCAACCGCTGACGAGTGGCGTGTGGCAGGGCAAGTGGGCAAATCCTCAGGCGCGCAGCACAATTGCCGACATTCAACTCGGCAATGCCGACGTGATCACCTTTCACTCCTATGCCGAACCCGCGGCGTTCGAGTCCCGGATCAGTGAGCTTGCGCCACTGGGGCGGCCGATCATTTGCACCGAGTACATGGCTCGTCCCCAGGGCAGCACCATTGAATCAATCCTGCCCGTCGCCAAGCGCCATAGCGTCGGCGCATTCAATTGGGGCTTCGTCGCCGGAAAAACCCAGACATATTTCCCGTGGGATTCGTGGGATCACCCGTATCCGGCCCCCCCGAAAGTGTGGTTTCACGACCTCGTGTTGCCCGACGGGCGGCCCTATCGAGACAGCGAAATTCAAATGGTCCGAAGCCTGACCGGCGGGGCCATCGGTTAACCAGCCTCGAACCAGCAAACATCGAATGCCGCTTTGTGCCGGACCCGAACCGATGGCGCGACCGCATCGCAGGACGGCCGCCCGCACCCGCCTGACGCCGACACGGTGTCCGGAAACCTCCTGGTAGATGCCCAATGTATCGGTATCCGCCGTCCAGCGAGGCGCCGATGCCGTAGCCTGCAGGTGGAAATGGAATCGGACGGTGGGGAATTGGACGTATTAACGGAGACTCGTACGCTCCCGGAAGTTCTCGCTCAAGAGGGCATCGCTGATCTCACCGGCCTTTGGCCCGTCGAGCAGGTCGAGTCGTGGAATCAGCGGGTGGATTCTCTGTTCGCGGAAATTGCGGATCAGCCTCGCGCGGTGCTTGGCCCAGATCAACTCGTTGACGTGGGAATTTTCCACGAAATGTTCATCGAGCCGGCGCGCCGACTCATCGCCAGCGTTCATCCTTCGGCGTTGCTATACCACTGCCATTGCTACGAAACCGCGGGCGGGCAAACAAAGTCGCATATCAATGAACAACGACTCGACGGTTGGCACCGGGACTACGACACACTCGAAGGCTTCGCGAAGAATTTTCCAAATTTTGTCAGCATCTTCATTCTCATGTCGCCGGTCGGCGACGACGATGGCGCCTTCGAATTTGCACCGAATTCGGCTGACCGGATAAGCGCCGGCGGGGACGTCGTTCAGATGGTGGGGCCGGTCGGTACAGCAGTAATTTGGAACCGTTGCTACTACCATCGCGCCGCGCCGAATCGTGGCCCGCGGCGTCGCCGGATTCTGAAGATCTCCACCCAGCCCGCGGGGTTGGCGAACGAGCTGATCGGCACCGACGAGTTCAAGTCGGCCTACTCGAAACTGGATGATCCGGTGCTCAAGGCGCTCGTGGACGAGCGGCGGGTGGGAACATCGGAGCCGCTTTCGGATGCCAGTGCCCCCGTCGAGGCGCGGCTGATGCCGCCGACGGGCAGAAACGGGCTTTCCGGCCCGGCCGTGGCCATGGACCGCCTGCATATGGCTGGGCGGAGACTGTTCAGCCGACCGGGGTCAGGTTCGTAAGTTCGGTGGGTTCAACCAATCCCGCACGGCGAGTCTTGATCATCGGTTCGGGATACCGAGTCAAAAACTCGTTTTTACCCGCGCTGAAGCTATTGGATTCCGATGTCGAGGTCGTGGGGGTGCATTCGCGCAACATCGCGAACGCGCGTGCCGCGGGAGAACCTTTTGGGGTCGATGCCGTAGAGAACCTCAGCTCGTTGCGGCCGGGCGACGTCGACGCGGTGCTGGTGTCCGTCACGCCCACCAGCAATCTGGCGGTGCTGCGCGCCACGGCGCATCTCGCCCCGGGCGCCGCCCTGGTCATGGACACACCGGCCGCCGTTCGGTGGGGGGATCTGCGACAGCTCGCCCTGTATCGACGGTGGCGCACGGTCCGGGTGGCCGAGGATTTCATGAACCTGCCGCAATTCCGGTTGATCGGGAAGGTCATCGAGTCGGGGGCCATTGGCGACGTCGTGCGCATTCGCCTGGAAAGCATGGGTTACCGGTACCACGCCTTGGCGTTGCTCAGGTCTTGGCTCGGCTTTCCCCTCGTCCGTAGCTCGCACTGCCGGTGGTCGCGCAAGGGCGCGGTCGACATCGTCTACCGCTTTCCCGGTGGCGTGACGGGCGAAGTCATCGAGCCGTTCACCGGAGCCGACGGGCCGTTCGAAGTCGTCGGGACCCGGGCGTCGATCACCGGGCACTCGATGGGGCACGCGGATTCCGGCGCAGGCGGCGGTCGCCTGGAGCGGATCGAAGACGGCGCGGGACTGTCCGGCTTCCGGGTGGTCGGGCTGGGTACCGAAACCACGACGACCGTGCCATCCCTGATTCCGCTGCGCGCCATGGGACTCGAAGACAACAGCGAATTCAACCTGCTCCGGGTCGATGCCCTGCGGCAGATCATCGTGTCGCTGTGGTCCCCCGATCCGCTTAATTCGGCGTATCGGCTACAAGACGCCATGGCCGACGGCCTGGTCAGTGTCACGTCCCGCGCGCTGCCGTGGTGGCCGACGCCGCGGGCTGGCAACCGTAACATGGTCGATCTCGCCGAATCCGTTCTGAAGTAAATCATCCGCATCGGCGGCCGTCGAGATCCATTTGACGTGAAAACCGTGTTCTAGCAACCGAATTGAGTTGGCCGGCTGCGGGTGGAGTTGTCGCAAGCGCGGCCATCGCGCTCGCGCCAGACGCGAACGGCCAGGCGATGACCTGTACGCACCTCCCAGACAGCGGGCACTATTCGGGAGCTGAGCCGACTTGGTATAGGCGTGCGCGAACAAGCCACCCTACATAATTCGTCACCGCAACGCGGCCAAACCGATTAGAAGTCTGGAAATTGAATAGCAAATTACGCGTGTGCCTGGTAGCCGTCGGCGAGAAAGTTCCGCATAATCCGGATTGGGGCATAGGAGAGAGGAAGTCCGATGGCCGAAGCTGCTCTATGCACAGTCTGGGGAGACCCCATACCTGGGCGGGAGAAGCAAGCCCTCAATGTTTACAACGAAGCAATGCAGTACTGGGCGGGTCTTCAGCAGAAGGGACAAATCGAACGCTTCGACGTGAGCGTTCTCGAGTTCTCCGGTGGAGACGTGGCCGGACTGCTTGTGGCGCGCGGCTCCGCGAAGCAGATTGACGCATTACGCCACAGCAAGGAGTACCAGCAACACGTCACCCGTGGACAGCTGGTCGCGTCTCACGTCAGCGTCGCCAACGCCTACGTTGACGAGGGACTCACCAAATTCATCGGCTGGTACCAAAAAGTGGTCGACCACGCCGTCTGACGAGCCTTAACCGCTCGGCTACGCGCCCTTCGGCTGCCAGCCGGCGCCCGGTGCGTGAATAGGCCTCCACCTGCAGTGGAGATCACAAAAACTTTGGCGGTGGCGGAGGGATTTGAACCCTATTCGGCTACCTAGCCAGAGGGGTAAAACCTGCTCTACCTGTGCACTTTGGTTATGGGAGATCACCGCAGTTATCTGTAACAGCCAGCAGAATGTGGGCACTCGCCGTATGCCCTAATGCCGGTCGCAGCGACCGCTGCCTAACTTGGGCCGGTAGTGACCGCGCTCGCTGAAATTCCCCACTGACGCTCGTCGAAATTCCCCACCCGTGTGGCTCCGCCGAGAAGGGCGGGCCTCCTTCGAAGCTGCTGGTGTCTGACGCCAGTTGCTCCATCGAAGGAGGCCCGCTTTCTCATGCTCACATGGGAGGACGATGTGGAAGTACATGCCCTGCGCAAGCGTGGTTGGACGATCTCGGCGATCGCCCGCCACACCGGTTTCGACCGCAAGACGGTCCGCAAGTATCTGGCCGGTGACGGCACCCCGGGTGCGAGTTCGGCCCGGCCCGGATCCGTTCGATCCGTTTGTTGACTACGTGACCGCGAGACTGATCGAGGACCCGCACTTGTGGGCCCGCACCCTCTACGACGAATTGGAGGACCTGGGGTTCGGTCTGTCGTATCAGAGCCTGACCCGCAACATCCGCACCCGGAGTTTACGCCCGGTCTGTGAGGCGTGCCGGAGCGCCACCCAGCGCCCGAATGCGGTGATCCCACATGCTCCGGGAGATGAAACCCAATGGGACTGGCTGGAATTGCCCGACCCACCGCAATCGTGGGGCTGGGGCAAAACGGCACACCTGTTGGTCGGCTCGCTGGCTCATTCTGGTAAGTGGCGCGGCTTGCTGACGCCCTCGGAGGATCAGCCGCACCTGGTCGCCGGCTTGGACCGCGTCGCTCGCGGACTCGGTGGGCTGACCCGGGTGTGGCGGTTCGATCGGATGGCCACTGTCTGCGACCCAGGCTCGGGACGGGTGACCGCGTCGTTCGCTGGGGTGGCCAAGCACTACGGCGTCGCAGTGGCGATCTGCCCGCCGCGACGCGGCAACCGCAAGGGCGTGGTCGAGAAGGTCAACCACACTGCCGCGCAACGTTGGTGGCGCACCCTGGCCGACGACCTGACCGCCGAGCAGGCCCAGGTGAGTCTGGACCGCTTCGCGCGGGTTCGCGGCGACACCCGGCTGCGCGCCACCGCCGACGGCCGCTCCTCGGTCGCGGTGGTGGCCAAGGCTGAACCACTGCACCCCGTGCCGGCATCGCCGTATCCGGTGATCGTCTGCGAGACCCGCACCGCCTCGCGGCAAGCGTTGGTGTCCTACCGCGGCAACCGCTACTCCGTGCCCCCGGAACTGGCCGCCGCCAACGTCGTGGTGTCACATCCGGTCGGTGGTGACTTCATCGACATCGCCACCGCGAGCGGCATCGTGATCGCCCGGCACCGGATGGCCGGCGACGGGCTCGGGGTCATGGTGCGTGACAGCGGGCATGTCATCGCTCTGGATACCGCGGCGATGGCCACTGCGGCGACCGGGCGTCCTCATCGCCGCAAGGAACGCATCCCACCCGGCCCAGCCGCCAAAGCCGCTGCCGCGCAACTACTACACCTCAAGCAGGCGCCATCCATCGCCGTTGAATCATCAAGCTCGTCAACCGATTCCACCGTCATCGACCTGTCCGCCTACGAGCGGGCCGCCCAGAACAGGACCATCCAATGACCCCCACCGGCCGCACCCCGAAGACCACCACCACGACGCCCACCGAGGAGTCTCCGACGGCAGCAGCGTCGCGGTATCAGCAGCTGCGCTCGCACTTGGCCGAACTCAAACTGGCCTCCGCCGCCGAAGCCCTACCCGCGGTCCTCGACCAAGCTACTGCCGAAGGCCTCTCGCTCACCGTCGCCCTGGAGCGACTGCTGGCCGTGGAAGTCCAGGCCAGCACCGCCCGCCGACTGGCCGGGCGGCTGCGGTTCGCCTGCCTGCCCACCCCGGCTACCCTGGCCGACTTCGACGTGGATGCCGCCGCTGGGATCGACCGCAAGCTAATCGATGAGCTGGGTACCTGCCGTTATCTCGAATCAGCGACCAACATCCTGCTGATCGGCCCACCCGGCACCGGAAAAACTCACCTCAGCGTCGGATTGGCAAGGGCCGCAGCCCATGCCGGCTACCGCACCTATTTCACCACCGCAGCTGATCTGGCCGCACGGTGTCACCGCGCCGCGATCGAGGGCCGCTGGGCCACCACCATGCGGTTCTACGCAGGCCCGACTCTACTGGTGATCGATGAACTGGGGTACCTGCCGCTGCCCGCCGAGGCCGCCTCGGCGTTGTTTCAGGTTGTCTCCCAACGGTATTTAAAGACCAGCATCGTGATCACCACCAACCGCGGGGTGGGCGCGTGGGGTGAGATCCTCGGCGACACCACAGTCGCGGCCGCCATGCTTGACCGCCTACTACACCGCTCCGTGGTCATCAACCTCGACGGCGAGTCCTACCGCCTGCGCGACCACCACGCCGCCGCCGAAACCCTACGCCGAACCACCACCGGCACCCGCCAACAACTACACTGACCGTTGCTCACAGGTGAGGAATTTCGGCGAGCACACCTGAGGACTTTCGATGAGCGCGATCAGTAGTACGGCAGCTTGGCTACGACGGTGCAAACTTGATGAGCCGCGGGCAATCCCCGCCCGTCCAGGGGCAGACGTCCGCGTCGTATGGGCGATCCCTGAAGTGCTCGTTTAGGACGCGTTTAGTCCGTGGGTCGTCTTTATCCATCCACCGTGCGACGGTCAATGCCGCCACTTTTACCGCTCCAGCTCGTTTGAGCGCCACAGCGACAGACTGAATGTGCCCGCCCGACGTCCAGGTGTCGTCTATCAGGAGCACATGAGCTCCCTCTGGCACGTCTGCCTTCACGTGATAGAGGGACGGGTCTAGCGCGCGGCGCTCCTGCTCAGTCTTACCCTTGGCGGCCTCCGCCGCGACCACTTCGATCTCGTACTCCTCGCCGAGCATGGGAAGGAGAATCTTTGTGCGAAGTGGATGATCGGACCCAATCGTCTTCAGCGACGGCACCGTTGCCCAATGGGTTGGTACCTCGCCGAGTAGCTCACTGACGCAGCCGAAGTGGTCCTTTACACCAAGGGTTACGAGTGAAGTCACCCGCTGTAAGAGAGCCTTGCTAGGCGGAGTGTCCTTGTAACCGCGCATAAGCTTGGCGCTCTGAGAATCACTGACGGCGTAGATGATCGAGCCCACCAAGTCGGCGGTGCTGTTTGAGCTGTAGTGAAACTCGCACGGATAGCATGTGTCGCACCCATCTTTCATCCAGGCACCGCGACATTTCGAGCACGTCTCACCCGCGATATGGGCGGTGTTCCTCAGATACCCACCCGCGTTCTGGATAAGGCTCCGTTTGATCTGTGCGAACGCAGCATCAGCGTTGGTCACCGGAACGAGAGCTGCCTCAACGCCTGCTCTGTGCGCTGCGGCTCGGATCGAATCTCCTCCACTATCGGTCCCAGCTCTCGCAAGCCGGCAACCACGTGGACTCCAGGAAGCTGCACCAATTTCTGGGCCCACTCATTGCGTTCCACAACCATATCCGTCAGGATCACAGGCCGACCGTGCTCGACCGCCATGCGCGCTTGTGTACGTGCACCGCTGGTTTCGCCGGCTTCCACGACAATGGTGGCCATGCCATAGCCCGACATTAGAGCGTTGCGCATTGGGAAGCTGTGCTTCTGTGGTGGTGCGTCTGGCCAAAACTGCGACAGCACCAATCCGAAGTCGGCGATGGCCGCTTGCAACTGGCGATTTTTCGCAGGATACGAGAGATTGCACCCGGTGCCAATAAACGCCACCGTCCGGCCCCCCTCGCTCAGCGCTGCGGTGTGCGCGGCGGTATCAATGCCTGCGGCCAGACCAGAGATGACCGTCAGCCCCTGTTTAACAAGGAATCGAGCAATCTTTGAGGCCATATCAAGGCCGCGCTCCGAGGCTTTGCGTGAGCCAACAACCGACATGCCAGGATCATCTTGATCGACTCGCCCCTGAGAAAATAGAAACGGCGGCGTCTCAACGATGTCGAGCAGTCGCCGCGGAAAGTCGTTGTCCAGCACGCTCATAAAGTGCAGGCCATCATGTTCCCACTTCTCGAGATCCGCCTCTGCTTCCTCCAGTGCGGCTGTCGCGGTCGGCAACGGGATGAGCTGCTCAGGGTTGTACTCCTGCCAGACGGTGAGGGCGCTGCCGCGCTCCAGAACTTCCTCGGTCAACTTCGGCCAGCTGAGCCCGTTAGGACGAGTGCGAAGTAGGGCGACGAGGGCGATTTGTTCATGGTTCATCGTTCGGCCCCCAGGCAGTCATGCGATGTCGCGCGGTGTCTTCGGGTGTCATACGTAGTCATACGTGCTCAATTGTGTCCTCAGGGTAAGACATGACCGGCGCACCGACCGACGTGACCAGCGCAATTCACGGCGGCGTGTTTTGTAGGCCTCGGCTCCAGTCTGCCGACCGCGACGCCGGATCGCAGCTTGGCCCGACCCGCATCCCTTAACCTCGATTGCAGGCGTTGGGGCTTTGGCGGTGGCGGAGGGATTTGAACCCTCGGACGGTGTTAGCCGTCACACGCTTTCGAGGCGTGCTCCTTAGGCCGCTCGGACACGCCACCGCCGTGCAGCTTACAGAACCGGCGGGCACTCATCCCAATCGTTGACGCGCGAAGAACGCCTCCAGCGGCGCGGCGCACTCCGCAGCGAGCACTCCCCCGCGCACCTCGGGGCGATGGTTGAGCCGCCGGTCGCGAACCACGTCCCACAGCGAACCGACCGCTCCGGTCTTGGGTTCCCACGCGCCGAACACCAGCCGCTCAACGCGTGCCAGCACCAGCGCGCCCGCGCACATGGTGCACGGTTCGACGGTGACGGCCAGCGTGGTCCCTTGCAGCCGCCAGCCGTCGCCGAGCACCCGGGCCGCCGCCCGCATCGCCAGGATTTCCGCGTGCGCGGTCGGATCACCAAGGGCCTCACGGGCATTGACCGCGCGGGCAAGTTCGGTGCCGTCGGCCCCGATGACCACCGCGCCGATGGGAACGTCGCGCAGACCGGCCGTCGCGGCAACCGCAAGCGCAGCGCGGATCAAATCTTCGTCGGTCACCGACCGAGGCGGTCGATCACCGCCGACAACTGTTCGGCGAAGCCCATCTCGCGCGCGATGCGGCCCAGTTGCTCGTCGGCGTACAAATCGGTTTCGTCGAGGATCACCCCGAGCACCGCTTCGGACAGCCCGACGTCGGACAGCAACCCCAAATCGCCCTCCTCGAACGGGTCCGCGTCCTCGAGATCCTCGGGATCGATGTCGGCGTCCAGGTTGTCCAGCACTTCGGCGGCGATGTCGTAGTCCAGCGCCGCGGTGGCATCGGAGAGCAACAGCCGGGTCCCCGAGGGCGCCGGGCGCACGATGACGAAGAATTCGTCGTCGACGTCCAGCAGGCCGAAGACGGCGCCCGCGCTGCGCAGTTCACGCAGTTCCGTCTCGGCGGCGCTCAGGCTTGTCAGCGACTTGGCGGTCATCTCGGAACAGCGCCATTTGCCCTCTTCGCGCACGACCGCAACGCCAAAGCCGTCCGGCACGTCCGCCGCGCGGCCTTTCGCTGGGGCCCGTTGTGCTCCCATGGCCGCTTACGGTAGTCGCTGACCAGGCTCCATGACCAGATCGACGCATTTAAAAGCAGCACTGGTCGCCGAACTGTGCCAACCTTGCACTGTGGCCGGCCCCGCTGCTTCCCCGATTTCCAAGACACCGGTGTGCGTGCTCGGGCTCGGCCTCATCGGCGGCTCGCTGATGCGGGCGGGCGCGGCGGTCGGCCGTGAAGTGTTCGGCTACAACCGCTCGGTGGAAAGCGCGCAGGGCGCCGTCGCCGACGGCTTTGACGCGACGACCGAACTCGGCGACACGCTGGCGCGCGCCGCCGATACCGGCGCGTTGATTGTGCTGGCGGTCCCGATGCCGGCGGTGCCGGCGATGCTCGCCCGGATCAGCGAGCTGGCTCCCCGGTGTCCGCTGACCGACGTCACCAGCGTCAAAAGCGCGGTGCTCGAGGCGGTCACCGCCGCCGGTCTGCGCGCACGATTCGTCGGAGGCCACCCGATGACGGGCACCGAGAACTCGGGTTGGGCCGCCGGGCACGCCGGACTGTTCACCATGGCCCCATGGGTGGTCAGCGTCGACGACGAGGTGGACCCCGTGGTGTTCGCGATGGTCATGACGTTGGCCCTGGACTGCGGTGCCGTGGTGGTCCCGGCCAAATCCGACGAGCACGACGCGGCGGCTGCCGCCATCTCGCATCTGCCGCACCTGCTCGCCGAGGCGCTCGCCACCAGCGTGAGCGAGGTGCCGTTGGCCTTCGCGCTGGCCGCCGGGTCTTTCCGGGACGCCACCCGGGTTGCCGGCAGCCCGCCCGATCTGGTGCGCGCGATGTGTGAAGGCAACTCCGACCAACTGGTGCCCGCGGTCGACCGGGCCATCGAGCTGCTGAGCCGCGCCCGCGACTCGTTGGCGTCCCACGGCTCGGTGGCCGAGCTCGTCGAGGCGGGTCACGCCGCGCGAACGCGCTACGACAGCTTCCCGCGCTCCGATATCTTCGGCGTCGTGATCGGCGCGGAGAACTGGCGCGAAGAGCTGGCCGCTGCTGGCCGGGCCGGCGGGGTGATCAGATCCGCTCTGCCAATCCTGGATAGTCCACGATGAACCCGTCGGCGTCGACGCTCACGGTGGTGTCGGCGACCGGGGAACGCAGCTTGATCCCATCCGGACGCCCCTGACTGGCGTAGCTCACCTCGGCCGCGGTCACCGACATCTCGGGCACGTGCACGTAGACCATCGGCAAGGTGATCGAGTCCGCCCGTTGATGCAGGCCGAGGCGCCGGATCGGGAACGCGTTGAAGAACGGGCTGAACACCACATCGACGTCGAGGGCCCCGTTGAAGGACGCCCGACTTTCGCCCTGGTGATCCGTGACCATCCACATGTTTTCCTCGTCCCGCGCGATGGCCAGCTGACGTTCCCGCTCGGCCAGCGTCACCGTCAGCCCGAAGCGTTTGGTGGCGCCGCTCTCGTCGGTCTGCACTTCGTAGAAGGCCCCGAACGCGGGATGGGTCGCCGTCGCGGCGGCCACGATGCGGCCGTTGGCCTTGATTCGGTTACCGGACAGCTGCACGCGCACCGATTCCATGCGCGAGACGTCCTGCGCACGCCACGTCAACATTGCAGGCCAGGCGCTCGGAGTCGGATCGGGGGCTGCGCTCACTCGTCTACCGTAGAGCGTGCGCACTGGCCGCGGCATGTTTGTCAACAAGTGCTCCTAACCACATTTTTATGGCCCGCGCGCCGTGCAGGCGACCGGTGCCGGGCACCGAGAACCACACCGCCAGCGCCAGCAGCGCGTCCAGAATCAGCGCCAGCGCTGCGACCATAAGCGCCCCGACCAGCGCCAGCTGGAATTCACGCATCTTGACCCCGTCGATCAGATAGCGGCCCAACCCGCCCAGGCTGGCATAGGCCGCCACCGTGGCGGTGGCGACGACCTGCAGCGTCGCGCTGCGCAACCCACCCAGAATCAGTGGCATCGCGTTCGGCACCTCCACCTGCATCAGCACCTGGCGCTCCGTCATGCCCATCGCACGGGCGGCGTCCACGACGGTTCGATCGACACTGGTGATGCCCGCGTACGTACCGGCCAACACCGACGGGATGCCCAGCAGCATCAGCGCCACCAGCGGCGGCCCCACGCCCAACCCGAAGACCAACACCCCGAGCAACAACACACCCAACGTCGGCAGCGCGCGCAGCACATTGACCGCCCCCACGACCACCAGCGTGCCGCGGCCGGTATGCCCGATGATCAGCCCGATCGGTATGGCGATCAGCGCCGACGCGCCTACCCCCAGCACGGTGTATTCCAAATGCTCGATCGTGCGCGCCGCCAGCCCGACCGGACCGGTCCAGTGGTCCGCGGTCAACAGGTACGCCATCGCCTTTTCGACGAAATTCATCGCGCGCCACCCACTATCGGCGACACCAACGGACGGCGTCTGCCGCTGCCCGCGCGTTCCCACGGCGTGAGTAGCCAGCCGGCCAGGACGATCAGCAGGTCCATGACGGCCGCGAGGGCCAGCACGACGATGATGCCGGCCACGATCTGATCGCTTTTGTTGGTCTGATACCCGGCGGTGAACCAGGCCCCGAGGCCGCCGATACCGATCACGGAACCGACCGAGACCATCGCGATGTTGGTCACCACGACCACCCGCAGCCCGGCGATCAGCACGGGAACCGCCAGTGGCAGTTCGACTTTCAGCATCCTGGTGAGGGTCGGGTATCCGACGGCAATAGCAGCGTCGCGCACGTGAACCGGCACCGCATCCAGCGCCTCGAGCACCGCGCGCACCAGCAGCGCCACGGCGTAGGCCGTGAGCGCGACGATGACGTTCGCCTCGTCGAGCACCCTGGTTCCGATGATCAGCGGCAAGACGACAAACAGCGCCAACGACGGAATGGTGAACACCACGGCGGCCGTGATGGTCGTGACCCGTCGCGCGATCGGCGCACGCTGGACCACCGCGCCGAGCGGCACCGCGACCGCGAGCCCGATCAACACCGGCAGCAACGACAGTCGCAGGTGCACGACGGTCAGCGCCCAGGCGCTGTCGAGGTGCTTCAGCAGATAGTGCACGGTCACGCCTTCCGGCGCGCGCGGCGTTCGTCAACGGCGGCCAGCACGTCGGTCGCCAGGATGCCGCCGATGACCTTGCCGTCGCTGTTCACGGCGACACCCACCGCCGACGGCGACGACAGGGCCGCATCGAGGGCTTGGCTGAGGTTTCCGCCCGGGCGAAGCTGCGAACCGATGGCCGTGATGGTGTCGGACAGCGGTGCGCCGCCGCGATGCCGCCGGACGGCGTCGGCGTCGATCCAGCCCACCGGGACGTCGTCATCGACGACCAGCGTCCAGCCTTCGGCAAGGTCGGAATCGGTGGAGAGGCTGCTGACCGAAATCCGGTCGATGGGGTGCAGCGGCAGCCCAGACGCGCCGATGAGTTGCAGCCAGCGGTAGCCACGGCCGAGGCCGATGAACTTCGATACAAAGGCATTGGCCGGGCGCGACAGCAGCCGCGCCGGCTCATCGTATTGCTCGAGCACACCGCCGCGTCCGAACACCGCGACCCGGTCGGCGAGCTTGAGCGCTTCGTCGATGTCGTGCGTGACGAACACGATGGTCTTATGCAATTCGCTTTGCAGGCTGAGGATTTCGTTCTGTAGCTCGTTGCGGACAACCGGATCGACGGCAGAAAACGGCTCGTCCATCAACAAAATCGGCGGATCGGCGGCCAGCGCCCGCGCTACCCCGATGCGTTGTTGTTCTCCTCCGGAAAGCTGCGCGGGATAACGGGTGGCAAGCTTGGCGTCCAGTCCAACCCGTTCCAGCACCGCGTAGGCGGCCTTGCGCGCGGCGCGGCGCGATTGGCCGCGCAGCACGGGAACGGTTGCGATGTTGTCGATCACGCGCTGATGGGGCATCAGCCCGGCGTTCTGGATGACGTAGCCTATCCCCAGGCGCAGCTTCACCGGATCAACGGTCGAAACGTCTTTCCCGTCGACCGTGACCGTTCCCGAGGTCGGATCGACCATCCGGTTGATCATCCGCAGCGTCGTGGTCTTGCCGCTGCCCGAGGAGCCGACGAAGACCGTCAGCTCGCCGTCGTGGATCTTCATACTTACCTGATCCACCGCGGTGTTGCCGCCGGGGAACAACTTGGTGACCTTGTCGAAGACGATCATTGGCCGATTGGGTGATTGAAGCCGTTGTCGCGCACCCAGTTTCGTGCTGCCTGGGCGGGATCCATCCCTGCGTTACCGGCGACGGCGGCATTGAGCGCGGCCACGCCCGCAGAGGTCAGTTTGGCCGATACGGCGTCGAGCACATTAATAAGGAGGTCGGACTTCTTCTGCGAATTCACCAGCGGCACAATGTTACCGGCGAGAAAGTTATGTTGGGGGTCGTCGAGGACCACCAGGTGATTTTGCAAGATAGCCGGTGACGTGCTGAAGATGTCGGCCGCGTGCACCTTTCCCTCGACCAGTGCTCGCACCGTCACCGCGCCGCCGGCGTCCTCGATCGCCACGAAGTTACCGGGGCTGATCGTCAGCCCGTACTTCTGCTTCAGGCCCGGAAGCCCGGACGGGCGGGACTGGAAGTCGGACGGCGCCGCGAACCTCACGTCCGCCGAATGTACTGCCAAGTCGGCGATTGTTGTCAGATCCCACTCCTTGGCCGTCGCGTTGGTGACGGTGACGGTGTCGGTATCAGATGCCGCCGACGGGCTCAGAATCGACAGGTCGGCGGGCAATCGCTGGTGGAGCTCGAGCTCGACGGCGTCCAGCATGGTCGCCTTCGAGTTGGGGGCAAAGTACAGCAACAAATTGCCGATGTACTCGGGTACCAGGTCGATCGAATGGTCCTTGAGCGCTGGCACGTACGTTTCGCGGCTGCCGATTCCAGGGCGGCGACCGACCTCAAAGCCGTTGGCCTGCAAGGCTTGAGCATAGATCTCGGCAACGATCTCGGATTCGGGAAAATCACCCGATCCGACCACGATGGATCTCATGCTGCGGGTCTCGGCACCCAGCGGATCGGAGTTGGCGCAGGCCGCGGTCAGACACGTCACCGCAACGCATGCGGTGACAGCGAAGGTCGCGACGCGCATACGCCCCGACCTCCTCATGGCATTGACACTAACCTCGGAAACTACGAGACGCTGTGGCATAAGGTTCAGCCGCGGCAGGTTTATCGCGTCGTTTGTTTATTTCTGGGCCAGATGGGTCAAAGATGGAACCATGAGCAGCGATCCCTCTGCCGGGCCCGATAACACAAGTGCGGCTGTACCTGCACCGACCGCAGGTCCGCCGCCCAAGGATCCGTCGGCCACGTTGACCCGCGCCGGTGCGCTGTGGACGTCGTTGACGGCCGGTTTCCTGATCCTGATCCTGCTGCTGGTCTTCATCATCCAGAACATGGAGAGCTCGGCGTTCACCTTCTTGGGCTGGCATTGGAGCCTGCCGCTGGGTGTGGCGATGCTGCTGGCCGCCATCGGCGGCGGGCTGATCACCGTGGCCGTCGGCACCGCGCGGATCCTGCAACTGCGGCGGGCGGCCAAGAAGAGTCATGCGGCCGCTTTGAAGGCTTCAGCCAGGTAGCTTCGCGAGCTCGGCCAGGCCGCGCGAAATCAACGGCGCGACCACCTCGGGCCCCTCGGATGCGTCATCCATTCCCTGCGCCTGCTCGGCCATGCGCCTGCGAAAGTCGATGCCGGCGGCGATGATCGCGAGCTTGAAGTAGGCCAGCGCCATGTAAAACTCCCAGTGCGCCAACGGCAGCCCGGAAACCAGCGAGTAACGATCGGCCAGCTCGTCGGCCGTCGGCAGCAGCGGTGAGGTCCAGGCCGCTTGGGCGTTGACGATGAGGTCCAGCGCGGGATCGCGGTAGACGCACATCAGGGCGGCGTCGCTGAGCGGGTCGCCGAGCGTCGAAAGCTCCCAATCCACCACGGCACGCACCCGGGTGGGGTCGTCGTTGTCGAGGATGGTGTTGTCGATCCGGTAGTCGCCGTGCACGATCGAGGTGCGGCTCTGCTGCGGAATGGATTGGTGCAGACCGGAATGCAGGCGCGCGACGTCGGCGTCGCGGTGGTCGTCGGGCAGCCGCACCAGGTCCCATTGCGAACCCCATCGGCGCACTTGGCGTTCCAGGTAGCCGGTGGGTTTGCCGAAATCGCCCAGCCCCACCGCGTGCGGGTCAACGCTGTGCAGGTCGACGAGCACCCTGATCAGTGCGTCGACGCAGCCGTCGATGACGGTGTGGTTGAAGGCCTCCAGCTGCGCGCGCCGGCGCACCACTTGGCCCACAACGAATTCGACGATCTGGAAGGGAGCGCCCAGCACCGCGTCGTCCTCGCACAGCGCGATGGTGCGCGCCACCGGAACCGCGGTGTCCTGCAGCGCGGCCACCACCCGGTACTCGCGGGCCATGTCGTGCGCCGAAGGAGTCAAACCATGCAGCGGTGGGCGCCGCACCAGCCAGTTCGTCTTGTCGTCGTAGACCCGAAACGTCAAATTGGAGCGGCCACCGGAGATGAACTGCGCACGCAACTCCCCGTCGCGCTCGATGCCCAGCGAACGCAGATATTGGTCCAACCCGCCCAGGTCGAGCCCCTCGAGTCGGTCAGTTGAAGTCACCGAACTTGTTTACCACCGCTGCTGATTGCGGGGTAACAGGTCCCACACGTGTTCAGTCGAGTTGACCGCCGCCACCGTCGCCTGGCCGGACCGGGAGTACAGCAGCCGGGTCAGCGATGCGTAGTCGATGGGAAACGACAACAGCCTGGCGGTACCCAGGATCTCGTGCAGCAGCACGTTGATCACCCCGCCGTGGCTGAACACCGCGACCGTGTCTTCGGGATTGGCCGCGGCGACAAGGTCCTCGACCGCCGCACGGACCCGGGCGCGAAAAGCGCCCTCGTCGACCGCGCCGGGTAGCTGCCCTGCCGCCATCCGCGCCCATTCCTGCGGGTTTTCCTCGCGGATGTGCTCGATGGGGATGTAATGCGGCAGGCCGCGGTCGTATTCGGCGAAGCGGTCGTCGATCTCGACGGGCAAGTCACGCATCGCCGCGACCGGTTCCGCCGTCTGAATGGCACGGCGCTGCGGGCTGCTCACCACCCGCGAGATGGGAAACCGGGCGAGCGCGTCGGGCAGGCGCTTGACCTGAGCCAGCCCGTCCTCCGACAGGGCCGGGTCGGAGCCATCGCCGGGTTCGCTGCGCAGGGGCAGCGCGTGCCGGATCAGGAGCACTTGCATGCCGTTACTTTCGCACGCGGTGGTTCTAGGCTCGATCCCGAGGAGGCAAGATGACCGATCCGAGCATCGAGTGGGACGCCGCCTACCGACAAGAAGCACCACCGCCATGGAGCATCGGCCGGCCGCAGCCCGAGCTGGCGGCTCTGATCGATCAGGGCAAGGTGCGCAGCGACATCCTGGACGCCGGCTGCGGCCACGCCGCCCTCTCGCTTTCACTCGCCGCGCGTGGCCACACCGTCGTCGGCCTGGATGCCAGCCCGACGGCGATCGCTGCGGCGTCCGCGGCGGCCGCCGAACAAGGGTTGACGACAGCGACTTTCGCGCAGGCCGACATGACCAGCTTTCGCGGCTATGACGGCCGCTTCGCCACGATCTTCGATAGCGGATTGCTGCACGTCCTGCCCGCCGAGAAGCGCCAGGAGTATCTGGGGTCGATCTTTCGGGCCGCCGCGCCCGGGGCGGCGCTCTACATCCTGGCGTTTGAAGCCGGGGCACTCCCCGGCGCGGGCGGGCCGCGCGGCTTCACCGAAGCCGAGTTGCGCGGCGCCGTGGCCGAACTTTGGAGCGTCGACGATCTGCGTCCGGCGAAGGTGTACGGCAACGGCAGTGCGCTGCCTTCGGTCGAGCACGACGACGACGGCTTCTTCCGGGCGCCCGGCTTCCTGGTCAGCGCGCACAAACCGGATTAAGAGGCCCTTCCCAAACGTGCGGAGAATGGTATTCTCCGCACGGAGAGCGAGGTGTGCGGGCCTATGTCGACGATCGACGAGACACAACTTGACGCGGATGTGCTGGCTCGGTGGCTGGACGAAAACGACGCCCCCGGCGCCGGTGAGGAACCCACGCTGCAACTGCTGAAGGGCGGCTCGCAGAACACCCTCTATCTGATCGAGCGCGGCGGGGAGCGGATGGTGCTGCGCATGCCCGGGGCGCGCGCCGACGCCGCTCGCATCGACGGGCTGCTGCGGGAAATCCGGTTGGTGCGGGCGCTGTCGGGCACCGACGTACCGCACGCCGCGCTGATCGCCGCCGACGACACCGGCACCGTGCTGGGCATGCCGTTCTACGTCATGCAAGCCATCGACGGGTGGAGCCCGATGGACGGCGGATGGCAGGCGCCCTTCGACACCGACCTGGCGGCCCGGCGCGGCTTGGCGTTCGAACTCGTCGACGGCGCAGCCAAGCTGGGCCGCGTGGATTGGCGCACCCAGGGCCTGGAGGGCTTCGGCCGCCCAGACGGATTCCACGAACGACAGGTCGACCGCTGGCTGAAGTTTCTCGACGCCTACAAGGTGCGCGAACTTCCCGGCCTCGACGAGGCCGCCTCATGGCTGCGCGATAACCGGCCCGCGCACTACACGCCCGGCATCATGCACGGGGACTACCAGTTCGCCAATGTGATGTTCGCGCATGGCGGTCCGGCTCGACTGGCCGCGATCGTGGACTGGGAGATGACGACGGTGGGCGATCCGCTGCTGGACCTGGCCTGGGCGCTGCTGGGCTACGACGGCGAAAATCCCAGCGACGACGGCTTCTATCTGGACATGAAGGGCATGCCGACCCGCAGCGAGCTGCTCGCGCACTACGAGAAGGTCAGCGGGCTTTCCACCGAAAACATCGACTATTACCTGGTGTTGGCCAACTGGAAGCTCGGCATTGTGCTGGAGAAGACGTACGCCGCCGGGGTGCGGACCGGCAAAGTGGATCCCAAGATTCAAGATGCTTTCGGGGCGATGATCCCGCGGTTGATCGCGACGGCCGCTGAACTTGCGCGGTCCTTACCAAGCAAGGGACGGTGAAATGGGCTACGCCGATACGCTTTTCGACCTTACCGACCACGTCATCCTGATCACCGGTGGCAGCCGCGGACTGGGCCGGGAAATGGCCTTTGCCGCAGCGCACTGCGGAGCCGACGTGGTGATCGCCAGCCGCAACATGGACAACTGCGTGGCCACCGCCAAGGAGATCGAGGCCGAAACCGGCCGCACCGCAATGCCTTATCAAGTGCACGTGGGGCGCTGGGACCAGCTCGACGGCTTGGTTGAGGCGACCTATGAGCGCTTCGGCAAGATCGACACGTTGATCAACAACGCCGGCATGTCCCCGCTCTACGACAAGCTGAGCAACGTCACCGAGAAGCTGTTCGACGCGGTGGTCAACCTGAACCTCAAGGGGCCCTTCCGATTGTCAGCGTTGGTGGGCGAGCGGATGGTGGCCGCGGGCAGCGGCTCGATCATCAACGTAAGCTCCACCGGATCGCTGCGCCCCAACGGCGGGATCATTCCCTATGCCGCGGCCAAGGCCGGGCTCAACGCGATGACCGAAGGACTTGCGCAGGCATTCGGACCCGCGGTGCGGGTCAACACCTTGATGGCCGGCCCGTACCTGACCGACGTCAGCAAGGCTTGGGATCTCGGTGACGGCAACAATTTCTCCCACCTTGCCTTGAAACGCGCCGGCGATCCACGCGAAATCGTCGGCGCCGCATTGTTTTTAGCCTCCGAGGCGTCGAGTTTCACCACCGGCTCGATCTTGCGGTCCGACGGTGGTATCCCTTAAGGAGTATTCGAATGGCATGGGACTTTTCCACCGAACCGGAGTTTGAGAAGAAGCTGGAGTGGATCCGCGAGTTCGTGCGCGAGGAAGTGGAACCGCTCGAGGTGTTGTTTCCCGGGTGCGAGTTCCTCCCGCTGAACGACGAGCGGCGCCGCATCGTCGATCCGCTCAAACAGCAGGTCCGCGACAACGGCTTGTGGGCACCGCATTTGGGCCCAGAACTGGGCGGCCAGGGCTTCGGCGCGGTCAAACTGACGCTGATCAATGAGATTCTGGGTCGCAGTCCGTGGGCGCCGATCGTGTTCGGAACGCAGGCGCCCGACACCGGCAACGCGGAGATCATCGCCCGCTTCGGGACGCAGGAGCAAAAGGACCGCTACCTTGCCGGCCTGCTGTCCGGGGAGATCTTCTCGTGCTTCTCGATGACGGAACCGCAAGGCGGCGCCGACCCGCGGGTGTTCACCACCCGCGCGGTGCGCGATGGGGACGACTGGGTCATCACGGGCCGAAAGTACTTCTCGTCCAACGCTTCCGTCGCATCATTTTTCATCGTCGTCGCGATCACCGATCCCGATGTCCCAGTCCATACCGGCGCATCGACCTTCCTGATTCCCGCCGGCACCGAAGGGCTGGTGCTGGAGGCCAACCACCACCTGGTCGGCGCGGATCCGCACGAGCCGGGGCACTCCCTGGTGCACTACGACGGAGTACGGGTGCCGTCGGATGCGCTGCTCGGCGAACCGGGACAGGGCTTTTTGATCCTGCAAACCCGACTTGCCGGCGGCCGACTGCATCATGCGATGCGCTCCATCGGCATGGCGCAGCGCGCGGTCGAGATGATGTCCCGACGGGCGAAAAGCCGCTTCACGCAGGGTAGCTCGCTGGCCGATAAGCAGCTCGTGCAAGAATTCGTCGCCGACTCGTACACCGAGTTGATTCCGTTCCGGCTCACGGTACTGCACGCCGCGTGGCTGATCGACAGCGGCGACGAGCGGGCCGCGCGCGCGGAGATCGCGGCGTGCAAGATCCTGGCCTCACAGGTTTTGAAATCTATTGCGCTGCGCGCGATCCAAGTGCATGGGGCGCTCGGCCTCACCGACCAGCTACCGCTGGTCAACGTGCTGCTCGGCGGCATCGCGCTCGGGCTGGCCGACGGGCCTACAGAGGCGCATAAGGTCAACCTGGCCCGGATGCTGCTCAAGGGCTATGACGCCGAGGATGGCGATTGGCCCAGTGAAATGCTGGACGTCCGGCGTGCGGCGGCGCGCGCCAAATACGGTGAGCTCGTTGAGCAATAGAGTGACCGCGGCCGTCGAGCGCGCGCTCGATGACCGGCAGCGCGAGGCCACCGAAGAAGTGGAACGCATCCTGGCCGCGGCGGTGCGGGTGATGGAACGGGTCGCACCCGAACCACCGCGCGTCAGCGATATCGTGGCCGAGGCCGGCTCGTCGAACAAGGCGTTCTACCGATACTTCGCCGGCAAGGACGATCTCATTCTCGCGGTCATGGAACGCGGTGTGGCGATCGTCGTCTCCTATCTGCAGCACCAGATGGCCAAGGAAATCAGACCCGAGGACAAGATCGCTCGCTGGATCGAAGGCACGCTCGCACAGGTCGCCGACCCGCACCTGATCAGCATGAGCCGCGCCGCCGCAGGGCAATTGTCGGCCGCGCCTAATTGGCCTGCGGGAGACCAGGAAATGATGCGGCCGCTGCGTGATCTGTTGATCGGGCCGGTGTCCGCGCTGGCCAGTACCGATGTTGATCGTGATGTCAATGCCGTTTTCAACTGCACGGCAGCGATGCTGAGACGGTACGTGGGTTCGACGGACCGACCGGATGCGGCCGACATCACGCACCTGGTGCAATTCTGCCTGCGCGGGTTGGGGGTCGGCTGATGCGCGCGGTCGTATGCCGTGCCTACGGCACACCAGAAGATCTGGTCATCGACGATGTTCCCGAACCGGTCCCGAGTCCCGGCCAGCTTCTGGTGCGCGTGCGTGCGGCGGCGGTCAACTTTCCCGACGTGCTCTTCATCGCCGGCAAGTATCAGGTGAAGATTCCGCCGCCCTTCATACCGGGCAACGAGATTGCGGGCGAAGTGATCGCTGCCGGCGAAGGCGCGCCGTTCAGCCCGGGGCAGCGCGTCGCCGGAACCACCTTCGGCGCGTTCGCCGAGCAGGCGCTGCTCGACGCGGGCCAGGCGACGTTGGTGCCCGACGACGCCGACTTCGCGTCGGCCGCGGCCTTCGGCGTCACCTACCGCACCGCCTATCACGCCTTGCGATCGGTTGCCCAGGTGGCAGAAGGTGATTGGGCAGTGGTGTTGGGCGCGGCCGGCGGCGTGGGGTTGGCGGCCGTGGACCTGGCGGTGGCGATGAAGGCTCGCGTACTGGCGGCGGCGTCCAGTCCGGAGAAGCTGGAGATCTGCCGTCAGCGCGGGGCGGAGGCCGTCGTCGACTACGACCGCGAGGACCTGAAAGCCCGCATCCGTGAACTGACCGGTGACGCGGCCCGCGTCGTCCTCGACCCGGTCGGCGGTAAGTATTCCGAGCCGGCGCTGCGCGGGCTCGCCCGTGGCGGCACCTTCATCACTTTGGGCTATGCGGCCGGCGCGATTCCTGCCATTCCGCTCAATCTCGTTTTGCTCAAAGACATCTGCGTGCGCGGCATGGAAATTCGCACCTTCCTCGGCGACCACCCCGACGAGGCCGTGCGCGACATGGCGGAGCTGGCGCAGATGTTCGCCGTCGGCACGGTTCGTCCCTACATCGGCGCACGGTTCCCGTTGGACGAAACCCCCGCGGCGCTGCGGTATGTGGCCGATCGCAAGGTGCTGGGCAAGGTGGTCATCGACATTCCTTGACGCGCGGCGGTCGCGGTCTACTCTGATCCCATGTCGGAGGTCGGACTCGGCGCGCTGCTGGTATTGCTGCACGGCGCCGCTGACTCGTTTCGAACCGTTCAAGCGACCTACCGCACCTGGCGTCACGAGCAGCGGTTGCTGGAGGCGTTCCGCGCCAACACCGAGGAGCGAAAGCGTCGCGGCGCTTTCATCAGCAGCGTCTCCGCCGTTCGGCGCACCGATGGTGAACCCGAGCCCCCCGAAACCGAAGAGACGATGCGCATCTGGCGCGATGGCGAACGAATCCGCGAAGAGCACCACGGCGGCCGCCGAGACGGCTACTACGGTGTCGCTGACGGCCCGCTGTGGTGGTTCTGGGACGAGCAGATGGGCGCGACGAGCAACCAGAACGATCCCAGCGTCGGCAGCGGCATAGGACAAGAGCTCCAGATCATGCTCAATCCGACACCGCTGCTCAGTGCGCTGACCTTTCGCGTGGTCGGGAATTCCGAGGTTGCGGGCAGGACCACGGTCACAACTCACGCCACTGCCCGTCCACAGGATCCACGTCACGGGGGATTCGTCCACGGCGTCCACGAACTCGGTACCGGCGCCGATTACTACCGGCTCGAGGTTGACCAGGAGCGCGGGGTGCTACTCGCGGTCACCGCGATCCAAGACGAACAGCCTTTCTACAAGATCACCACGTTGGCGATCCGCTTCGACGAACCGATCCCCGCCGAGACCTTCCGGTTCGTCCCACCGGAAGGCGAAGAGATCCAGCCCTTCCAAAGTCGTCGCCGCAGTTTGCAACCCATCACGCTCCCCGAAGCCCAGCAGCGCGCCCCATTCACCGTTCTCATGCCAGACCGCGTGCCCGCCGATTGGCAGCTCCTGCACTGCATGTGCAGTGAGCCCAATCACCGGCCACCAACGCCGGCGATGGTCTCGCTGAACTATCGGTCGCACGACGGACACGAGAGCATCTCGATCTCGCAGATCGCCGCGACAGACGTTTCCCGCCAGTACGGGCACATGATCGACGACGAAAACTGGCGCGAGCTGGCCCGCGATGGGACGTCGGTCAAAGTCAGACCAGCCGAATGGGGTCAAGCGCAGGCTTACATCGAACGCGAGGGAACGTTCGTATTCCTTGTCTCTGACAACCTCACCAGCGACCAGCTCGCAACAATCGCTGCGAGCATGCGGCCCGCACCGAGCACCAGCAGCTTCTAACGCGGTTTCGCGCACCGCAGGCGACAGCGGGACCGACGCCCTTCTCGAGACTGAAGCCACGCACGTCCGTCGCGGCGTGTCGTGTGCGTAGGTTCAGTGTCGCGGTGACCGCACGCTCAGAGCATGGCGCCCGTGGCGCTCGGCCCTGCCTACGGCGTGATGATGTTGAAGCTCGGGTCCAGCTCGTCGAGCACCCCCAGCAGCGACTGCAGCGCCGTCTCGTCGCCGGACAACTCCAGCCCGGGTGACGTGAAGTCACCGAAAGCCGCTGTTAGCAAACGCATCTTGCTGTCCAGCCGCACGGTTACGGTCGCGGATGCGGGGTCGGCGGCGACCTTGCGATAGACGAGCACGCCGTTGCGCAGGGTGAGTCGGTAATTGGTGGCCGTGTCGCCGAAGGTGATGTCGAAAGCAAGGTCGAGGTCCCAGCTGCGCGGACCGTTGACCCGGATGGCGAGGCTGTCGAAGATCTGCTCGGGCGTGAGTTGCGCCAGCAATGTCGGCGAAGCGGTCGACGTGGCGGTGCCGAAGTTGCCGTCACGCAATTCCGTTGCACCAGAAATAAAGAAGTTGCGCCAGGTCGCGTTTTCGGCGCCGTACCCCATCTGTTCCAGGGTGTCGGCGTAGAGCTCACGGGCGGCCGCGTGTTCGGTATTGGTGAATATCGCGTGATCGAGCAGTGTTGCCGCCCAACGGAAGTCACCCGAATCGAACGCCGCCCGAGCAAGATCGACCACTCGGTCGATACCGCCCATGGCTTCGACGTATCGGGGAGCCAGCGCCTCGGGCGGGTGCGGCCACAGCCGGCCGGGGTTGCCGTCGAACCACCCCATGTAGCGCTGGTAGACCGCCTTCACGTTGTGGCTGACGGACCCGTAGTAGCCGTGGGTGTGCCAGGCCCGCTCCAAAGCCGGTGGCATTTGGAACATCTCGGCGATCTCCACACCGGTATAGCCCTGGTTCAGCAACCGCAGCGTCTGATCATGCAAGTAGGCGTACAAATCCCGTTGCAGCGACAGGAATTCGAGGATCTGCTCGCGCCCCCATGTCGGCCAGTGATGCGACGCGAACACCACGTCGCTGCGGTCGGCGAAGGTGTCGATCGCCTCGGTGAGATACCCCGACCATGCGTGCGGGTCGCGCACCAGCGCGCCCCGCAGCGTGATCAGGTTGTGCAGGTTGTGGGTGGCGTTCTCGGCCATGCACAAGGCACGAAAACGCGGGAAATAGAAGTGCATTTCGGCGGGGGCCTCGGTGCCCGGCGCCATCTGGAACTCGATCTCCACGCCATCGATCGTGTGCGTCTCGCCCGTCGTCTTGATGTCGAGGGTCGGGACGATAAGCGCTATCTCGCCCGTGGACGCGGCCTGGCCCAGCCCGCACCCCACCTGGCCCTGCGGTCCGCGCGCCAGCATGCTGCCGTACATGTAGGTTGCCCGCCGCGTCATCGCCGTGCCGGCGTAGACGTTCTCCTGGACGGCGTGCGCGGTAAATCCTTCCGGCGCCAACACCACAACCCGACCGGCGTCGACGTCGGCCTGGGAGGTCACGCCGAGCACGCCGCCGAAATGGTCGACATGGCTGTGGGTGTAGATGACCGCGACGACGGGCCGGTCGCCGCCGCGGTGGGTGCGGTACAACTGCAGCGACGCCGCGGCCACCTCGGTGGACACCAGCGGATCGATGACGATGATCCCGGTGTCGCCCTCGACGAAGGTGATGTTGGACAGGTCCAGGCCGCGGACCTGGTAGATCCCCGGCACCACTTGGTAGAGGCCTTGTTTGGCGGCCAGGGTCGACTGCCGCCACAGGCTGGGGTGCACCGACGCCGGCGCAGGCCCGTCGAGGAAGGCGTACGCGTCGTTGTCCCACACCACGCGACCGTCGGCGGCCTTGACGACGCACGGGGTCAGGGCAGCAATGAATCCACGATCGGCGTTGTCGAAGTCCGCAGTGTCGTGAAACGGCAGCGCGAGTTCGCTATGGCGTGACTGAATGGCCGTGGTAGGCGGTTTGGGAGGCACCGTCCATACCTTGCCATCAGCGCGTCCCGTCGAGAAGTACCTGTTCAGATGACGACAAGCAAACGAATTAGAAATTATTTCCCCGCGGACCCTAGCTCTGCGGTCCAATTAACCCGCATACTTCCGGTGCGGTCCTCAATGCCGACGGACCGCCAACATCGGGCAAAGGAGAACACGTGAAGCGTGGACTGACGGTCGCGGTGACCGGAGCGGCAATTTTGGCCGCCGGCATTACCGGGTGTTCAGGTAACAAGTCGGGCGGCGGTGTCGCGACTTCCGTGCCGGGAGGCTCGGTGTCCGTCGGCGGCGCGAACAAGGCGAAGGTCACCATCGACGGCAAGGACCAGAACGTTCAGGGCACCACCGTCTGCACGAAGGCTGGCGGCAATGTCAGCATCGCGGTCGGCGGGAGCAGCACCGGGATCAGTGTCGTGCTCACCGATGCCAATCCGCCCGCGGTCAAGGCGGTCCAGCTCGGCAACGTCAACGGCGTGACCCTTCAGTACGCGCAGGGCGGGCAGGGCAACGCCTCGGTGACCGTGGACGGTAACACCTACAAGATCACCGGCACTGCGACCGGCGTGGACATGGCCAACCCGACACAGCCGGTGAACAAGCCGTTCGAAATCGACGCGACTTGTTCCTAATTCGACTTCTAGTTCGAGGATGACGCGGGCGGTTGCCGCCCGTTAGGTGACGGGAGTGGCAACCGCACCGTGAACTCGGTATGCCCGGGTGCGCTGTCCACCGTGATAGTTCCGTGGTGCGCCTTGACCACAGCGGAAACGATCGCCAGGCCCAGCCCGGTGCTGCCGCCTTTGCTCGAGCGCGAGGTATCGCCGCGCGCGAAGCGCTCGAATACCTCCGACTGCAGCTGCGCCGGAATGCCGGCGCCGTTGTCGATGACCTGCAGCACGCTGTGCGCGGGCTCGGTGGTCAACCGGGTGGTGACGACGGTGCCCGGGGCGGTGTGGATGCGGGCGTTGGCAAGCAGGTTGGTCACCACCTGGTGCAGCCGTGCCGCATCACCGGTGACGATCACGGGCTCGTCGGGCAGGTCCAGCTCCCACTGATGATCCGGTCCCGCGACGTGAGCGTCGCTGACAGCGTCGACCGCCAGTCGCGTCAGGTCCACCGGTTCGCGTTGTAGCGGCTGGGCGGAATCCAGGCGGGCGAGCAACAGCAGGTCCTCGACGAGGCGCGTCATCCGAGCGGTTTCGGAAGCGACCCGGCTCATCGCCTGCGCCCTGGCCTCGCGATCCCCGTCATCCCGGCCCATCCGTTGGGCGAGTTCGGCGTACCCGCGGATCGCGGCCAGCGGCGTGCGCAACTCGTGACTCGCATCGGCGACGAACTGACGGACGCGGGTCTCGCTGGCTTGCCGTGCCGACAGCGCGCCCGCGATGTGGTCGAGCATCCGGTTCAGTGCCGATCCGAGCTGGCCCACTTCGGTGTGCGGGTTCGCGTCGGATTCGGGCACCCGGACCGGCAATTCGACTTCACCGCGGGCCAGCGGAAGGTCCGCTACTCTGCTCGCGGTTTGCGCGACGCGCCGCAACGGCGCCAGCGCACGCCGAATGATGATGGCGCCCGCGATCGTTGCGGCCGTCAGCGCGATCAGGGTGACGATCACCAAGATGATCAGCATTCGCAGCATCGTGGCGTCGACGGTGGACATCGACAGGCCCGTGACGATGATGTCGCCGCCGCGGCGGGCCGGGGCGGTGACGACGCGATAGCGCCCGAGGCCGTCGAGATCCAGGGTTACCGGCTTGCGGCTGCCGGCGATGCCTTGCAGTTGTTCCTGGGCGGCCGGGCTGACAGCGGCGCGGGTGCCGGTGCTGGTCAGGTAGCCGACATCGACGACCTTGCCCTTACTGATCACCGCCGCCACCATGCCGGCCGGCTGGCCCGGGGCATCGAGGAACCTCGGACCGGGGCCGGGGGTCGGATAGTAAGAGTGCGCTTGCCGCCAACCCGGACGCTTCGGTTCGGGATAGAGCAGGGCCGAGCGGTACGACGTACCGGCGAGCTGACCGTCGAGCTGCCTCACCAAGTGATGCAGCAGGGCCAGCTCGGTGGCCGCGCTGATGCCGAGGCACACGACAGCGAGTACGACGATCTGTCCGGCCAACAGCCGGAAGCGAAGCGACCAGACTCGCCGTGCCTTGTTAGCGGGCTGGCTTGAGGACATACCCTGCGCCGCGCAGCGTGTGGATCATCGGCTCGCGACCGTTGTCGATCTTCTTGCGCAGGTAGGAAATATAGAGTTCGACGATGTTGGACCGGCCGCCGAAGTCATAGCTCCAGACCCGGTCCAGAATCTGCGCCTTGCTCAGCACGCGTTTCGAGTTGCGCATCATGAACCGCAGCAGCTCAAACTCGGTGGAGGTCAACGCGATTGGCTCCCCGGCACGCGTCACCTCGTGACTGTCCTCGTCGAGCACCAGGTCGCCGACCACCAGCTGCGCACCGCTGTCCACCGTCGTCACGCCGGTGCGCCGCAACAGCGCCCGCAATCGCAGCACGACCTCCTCGATGCTGAACGGCTTGGTGACATAGTCGTCGCCGCCGGCGGTGAGCCCGGCGATGCGGTCTTCCACCGCGTCCTTGGCGGTGAGCAGCAGCACCGGTAACTGGGGGTGCTCTTCGCGCAGTTTGTGCAGGACGTCGAGACCGCTCATATCGGGCAACATCACGTCGAGCACGACGACGTCGGGCCGCTGAGTGCGGGCCGCCGCGATAGCCGCCGACCCGTCACTGGCGGTGGCGATGTTCCAGCCCTCATAACGCAGTGCCATCGACACCATCTCGGCAAGGACAGCTTCATCATCGACGACGAGCACATTGATCGGATTTCCGTCGGCACGGCACATCACGACGCGCTCGACCGGAGTTTTGGCCTGAGTCACAGCTTCCAGTATCCGCGCCCGACTTGACTTGGGCTATGGAAAACCTATGTCTGCGCTGTGAAGGGACGTCGTGGCGTCAGTACCAGTATCGACGCCCAGCAACGGGGCGGCCCACCGCGCCCAGGATCCACAGGATCGCGCCGATCACGAGCAATACGATGCCGATCGTCGTCAGAATGGAAAGTTGGGGGAACACCAATCCGAGAATGATCAAGATGACACCCAATGCGATCATGATGACTTCCTTTGTTCGAGGTGAATGTTCACTGCTTTGGCTGCGGTAGCTGCGGCGACTGGATATCGCAATTCACGCGGGGATTGAGTTTGTAATTCAATGGGCCCGCGATCACGGTCGTTGCGATGGACGCCGCTGAGGCACAGTTGGTAGGACCACCCTTGAAGTAGTCCCGTTGCCACGCTGCTAGGACTCCGACGAGTAACCACACCACGACAATCGCGCTAAGAATTCCACGACCTCGCATCGTGACCTCCGTTGTGTCCGAGAAAAATTCCCGTGCGGCTAGCGATACCCGTTGGACTCGTGTCTAAACATTGCTGTAATCAGCACGCGCACTAGTGATGTTGCGCAAGCCAGGCGGCGGCGCGCCGCTTGGACGCCCGCGACAACCAGGCGTCCTGTATTAGTTCCGTTAGTTCCGCCCTGCCGATTTCGGCGAGTCGACTGGCCCGCACCAGCACCGAGGGATGACCGTCGAAGTGGCCCGTGGTGAAGAACGGCGAATCCGGATCCTGGACCAGTGCCAGCTTGTCGCCCTCGGACTCCACCCACAGCATGATGACGTCGGGGTAGCGCTCGCCGGTCACCTCGTCGACGGCGTCGGGTTGGGGCGTGCGGAAGAACACGAACGACTTGCCGCCCACCTGATAGATCGCGTTGCCCTTGGGCCCTTCCAACCGCGTCACGTGGGGCATCGAGGCGGCGATTCGATGCACGTCGTCGACCCGGGCGGGTCGATCAGCGCGGTCAGCCATAGCCGCGACGATACCGAGGGGTAGCGCCCCGATATTTCGGGTAACACAGACTGCGACCCCTACCGTCAAAGAGAGCAGCCGTGACCGACACCCTGTTCGCCGACGTCTCGGAATACCAAGTACCCGTGGATGACTCGTATCCGTACCAGGTGCTTTCAATCCGCGTCAGCGACGGCACGTACCAAGATCACAACTTCGCCGCCAACTACGCGTGGCTGCGCGGGGCGCTGGACAGCGGACGGATGACATTTGGGATCGTGTACACCTATGTGCGCCCGAATTCGTCGGCCACCGCCGACACGGTGCGTTCGATGATCGACGCCGGTGGCGGCCTGCATCCGCGGGTGGCACTGATGCTCGACGTCGAATCGGGCGGCAATCCGGCGGGCGACGGGTCGAGCTGGATCAACGATGTGTATTGGAACCTCGCCGACTACGCGGGCTCCCCGGCTCGAATCATCGGCTACGCCAACTCCTTTGACTTCTACAACATGTGGCGGGTGCGCCCGGACGGCCTGCGCGTAGTCGCGGCCGGCTATGGGGCGAATCCGAACCTTCCCGGACAAGTGGCGCACCAATACACTGACGGCACTGGTTACAGCCCCAATCTGCCGCAGGGCGCTCCCCCATTCGGCAACTGCGACATGAATTCTGCCGATGGGCTGACACCGCAAGCATTCGCCGCCGCATGCGGCATCACAACGAACGGAGGTTGGCTGATGGCCCTCACCGACGACGAGCAAGCCGAACTGTTGTCCAAGGTCCGCGACATCTGGGACCAACTGCGCGGGCCCGGCGGCGCTGGCTGGCCGCAACTGGGGCAGAACAGCGAAGGGCAAGACCTTACGCCCGTCGACGCGATCGCAGCGATCAAGCAAGACGTCGAACGCCTGGTGCCGTCGGCCGCATCGGGGGGCGCTACCTAGCCGCCGCGAATCATCACCAGGGGTTCCCGCGCGTCAACCACGCCGTTGGGCAGTCACGAAAAGGGTTGGCGGCATTGTGGCTTCGGCGCCGTCGGGAATGGTGCGGTCATAGCGAGCCATCAGCTCGGGGAAGGTCACCGCCGAGACGTCCCAGCCACGTTCGCGGAGCCATGCGTCGACGGGTGTGCGTTCCTCGGGATACCAGAGGTCGTCGAAGTCAGTTACCTCGGTGTCGAAGAGTGTGGCGGCCGCGGCCCGCAGTCGCCGCATCTCCTCACGCTGGCGCCGCACCACGTCGGGATCGGTGAAACCCGCAGCAGGGACGTTGGAAGCCAGCCAACTGCCCTCGGCGCTCAGCGAGTGGATGCGCTCGAACAACAGATCCTGGGCCTCGGCTGGCAGGTAGCGCACCAGACCCTCGGCCGACCATGCTGTCGGTTGTGATGCGTCAAAACCCGCTTCCTGCAAAGCCTTTGGCCAATCCTGGCGCAGGTCAATCGGGACGGTCACCAACCTCGCCGCCGGGTGTGCGCCATGCTGTTCAAGCGTTGTCGTCTTGAAGTCCAACACCTTGGGTTGATCCAGCTCGTAGACGACGGTGCCGTCCGGCCAGGGCAGCCGCCAGGTGCGTGCGTCCAGGCCGGACGCGAGGATCACCACCTGCCGAACGCCGGCATCGGCCGCGCCGAGAAAGAATTCGTCAAACAGCGCCGTGCGGATGGCCATGAAGTCGGTCATCAGCTGGAGGCGGGCTCCGAGCTCCGGTTCGGTCTCCGTCGCCTTGGCCATCAGCGTGGGGTTGGCGTAGATGCTCCACATCCCCTCCCCCGCCGCGTCGACGAATACCCGGGCGAAGGGGTCGTTGATGAGCGGGTGTTCGCTCTCGGTCTCCGCGGCACGCGCGGCGGCGACACCCAGCGCGGTGGCCCCGACGCTTTGCGTGATGTCCCAGGAATCGTTGTCGGTACGCGGCATCGCCAGTCCCTTCGCAGCCAGAAATTTAGTTCCGCGCACTATTCTTCCAGCCGCCGTCCGAGGATGCCGCTCCAAGCCGGTGGCCTAGGCTTTTTCCAGACACCCCACAGGTTGCGGAGGATTGCCCATGACACGCGCGCCGCAAGAAGTATTCGCCCACCACGGCAAGGCGCTGGCGGCGGGCGACCTCGACGAGATCGTCGCCGACTACGCCGACGGCTGCGTGGTGATCACCTCGGCCGGTGTCGCGCACGGCAAGGACGGCGTCCGGAAGGTGTTCGCCAAGCTGCTCGACGACCTGCCGAACGCGGCCTGGGACCTGAAAACCCAAGTCTTCGAGGGCGACCTGTTGTTTCTCGAGTGGGCCGCCGATTCGGCGGTGCACCGGGTCGACGACGGCGTCGACACCTTCGTTTTCCGGGACGGGATGATTTGCGCGCAGACCATCCGCTACACGCCGCACGCCAAGGGCTGACGTTCATGGAGCCCGTCGACCTCAAAGCCGTCGCCGACTGGATGTCCGAGCAGGGGCTCGGCGAAGGACCGCTAGAGGATGTTTCCGCAGTCACCGGCGGGACGCAAAACGTGATGCTGCGGTTCACCAGGTCGGGACGGGACTACGTGCTGCGGCGCGGGCCGCGGCATCTGCGCACCCGCAGCAACACCGTGATCCTGCGCGAAACCAAAGTCCTTGCCGCGCTGGCCGATTCCGATGTACCGCACCCGCACCTGATCGCCACGTGCGAGGACACCAGCGTGCTCGGCGACGCGGTCTTCTATCTGATGGACCCGATCGACGGCTTCAACGCCGGCGAGGCACTGCCCGCACTGCATGCGGGCGATGCCGGCGTGCGGCACGGGATGGGGCTGTCGATGGCCGACGCGCTGGCCAAGCTGGGCGCCGTCGACCACGTCGCCGTCGGTCTGGCCGATTTCGGCAAACCGGACGGCTTTCTGGAACGCCAAGTGCCGCGCTGGCTTTCGGAGCTGGAGTCCTATCAGCAGTACGAGGGCTACCCCGGGCCGCAGATTCCCGGGATCGAGCAGGTCGCCGGGTGGCTGGAAGAGCACCGGCCGTCGAACTGGATGCCGGGCATCATGCACGGCGACTACCACGCCGCCAACGTGATGTTCTCCCGCACCGGGCCGGAAGTGGTCGCCATCGTCGACTGGGAGATGTGCACCATCGGCGACCCGCTGCTGGACCTGGGCTGGCTGTTGGCCACCTGGCGCCAGTCCGACGGGTCGGCGGTGTTCAGCCACGCCCTCGGCGGTCAGGAGGGACTGGCCAGCACCGACGAGCTGCTGGAGCGGTACGCCGCCAACACGGTTCGCGATTTGTCGCACATCGCCTGGTACACGGTGTTGGCCTGCTTCAAGCTCGGCATCGTCATCGAGGGCACGCTGGCCCGAGCGTGCGCGGGCCAGGCCGAGAAGGAAGTCGGCGACCAGCTGCACGCGGCCACGGTGCACCTGTTCGAGCGGGCGTTGGGGCTCATCGAAACGCGGGGCTAATCGCAGCGGCTTTGGCAGGTCGGCCGCGCGAGCCGGCATGACACCGTTAGCCTCTCTGGTGTGAAAGTCTCCAATGAGGTCAGGCGCTCACTCAACAGCTGGGAAGGCAAGGAGTGGGACGCGTCCATGCTGCACGCCTGCAACGCCGTGGATGCGATCGGCAATGCGCGGTATCCGCGGAAGGGGGTGGCCACCCAGTTCAAGCGCACCGTGCGGGACGCGCTGGACATCTTCGGGGCGATGACGGCGCAGGGTATCGACTGGGATGAGACGCGCTTCCCGATCGAGGTGGAGTCCGATCTGCCCGACAAGCGTCCCGATATCGCCGACGTCATGTACGGCATTCACCGGTACGGCCACGGTCACAAGGAAGAGCTGCCCAACGGGTTCGAGCTGACGCCGCCCGGGCCGCGCGCCTCGGGGGTGCACATTTGGCGGGAGGGGAAGATCCAGCTTCCGGCGTCGTCGGTGATCGGCATGTTGGCCATCGCCGTGTTCGCCCCGGAGAGCAAGGGCGAGGTGATCCCGCACGGTTATCAGATCAGCTGGTTCCAACGCGTCTTCCATGTCGGCGACTGGTGGGGTTGGCAAGACCACTTCCGCGAGATCATCAGCGTCGCCACGGTCCCGAAAAAAGCTCTTGACTTCGGCAAGAGCTGGGACACCTGGAAGCCCCTGACGTGACCGAGGTGTCGAGGTCCGCCTAGCATCGCCTTCCGTGCCTCCTCGGCCTGAGTGCCCGGACTTCTGCTCGGCGCGGTGGGGAGGCCCCGCGCCATCATCCGCCGGGTGCGCCGACCATTCCAACCACGCCCTTAACGTGGTTGTCTAGCAACACGTTTGGAGGCTGATCTCGGCGTGGCAGTGAAGAAAGCCGACGTGCTGTTGATCGGTACGTGGGAACCGACGTTCCAAGCCGAACTGCGCGCGCGTTACGACATCCGCGAGCTTCCCGACGGTCCCCCGCGGGCCGAATTCCTGCGCAAGCACGGGGCCGAGTTTCGCGTCGCGGTGACGTCAGGCCCCCCGGGTGTCGACGCCAATCTCATTGCCGCGCTGCCCAACCTGGAGGCGATCGTCAACAACGGCGCCGGCGTGGACACGATCGATCTCGACGCGGCCGAGCGCCGGGGCATCGGGGTGAGCAACACGCCGGACGTGCTGTCCGACACCGTCGCCGATACCGCCCTGGGGCTAATCCTGATGGCGCTGCGCCATTTTGGCGCGGCCGACCGCTACGTGCGGGCGGCCAGGTGGGTCAGCGATGGGCCATTCCCTTACGCCAGGGATGTCAGCGGCCTGCAGGTCGGCATCTTGGGCCTGGGCCGGATCGGATCGGCCATCGCCACCCGGTTGCTCGGATTCGACTGTGCCATCGCCTATCACAACCGCCACCGGGTCGAGGGGTCGCCGTACCGTTACGCGGAGTCCCCGCTGGAGTTGGCCGAGTCGGTCGACGTTCTGGTCGTCGCGACGACGGGCGATCCGAAGACGCGGCACCTCGTCGATCGCCGCGTGCTGGAGGCGTTGGGCCCCGAGGGGTACCTGATCAACATTGCGCGCGGCAGCGTGGTGGACCAGGACGCGATGGTGGAGTTGCTCGCCGGCGGTGGCCTGGCCGGGGCGGGGTTGGACGTCTTCGCCGACGAACCGCGTGTGCCGACCGAACTGTTCGGCCTGGACAACGTGGTGCTGTTCCCGCACATCGGCAGCGCCACCGCGCGCACCCGCCGGGCGATGGCATTGCTCGCGATCCGCAACCTCGAAAGTTACCTAGACAACGGCGTGCTTGTCACGCCGGTGTTGCGACCACGCCGGTAGCGAGGTCGTCGTGGTATCAATCTGGTATCGTCGCGACTCGTGGGAATGACTCTGCGGCCCAGTGAGCACCAGGCGGAAGCGCTGCGTCGGCAGGCCGCGTCCGAAGGGCGGTCGATGCAGGCTGTCGCACTTTCGGCCATCGACGAATACATCGCGCGGCGGGCGCACAAGGCCAAAATCGCCACGGCGCTGGAGCGCGTGATCCGCGAGGAGGCCGGGGTTTTGGAGCGCCTTAAGGACGCATGACCGACTACCTGGACCTCGAAGATCTCCTGGAAATTGCCCGAGCGGCCGTGGGACGAGACGTCGTGGTCAGGGACTATGGCTTGCTTGAATCGGCGCTCGCGCGGCCCCGCGCCTCCGTATTCGGCCAGGACGCCTACCCGCATCTCCACCTGAAGGCGGCCGCGCTACTGCACTCGCTGTTGCGGAACCACGCGCTGGTCGACGGCAATAAGCGGCTGGCGTGGACAGCCTGCCGGACATTCCTCGCCATCAACGCACAGTGGATTAGTGCGCCCGAGGACGAGCGCTTCGACTTGGTGATCGGGGTGGCCAGCGGTGCAATTCCCGACCTTGCCGAGATCGCGGCGCGACTGTGCAGCTGGAGCCATCGGGAGGGCTGAACTGCCGGGCCTCGGCTTTCGGTGGAATACACGGTCGGGCGCCGCGCACTACACTGGCTCACTGACGCGTTTCTTGGGTGGGATCTCGGAGGGACAAAGATGACGTGGTCTGTGCAATCAGAGGCGGTTTTGGGGTCGGCGGCCGCGGAGTCGGCCATCAGCGCGGAAACCGAGGCCGCGGCCTCGGCGGCCGCGCCCGTCCTGCTAGGAACGACCCCCATGGGCGCCGACGCTGACTCGGTGATGTTCTCTGCAGCGCTCAACGCATGCGGCGGCAGCTACCTGGCTGCGGTCTCCGAGCACGCGGCCCAGCGCGGATTGTTCGCCGGCGCTCAGGGTCTCGCTTCGGGGGTATATGTGGCCACCGAGGCGGCCCGCACGGGAGCCATCGGGCTGTAGGGCGACTCCAGCATGCCGGATCCGGGCTGGGCCTCGCGCACACCCGAAGCCAACGACACGGTGCTCAAGGCCGGGACCGGGGTCGGAACGCACGTGGCCAACCAAACCGCATGGCAGACCTTGGGTGCGACCCACCACGCCGCGGGCATTGCGTCGGCAATCAACACCGCGGCAACCTCGGCGAGCTGGCTAGGCGGGGGCTCCGCGACATCGGCTAGCAGCGTCACCATGCTCAACGCTTCGCTGCACGGTCTTGCGGGATGGGTAGACGTCAAGCCGGCGGTGGTGGCGACAGCGATTTCGGCATTCGAGACGGCCAACGCCGCCATGCGCCCCGCCCCCGAGTGCGTCGGAAACCGCACTGAATGCGCTGCCGACTACATTGCCAATCCCAGCGTGCTGTGGACGTTGACACCGCGCATTACCTCGCTGGAGCTGGAGTACTACGGCTCGATGTGGCCCAACAATTCGGCGGTCGGCGCTACCTACGGCGGGATCCTTGCGGGGTTGGCCGAAAGCTTGGCAATTCCGCCGCCGGTCGCGGGCATGGGCGCCTCGCCAGCAGCACCGGCACAGGCCGCCTCGGCCATCGGCGAGTCGGCGGCAGACACCGCGGCCGGCGACGGGATGCGCTCGGCATTTCAGGGCGTGCAGGCCGGCACAAGTGGCGCGGGTCAGTCGGCCGGCGCGGGCGACGGCCTCACCAGCCAGCTCAGCACATTCATGCAGCCGGCCCAGTCGATGCTCGGAACCGCGCCCCAGGTGCTGCAGTCGTCCTCCGGTCTGCTGCAGGCGCCGATGAGCGCGATGCAGCCGCTGCAGTCGATGGTGGGCATGTTCGCCAATCCGGGTGCCATGGGGATGGGCGGGGCGTTGCCGGCGAGTTCTGCCCTCTCTACGACCGGTGCAATCTCGGCCGCCGAGGCGGGGGCTTCGGCCGGGACTGGCGGCGGGGCGGCCCTGGGCGGCGCGGGCGTGCCGTTGACCAGCTTTACCCGCCCGGTCAGTGCCTTTGAGCCCGGCAGCAGCGGCCGGCCGGTGGGGCTGCGGCCAAGCGGAGCGCTGGGAGCGGAAGCCTTCCGCCCGCCGACAACAACGACCAGCGGCGCCCCGATCGGCGGTATGCCGGTGGGCGCGGCAGCCGGGGGACATCGCGCATCCCACGGCAAGTCCGAGCAGCCCACGACGGTGCGCGTCGTCGACGATAGGGCCTAAAACCCCAGTTCAGGGGGTGAATCGACACATCTGAGGAGTCACCATACACTCGACCCATACCCCGGGGAGATCCGTCGGGGCCAAAGGGGAATGGCCAGCCGGAATAGGAGAATTTGTATCGTGTCAGACGCATCAATCACAGTTGACGCAAACGTTTTGCGGAGTACCGCAGACGCCATTCACGCGAATATGGAGCACGCGCTCGGAATCGCCAAGGGCTATCTCGATAACCAAGAAAACGTAATGAACCCGTCGACCTGGTCGGGTGCCGGCGTGGTCGCATCGCATATGACGGCGACCGAGGTCACCGGCGATTTGAACAAGGTGCTCATGGGCGGAACGCGCCTCGCGGAAGGCCTCAAGCAGGCCGCAGCCCTAATGGAAGGCCACGAAAGCCACTCGCAAACCGCTTTTCACGCTTTGTTCGGCGGCGGCGCCCAGAGCGCCTAATTCTGACCTGACCCCGAAAGGACGTACACAATGTCAAACCCGATTATTACCTATAACCCTGCAGCAGTATCCGACTTCGCCACAGATGTGGGTTCCCGCGCAAGTCAACTCGAGGCAATTCACGCAGATACCGCCCGCCTGACCAATGCGCTACAGGAGTTCTTCGCCGGTAAAGGCGCGGCGGGGTTCTTCGACGCCCAAAACCAGATGCTGTCGGGCCTGCGTGGTCTGATCGAAACGGTGCACCAGCACGGTCAGACGACTACCCAGGTGCTCGGCGACGCGATCGCAACCGACAACCACATCAGCGGTCTGTTCTAGGCCGGGTCGCCCCCGCCAGCGCCGAGTGTGCGCGCTGGTGGCGGGTTTCGAGGTGGGGCAGCTGCGCGTCCGCCGCGCGTATGCCCCACCTTCGGGCATTGAGGTGAAATCGCCATGCTGACAACAACAGTCGATGGTTTGTGGGTGTTGCAAGCGGTGACCGGGGTGGAGCAGACCTGCCCCGAATTGGGGTTGCGGCCCCTGCTGCCGCGACTGGACACCCGCGAGCGGGCGCTTAGCCACCCGGTCGCTGCTGAGCTGACTGCGGTCGGTGCGCTCGACGAGTCCGGCGACGCGGACCCGATGATCCGCGAGTGGCTCACCGTACTTCTGCGACGCGATCTGGGGCTATTGGTATACATCAACGTCCCGGGCCGGGAGCCCGCACGCGCGGCCATCTGCCGATTCGCCAGTTGGTGGGTGGTGTTGGAGCGCTGCGGCGAGCTGTTGCGGCTTTACCCGGCCGGAACGGCTAACGATTCCACCGCGGCCAGTGATTTGGTGGTAGGTCAAGTCGAGCGGCTGTGTGGCGTTGCCGAAGCGGCGCCGCTGCGGCCCGTCACCGTGGACACCGAGGAACTCCAAAAATCAGTACACGACGCCGCCAGCCTGCGGTTGTTTCTGCTCGACCAGCACCTCGATGTCGACCAACTACAGATCGTCACCATGGCCGCCGATCCCGCCCGCTCTGCACAGGCAGCCATCGTGGCGCTGCAGGCCGGTATCGGCTCAGAACGTATGGCGCGCACAGTCGTTGGCGATTCGACGGTGGCCATCGTCGACACGCCGGCCGGCCGCGTTTGCGTAGAAAGCGTGATGTCGGGTAAGCGGCGTTACCAAGTCCTCTCCCCCGGCTCGCTCAGTGACATCAGCGGGGCGGTCCAACGCCTGATCCGGTGCTTGCCCGCCGGCGAGGAGTGGTATTCCTACCGACGCGTCGTCTGACCGGACGAAACCAACAAACTTAGTAGCCATTGTTTTGGAATTACATACTCGTAATGAACTTGACGAAGAGTGAGCGCGTAAACGTGATATCTGAAATCGTGTTAGCATCGCGATCGTGACCAGCCCTTGGAATGACCCGAATATCTCGGACGAGGGTGCACTCGGTCGGGGGGATCCGGCGGGGCGGCACTTCCGTGATTCGGTATCCGATACCATGCGCATTACCGATCTTGCGGCACCGAGAAAGATTCCCCCTGGCTCGGGCTGGCGCAAATTCATTTATAACACGACATTTCACAAACTAAATCTGGGCGAATCACCCAGTGAACGGCATTACCGCAATCTACAGGAGCGTATCCGCCGGCATATCCGGCGGCAGTACGTCATTACACTCGTCTCCGGTAAGGGCGGCGTTGGGGTGTCGACGATGGCCGCTTGCATCGGCGGGGTGTTCCGAGAGTGCCGGCCGGAGAACGTCATCGCGATCGACGCGGTTCCCGGGTTCGGGACGCTGGCTGACCGGATCGACGAATCGCCGCCGGGCGACTACACCGCCATCATCAACGACACCGACGTCCAGGGTTACGCAGACATCCGCGAACATCTGGGACAAAACCCGGTCGGCCTAGACGTGCTTGCCGGAAATCGCACTTCGGACCAGCCCAGACCACTGGTGCCGGCGATGTTCTCCGGGGTGTTGTCGCGGCTGCGGAGAACCCACACCGTGATCGTCGTCGATACCTCGCCCGACCTCGAGCATGACGTGATGAAACCGGTGCTGGAGGCCACCGACACTCTGGTGTTCGTATCGGGTATCACCGCCGACCGCTCTCGTCCGGTGCTGCGAGCCGTGGACTACCTCAGGTCGCAGGGATACCACGAGCTGGTCTCCCACAGCACCGTGATCATCAACCACACCGACGACATCACCGACAAGGACGCTCTGGCCTACTTGACCGAGCGGTTCACCAAGGTCGGCGCGATTGTCGAGGTGATGCCGTTTGATTCGCACCTGGCCAAAGGGGGAATCATCGACACTGTGCACGAATTAAAAAAGAAGTCGCGTTTGCGGCTTTTCGAAATTACGGCCGGATTGGCCGGCAAATACATTCCCGATGCTGAGCGGGCGCCACAGTGACAACGCCGCATAAGGTCGCCTTTCCGGCGCGCTGTGCGGTCAATATTTCTTACGAGAAGCATCTTTGCTCGCAGGTTTTCCCTGCCGGAATTCCGGTGGAGGGGTTCTTCGAGGGAATGGTCGAGCTGTTCGATGCCGACCTGAAGCGCAAAGGGTTCGACGGGGTCGCCCTGCCGGCCGGCAGCTATGAGTTGCACAAGATCAACGGCGTCCGCCTGGACATCAACAAGAGCCTCGACGAGCTTGGGGTTCAAGACGGCGACACATTGGTGCTGGTGCCCCGGGTGGATGGCGAGTCGTTCGAACCCCAATACGAGTCGCTGTCAACAGGATTGGCGGCGATGGGCAAGTGGCTGGGCCGAGACGGCGGGGACCGGATGTTCGCGCCGGTGACGCCGCTGACGGCCGCCCACACTGCGATCGCGGTCACCGCGATGGCGGTCGGTGTGGTGGTTGCCCTGGCGCTGCGGGCACGCGGGTTTACCGACAGTCTGATCCCGGCTGTGGTCGTGGGCGGCATCGGCATCGTTCTGGTCGTCGCAGCGTCGGTCGTGTGGTGGGGGTGGCAGCAGCGGCGCGACATGTTCAGCGGGTTCGCTTGGCTGGCGGTGGTGTCGCTTGCCGTGGCCGGTGCCTGCGCGCCCCCTGGTCATCTCGGGTCAGCCCATGCGCTGATTGGGTTGGTGGTAATACTTCTGGGCGCCGTTGCGATTGGTGCGGTCACCAAGAACCGTTGGCAGACCGCGGTAGTGACCGCGGTAGTGACGGTATGCGGAGTCCTGGCCGCGGTGGCCTTTGTGCGGATGTTTCGGCCCGTTTCGGGACAGGTCTTGGCGATCTGCGTGGTCGTAGGGCTGGTCGTCCTGGTCAGGATGACGCCCACGATTGCGTTATGGGTC